>CALKXT010000069.1 GCA_938003685.1 uncultured Sulfitobacter sp. | reverse complement strand
AGAGGATGTGATTGCGGGGCTAGATGCCCGCGACAAACGCACTGGTGTGATTCTGACTGGACGCGATGCAAAACCTGAGTTGTGTGAATACGCTGATCTGGTCACAGAAATGACCGAGGTGAAGCACCCGTTCAAGGCAGGTATCAAGGCGCAAAAGGGTGTGGATTATTAACGAAGTTGGGGCGGCCAAAGCCGCCCCGTAATTTTACTCTCGCACCAGCTTTTCATAACCCTCTGCGATATCTCGTGTCAGTGTACCAACCTCAAAATTGAAATCACCAATCTGACCAACGGGCGTGACCTCTGCGGCGGTTCCAGTCAGCCAGCATTGTTCGAACCCTTCGAGTTCCTCGGGCATGATGTGGCGTTCGTGTACCTTGATGCCTTTGTCTTTTAGCATCCCGACAACGGTCTGACGGGTAATCCCGTTCAAAAAGCAGTCTGGGTCAGGGGTATGTACTTCACCGTCTTTGACAAAAAAGATATTCGCGCCTGTCGCTTCGGCAACATAACCTCGATAATCGAACATCATGGCGTCCGAGCATCCTTTGGCCTCGGCCGCATGTTTGGACATGGTGCAAATCATATAAAGGCCAGCCGCCTTTGCGTGGCTTGGGATTGTTTCGGGTGACGGGCGCTTCCATTTGGAGATATCGAGCTTAGCACCCTTCATTTTGGCGTCACCATAATAGGCACCCCATTCCCATGCGGCGACTGCCAGATGCACAGGGTTGCGCGCAGATGCGACACCCATGTCTTCGCCAGCCCCACGCCATGCAATGGCCCGCACGTAGGCGTCTTGCAGGCCAGACGCAGCAAGGACTTCGACTTTGGCAGCTTCGATTTCATCGATCGTATAGGGAACTTCAAAATCGATCATTTTGGCAGACCGCTTGAGGCGTTCAGAATGTTCGCGGCTTTTGAAAATCTTGCCATTATAGGCGCGTTCACCTTCAAACACAGAGGATGCGTAATGCATGGCGTGGGTCAAGATGTGAACATTCGCATCGCGCCAATCGATCATCTTGCCATCCATCCAGATGTGCCCGTCCCGGTCATTATATGCGCCTGCCATGGTATGTCCTTTTCGTTTGCCACGATAAATTACGAATATTGCGCAAATAATACCTGAAACGACCGTAAAATTACGCAAAACCAGCGATGCGATAGCCTTTCGCCCTTGGAGTGTCAACAACACTGACATAAACAGGGATAAACTAGATAAGAGGCTAACAATGGCAGACGGACGCGGTTCTTCAACAAGCGGTGGAGAAAGCCTGCTGTTCCTCACGGACGAACAGTTGCGCCAAGGGACTGAGGCGATGTTTTTTGCCTATCGCGGATTTACCGCAGACCCTGATCGTATTCTCGTTGATCTCGCATATGGCCGGGCGCATCACCGCGCCGTTCATTTTATCAATCGCGCGCCGGGGACAACGGTGAATAACCTGCTGAATATTCTGGGCGTTACGAAACAGTCACTGAACCGTGTGTTGCGCACCTTAATTTCCGATGGTCTGGTCATTAGCAAGGTTGGTCGAAACGACAAACGTGAACGGCATCTGTATTTGACCGATGACGGGCATGCGTTAGAACAGAAATTATCTAATGCGCAACGTGCCCGTATGCGTGCCGCATTCAGGGATGCGGGACCAGATGCGGTTGCAGGGTTCCGTACTGTTCTTGAGGCGATGATGGACCCGGAAATGCGACAGAGCTATACGCGGTTGAAGGAGACAGGCACATGAGTGAAATGGACGCCCACCTATTAATCGTCGATGACGACGAACGCATCCGGACGTTGTTGCAGAAATTCCTGATGCGGCATGGATTTTTGGTGACAGCCGCGCGCGACGCCGCCCATGCACGGCGTATCCTTGCCGGTCTTGACTTTGATTTGATCGTGCTGGACGTGATGATGCCCGGTGAAGACGGTATTGCACTGACACAATCCTTGCGTGAGACAATGCAAACACCAATTTTATTGCTGACCGCCAAAGGTGAAACAGGAAACCGCATCGAAGGGCTAGAGGCAGGTGCAGATGACTATCTGGCTAAACCGTTTGAACCAAAGGAACTGCTGCTGCGTATTAATGCAATTTTACGCCGCGTTCCTGACACCAAAGCAGAAGAAGCCGCGCCAAAGGTGATGTCACTTGGGGCGATTCGCTATGATCTAGAACGTGGCGAGATGTGGCAGGGGGACGAATTGGTTCGTTTAACCGCCACCGAAATTCAGTTGATGAAGATATTTTCCGCCCAGCCAGGTGCGCCGTTAAGTCGGTCCAAATTGGTTGAGGAATTGGGCCGCGATCGTGGACAGGCCCAAGAGCGCGCGGTGGATGTTCAGATCACGCGGTTGCGGCGTAAAATTGAAGATAATCCGAAACAACCTCGGTATCTGCAAACTGTGCGCGGTGCAGGCTATATGCTGGCTCCTGATTAAGGGGCACTTATAAAATTAGTCATATGAGTAAGGAACCACCTACTGGCTTTGGTGCGCGGCTCAGACTAATGTCTGCCAAAATATGAATTGAGAGGCTGAGATGAGCGATACCCCCGTTGAAGAGATGAATTTTGAGACAGCAATGGCCGAGCTTGAAAAAGTATTGGGCCAGTTGGAACGGGGTGATGTGGCGCTTGATGAAAGCATTGCCCTTTATGAACGTGGTGCAAAGCTTAAGGCGCGCTGCGAAGCGAAGCTGAAAGAAGCCGAGGAAAAGGTTGCGGCGATCACGTTGGATGGTGATGGCAACGCGACTGGGGCCAAGCCTGTTGAAGGGCTGTAGGGGTCGATGTTTCAAACCCGGTTGGATCAAACGGCACGCGATATCCAAACACAGTTTGATCGTATTTATGCAGACTTAGATAAGTTGCCAGTTGTTCAAGCAATGGCACATGCTACGCGCGGCGGTAAGCGGTTGCGCGGGTTCTTTGTTTTGGAAACGGCCCGATTACACGGTGTTGCCCCTGAGCAGGCGATTTTACCTGCAACCGCCATTGAGGCGCTGCACGCCTATAGTTTGGTGCATGATGATCTGCCGTGCATGGACGATGATGATCTGAGACGCGGTGAGCCAACAGTCCACGTGAAATGGGATGAAGCAACGGCAGTTTTGGCAGGCGATGCGTTGCAGGCCATGGCGTTTGAGCTGGTCTCTGATCCGCGTGTGGGTAGTGGCGATGTTAGGGCGAATTTGTCACTAAGCCTTGCCAAGGCGGCAGGTGCGCAGGGCATGGTTTTGGGACAGGCTCTTGATATGGCTGCTGAAACTGCCGCTCAGCCGCTTAGTCTTGAGCAAATTACGATGTTGCAACAGGGCAAGACTGGCGCGTTAATTGCATGGTCTGCGATGGCGGGCGCGCGCATGGCGCAAGTTAATACAGGGCAGTTGCAAAAATATGCTTCTGCCGTTGGTTTGGCATTCCAAATCGCTGACGATATTTTGGATGTTACGGGCGATACCGCCACTGTTGGAAAAGCGACAGGCAAAGACGCGAACGCTGGCAAAGCCACGTTTGTTTCACACTTGGGCCTTGATGGGGCCAAACGTCGCGCCGATGAATTGGTGCAATCTGCCTGTGATGCCTTATCTGTATATGGGGATGAGGCAGAAACCTTGCGACAAGCTGCTGCCTTCGTTATTGCCCGCCAAAGCTAGACTGTCGACCCGGAAGGGGACCACCAAGATGACCGACGATACACCCAAAACACCGTTGCTAGATAAAGTAGTGCGCCCTGCGGATCTTAAGCAGCTGTCAGATATACAGTTAACGCAGTTGGCCCGCGAAGTGCGCAGCGAAACGATTTCAGCGGTTTCCGTCACGGGTGGCCATTTGGGTGCTGGGTTGGGTGTGGTGGAATTGACTGTTGCCTTGCATGCCGTGTTCGATACGCCGCGCGACAAGATCATCTGGGATGTTGGTCACCAGTGTTATCCTCACAAGATTCTTACAGAACGCCGCGATCGTATTCGGACCTTGCGGATGAAAGACGGCTTGAGCGGTTTCACCAAACGTAGCGAAAGTCCCTATGACCCGTTTGGTGCAGCGCATAGTTCAACATCAATCAGTGCGGCGCTTGGCTTTGCAGTGGCGCGTGATCTGGGTGGTGTGGTGCCAGAGGGTCTAGGCGATGCGATTGCCGTGATTGGCGATGGGTCAATGTCTGCTGGCATGGCCTATGAGGCGTTGAACAACGCTGGCCATTTGAAAAAGCGGATGATTGTCATTTTGAATGACAATGAAATGTCGATTGCTCCACCCGTTGGTGCAATGTCGGCCTATCTAAGCCGTCTTTACGCAGAAGAGCCGTTCCAAGATTTCAAAGCGGCTGCTAAAGGTGCCGTTAGCCTGCTGCCTGAACCCTTTCGTGAAGGTGCGCGTCGCGCCAAGGATATGCTGAAAGGTATGGCCGTCGGTGGGACGTTGTTTGAGCAATTGGGGTTTTCCTATCTTGGGCCGATCGATGGTCATGACATGAACCAACTGTTGCCTGTGTTGCGCACCGTGAAACAACGCGCAACTGGTCCGATCCTGATCCATGTGGTCACCAAAAAGGGCAAGGGCTATGCCCCCGCCGAACAGGCGCGTGACAAGGGCCACGCTACCGCGAAATTTAATGTTGTGACGGGTGAGCAGAAAAAGACACCGTCGAATGCACCTAGCTATACATCTGTTTTTGCACAGAGCCTTCTGGCCGAGGCGGCAGAGGATGACAAAGTTTGCGCTGTTACGGCTGCAATGCCGGACGGCACAGGCCTTAACTTGTTTGCAGAACGCTATCCCAGCCGTTGCTTTGATGTCGGTATTGCGGAACAACACGGCGTGACGTTTTCTGCGGCTTTGGCTGCGGGCGGTATGAAGCCGTTTTGCACGATGTACTCAACATTCTTGCAACGCGGCTATGATCAAGTGGTGCATGACGTTGCAATCCAACGTCTGCCTGTGCGTTTTGCAATTGATCGCGCTGGGCTAGTTGGTGCTGATGGGGCCACCCACGCGGGTGCGTTTGATGTCGCCTATTTGACCAACCTGCCTGGCTTCGTGGTGATGGCCGCCGCAGATGAAGCAGAATTAAAACACATGGTCGCGACCGCTGTTGCGTATGATGATGGTCCTATTGCGTTCCGCTTCCCACGTGGTGAGGGCAAAGGCGTCGAGATGCCTGAACGCGGTACGCCGCTTGAGATTGGCAAGGGCCGGATCATCGCAGAGGGTTCTAAGGTTGCGTTGCTGTCGTTCGGCACCCGATTGACCGAAGTTGAAAAGGCTGCCGAAGCTTTGGTCGCAAAAGGCATCACACCCACCATTGCAGACGCGCGTTTTGCCAAACCACTTGATCGAGAGATGATCCTGTCGCTCGCTGCGCAGCACGAAGTGCTGATTACCATCGAAGAAGGTGCTGTTGGTGGCTTTGGCAGCCATGTTGCACAATTGCTGGCGGACGAAGGTGTATTTGATAAGGGCCTGAAATACCGCTCAATGGTGCTGCCTGACACCTTTATTGATCATGCAAACCCAGCGGATATGTATGCTGTTGCTGGTATGAATGCCGAACATATCGAAGCAAAAGTGTTGGACGTGTTGGGTATAGCCAGCATTGGCGCGCAACGCGCCTAATAGCAGAGCAAAAATACGTTAGCGTTTTTGCTGCTCTAGCAATGCATCCAACTGCTTTTCAATGGAAAGTAGCCTGTCAGTTACATCCTCACGGTATGCGCCCGTTTCTGCGTTTGTTTCTTCGTGGTGCGCATCCTGCATTGAGTTCACTATCAAACCTACCAACAAGTTCACCACGGCGAAGGTGGTGACCATGATGAACGGCACAAAGAACATCCATGCTAGTGGATAGATTTCCATTACGGGGCGAACGATGCCCATCGACCAACTTTCCAATGTCATGATTTGAAATAGCGAATAGCCGCTGCGTGCAAGAGTTCCAAACCATTCTGGGAATGTCAGACCAAACAGCTTGGTTGCGATCACGGCGGCCACATAAAAGATCAACGCCATCAGTGCAAAAACCGATGCCATGCCGGGTAAGGCGCTGATCAATCCCTCAACCACACGGCGCAAACGGGGTGCTGTTGACACCAGACGCAGCACCCGAAGAATGCGAAGTGCCCTGAGTGCGCTGAAGCCTTGAGTGACTGGGATCAATGAGATTGCGACGATCAGAAAGTCAAAGATGTTCCACCCATCACGGAAAAACCTAAAGCGATAAGCAATGAGTTTTGCCACGATCTCGGTCACAAAAACCGCCAGACAGAGGCGGTCCAGAAACATAATCAAGCCACCCGCGCGTGACATAATGGTCTGTGATGTTTCCAAACCCAGCAGGATCGCATTAAAGATGATAACGCCCATGATGAAGTTACCGAAATACGGTGTTTCCAATAGGGATTTCAGTCTTTGGGTCATTGATCCTGCCTGTGCTTAGGTTTGGCTCTATATGGCGACAGTAAGCGCGGTCAACAAGGGCGGCATTGCCCGTATCTCCTAGGCGATATCTTTGAGCATCGCAGCCAAACCGATCTTATAATCTGGATACTTTGGCTTCCATCCCAGCTGTTCTTTTGCGCGATCATTGCGCACTTTTTTGCTTTCGGCATAAAAGCTGCGCGCCATTGGAGTCATCTCAGCGGTTTCAAAATCAATGGCTTCTGGCAGGGGTAGGCCTAACAGTTCTGCGGCATGACCGATCACATCTTGAGGTGGGGCTGGGTCATCATCGCAGAGATTATAAACAGCGCCGGGGTGTGGTGAGGCGATAGAAAGCGCGACCGCCGTTGCAATATCGTCCACGTGGATGCGTGAAAACACCTGCCCTTTTTTTATGATACGTCGCGCTGTGCCATTACGTACCTTGGCAAAGGGGCCGCGCCCGGGACCATAGATGCCTGCCAGTCTAAAAATGTGTAGTGGTAGTTCTGGGATGGCCTGCCATGCTGTTTCTGCTGCTACACGTGCTTGACCGCGCTTGGTGGAGGGTGACAGCGGCGTATCTTCATCTACCCAACCGCCTTGATGATCACCATAGACGCCAGTGGTAGACAGATAGCCAACCCAGCGTAGATCTCGAGCCGCAGCATTGATTTGTGGCGTTATCGCATTCAGCACAGGGTCACCGTCGCGGTCAGGACCTGCTGATATCAGAATGTTTGGAAATTCTGAAACGAGGCCGGATACATCAGTGCCCGGCCACAATAAGGGTTCGACGCCAGATGCTGCGATGTCGGCCATTTTGTCAGCGCTGCGCGTGGTCCCAACTATTCGCCATCCCTGTGGGATCAACAGTTTTGCCAGTGCGCGGGCGCTAAAGCCATGACCAAATGAAAGAAGCGTTTTATCCATAGATGTTTAGATCGCTTATCATAGGGAAAGCAGCAAGTTTAAAAGCCCTGAAAATGCAAAAGCGGCCTTCACATTCATGAAGGCCGCTTTGTAAAATGTTCAGACCTAGAAAGGTCTGAAAAATTTATGGTGCAACAGTTGTTGTTGTGACCGTGCCATCGTCAGATACGATTGCGATGATCAAGAAGCCAGCTGCTGTAACACCCAGAACTGTGCCTGTTGTTACGCCTGCGCCCAGACCCGCAAGGCCCTGTGCAGAAGCTGCGCCAGACATGCCTGCAACGAGTGCGGCTGCTGTAAGAAGTGTAGCAATCTTTTTCATGTTAAATATCCCTTGGGGGTTAGATTTGATTCTCGATACATAAACTTGACTTTTAGTACAACATATTTGTCATTCGCAAAAGCCTGATGAGTCAACTTAGCATCAGTTTTTGGTGCTTTTGCTAGTTTTTGAGCCTCTCGAAGGCAACATAACCAAAAACGGGGCCTGCCCATTGCCGTGACTTGCGCATACGTCCACCGGATGTTTCGACCCAATATTCATTCGTAATCTTGGTATTGCGGTACACACAATCCTCGCGCATGCGATAAGTTGAGATGCGTTGATCAACAATTTGAATGGTCTCGCGTCCCAATTGGGTCATGTCACACGCAAATGGAACGGCCTGCGCTGAACCATCTTGGCGATCCAAGACCATCACACGTTCACCGCCACCACCATGGCCATCAAATCCGGCAATTGCAGTTGATGCATCTGCTGATCGCATGTCGCCACCCAAACCTTTGGTGGCAATCAACACGCCATCGCGCAAAATCAAATGTGCGTTGTCCGATGATTTCCAGACTTCAACAGTACCCGGGTAGCTGTCGTTGCGCTTGCCAACGAGAAACATAAAATCTTGAAGCCCGGTTTTGTCAGGGATCACTTGCATGACTTCGCCAATGGTTTCATCAAGCAGTTTACGGGTGACGACGACACGTGTTGGTACGTTATTTCTGCCAGCACGGCGCGCTTTGACTGCACCGACAACGGATGAGCCAGCTTGCAACAGTGCCCCGCCGTTACCCTTGCTTGTGCCGTTGCCACCAGAACAGGCTGTTAAGACAAGGCTGCTGATCAAGATCAGGCTGATTGATAAACGCTTCATTCCCAGACCCTCGACCATTGATCCTCTAGGGCATTGCGATGCCCTGAACGTACCTGTTCATACAGTCTGCCTGGTACTGAAAGGCGTGCGCCACCGTCACGTTGAATAGGACGGATCGTTGTCGAAATTGTGCGTTTGCCGGGTGTGCCAAGGAACCAACTGACCGGAATGGTTAGGTTGATACCTTTGTCAAACGACCCTTCGCCAAAATCGGCGGCCGACACATTCGTAACGGTAAAGAAGCCACCGACGCGCCACCCATTTGCGAATTCGCGTGTCAGCGTGACTGTGCCACCCATATCACCAGCAAGATAGCGACCTACGTCGACTTGGCCGTGATAGCCGCCGCCAAATTCATAGTAGGCAGATGCATGGCCTGTCGCGACGCCGTAGCTCTGAAACCCCAGGCCTGAGAAATCGCGTTGTTTGACATAGTTTGCTTCAACCCCAAGCGCCAAACGGCTGCCCACAGGTTTCCACAACAC
>CALKXT010000068.1 GCA_938003685.1 uncultured Sulfitobacter sp. | reverse complement strand
CGTGGCAATCACAGAACCGTCTGCCTGACGGGCCACTTTGCCGGTTTCCAGTGTCAGCGTCTCTTCGCCCCACTGGATTGATTTTGTCGTTACATTAAACATTTACGTTTCCTGTTTCGGCCCTGATGGGGCCATTTGCATAGGGGCCGTATTGCCCCTGACTCCGATATCGTCTTGTGCAGCGCTGGAGTCCGGGCGCTGGCTTTCAGATTGCGCGGGCATACAGTGTTTTAAGGGGGATGGGAAGGGTTTGTGATGTCACCCCATCTACCCGAGTTTGGCGAAAGGTTGTCGTACAATCGACACCAATGTTGTGGTCGGCATCTTAAGAAACAATACCCATCATATGTTCTGATTTAAAAAGACTAATTTGCTTACTCTATTGGGGCTGCTTTTTTGCAGCGACGTTGGCCACCGCAGAACAGTGGCAGGTTCGCTAGCTTGAAAAA
Source organism: uncultured Sulfitobacter sp. (assembly GCA_938003685.1). Taxonomy (GTDB): domain Bacteria; phylum Pseudomonadota; class Alphaproteobacteria; order Rhodobacterales; family Rhodobacteraceae; genus Sulfitobacter. Next base: position 6,608 of record CALKXT010000068.1, on the reverse strand, counting down.
TCAAAGTCTCAGAGCTTGTTACCGGGTCCAAACTGAGAATTCGTGCATCGGTGCAAACGGTTTCGCCAAATCCAGTTACAGCAGAGTGCCCTTTGGTGATCAAAGGTTTAATTTGCCTTCCACATTTTGGCGGCTAATTCCCCTAATATGAGTAAAACACCAGACCTGCCGCCAGAACACATCAGCGACATCATACAGATGGCGCTGTCAGATCATGTTAGTTTTGCTAATATAGAGCGCGAATATGGAACTTCGGAAAAGCAGGTAAAGGCGTTGATGCGCGATACGTTGAAACCGGGTAGTTACAAGGCGTGGCGTAAACGTGTTCGGGACTTCGGGGATCGGCGCGAAACTTACAAATAGGCTGTATCATATCTCATGAGGTGCAATCCCTAAAGAGGATTCAGCCCGCCGAAAGAATGTGGTGTGCCTTGCCAAGGCTGGTAACCAAACCACCAAGAAAGTTCCCCGATGACACGTCGATCAACGCCTTCCCCTCTTCATCCTGAAGCGTAAACGGCTGATCGCTTAACCTCTCAAGCTCTCGCAAACTCTTGCCGCCGCCGTGCTTAAGCACGTTTGCGGCGAGATAGTAGTGGTACACAGACTGCGCGAGGTCTGTGTGCCCTTCGTCGCGCAGACGGTTGCGCAGTTTCACAAAGAATGGACCGCGCGCAAAGTGATGCTGCAGGCGTGCTTCAAAAGCCGAGACAGTCTCAACAACTGCCTCTTCAATCTCAGACACGTCCGCATCCGCATTTTTTGCAACGGCTTCGGCATTCGCAAGCAATTGTGCAACGTCTGGTAGGTCACTCATGGCGTATTCCTTCGGGATAAGATTTCACGCCAAGAGCGGCTGTTTGGTACTGACTACTTGCTCAAGCTCGGAAAGTAATCCTCGCATCCGCCCTCACGGTACACATCTGCGGTGCAACAATGTAGCCCGCCACCAAACGCATAGGCATCGCGCAATTCGACTTCGACGACTTCCATGCCCAGCTTGTCCATCTGTTCGGCTTGATAAACTTCGGATTTCTCAACGCAGACGGTTTTGGGGTCCAGAACCAGTACATTCATCGACAGCCAAGTTGAGGAATAACACAGCGGCGGTGGCGTGTTGTGCGCGGGCGTTGCTGCGTCGACGATTTCCCAACCGTTGTCATTGTACATCTTACGCTGTTCTTCGGGCAGGCGACGATGCGGGTTGTTCAAGATCAAGCCGGGACGCAGCGGTGTGAACGTCGCGTCGATGTGGATGGGGTAGGGATCGCCGGGGAAATTCACCGTGTGCACGCGATGATCTGGGAAGTGGCGGCGCAGCCACTCGATGCCTTTTTGATTGGTGGTAAAGCCGTGCTGCACAACCAAATCTTTGCCGAAACGCAATACATCGGCGGCGTCGAACAATGGCTCTTCTTCTGTAGTGACAAAGAATTTCTTTGCCGCCCACTCCAGTCGCTTGGTATCACCAATTTTTTCGGACAGATAATCCGGATGATAATCCGCATCTGTTAGTCGTGGCTTGGGCGCGGATTCGTGGCGGAAATTAGGATCTTCATCGAAATACTGCTGCATCAGCGGACGGTAGTTAAGGTATTCAAACCAGCGGCAGCGATACGACATCGTGGCCTCAAGCATTTCGGACCCAACGGTCAGGAGAACATCGCGCGGTGGCATGCACCCAAACTGTGATTCTGTGTGAAAATCAGGCGTCGTTGCAGGTAAAGAATGATCAATACAGGTGGGTCGATCCACCCGAACACCACGTTTTTCCAGCATGCCCGCGAAATTATCCAGCAACTCATTGGCACGATCAATGGTCTCTTGCGGGCGGCGGCCCCATTGGCCGCGCATGTCGCTGTCTTCGGGGACTTTTGCGTCCAATGCGGGTTCTTCGGGGGGGATGTGGCAATCGTCAGCGCGGCCCACGATCACATGCTTCAGCGGGTCCCATTCGTTCCAGCTGTTTACGATTGTCTTGGTCATTGGTGATCCTTCCCCGATAGTAGACCGGAGAAGTCCTAGGGCGGATTATGGGCCTGCACAAGTGGCGGGCTATAAAGTCATGCGGGGCAACAGTTAAAACACAGCTGGAAATGGCTCGGACACGGCGTTAAATGTGAACGCTTGGTTTTTCTACGCACAAGGCGACCTCGCGTACATTCAGCCTGTCTCAATCGGGGAATTCGACCTCGCCGTCGGATAGATTGGCGCGGGCTGCTTTTAGAATCCAAGTCGTGAACTGCGGTGTATGACTGGCGCGTCGAATGCCCCAATCTCCATCGCTGCCGCCAATCTTAGTATAGGTTTGCAACGCACCACAAACGACGCTTTGGGTCTTTGGTCCCCACTTGCCGTCTGGCTTCACATCCTCTTGATCAAACCCTTCTTTAAGCAGTAATTGCGCGGTGAATAGTTCTTCTGGAAAGCTGCGGTAATGGCTCTCCAAATGCGCCATCGCAGCTTCAAGGTAATCATCATCGGTGCAATTGGCGCTTTGGGCGAACGTAGGCGCAGCGCAGGAAATAAACAGAATAGAAAGCGGGGTACATAAACGAGTCATCAAAATCTCACGTGTTGGTGTCAGCTTTTGATACGCTTTCACATTTTTGACTTGAGACAAAGAAAAACCGCGCTCAACTGAATGAACGCGGTGTATTCCGTATCGACGTTGGCGCAGCGCTTAGCGGCGCAGGCCGAGGCGTTTGATCAGGTCCTGATAACGGGCCATATCTTTGCCTTTTACATAGTCCAACAGCTTGCGGCGCGTTGCGACCATTTTCAACAGACCACGGCGACCGTGGTTGTCTTTTTTATGTGTCTTGAAGTGCTCTGTCAGCGTCGCGATGCGTGACGACAAGATTGCAACCTGTACTTCTGGCGAACCTGTGTCGCCTTCTTTGGCGCCAAAGTCCTTCATGACTTGTGCTTTTGCTTCTGGCGTAATCGACATCGGGGTCTCCTTTATGGGATAAATTAGAATGAATGGCGCAGGCCGGGATGTCGTCCAGCACAGGCCCATGGAGCATCACTTACCAATCGGAATCAGCAAGTGATGGGCGCGTATAGGAAAATAAGTAGGAAATGGCAAAGGCTTATTGGCCCAAGGTGTAGGTTAAGCCGCCAACAGACCTGTTGAATAGGCGGAACTAAGCGAGATCAATGAAATATCCGCAATATCTAGTGGCGTGTCGCTAGCGACATGCGCCACAACCATGTCACCCATCATCACCCTTAAATTGCCCGCGTTTTCAGGATCAGGTACAATTGAAACCGCAGGTGGTTCGGCGCTTGTGTCGCTGTCATCCCAGACAAACAAAAGTGAGTCATCATTCGGCATGAAATCCATAATTTGTGCTGCGTGACCTTGTTCAAACCAATCACCCAGAACGATCTGATCAGCGCCTTCACCGGATGTCACGATATCATCTTGGCCCGTCAGAATGACATCATCACCGCCGCCGCCGTTTAAAAAATCGCGCGTATCGCTGTCTTGGATAGCTTCAATATTTTCGTCGTCAACGATGCCGCTGATGGTATCGTCACCCCAGCCACCAAACAGCGTATCCTCGCCAATCCCGCCGTCCAACGCATCATTCCCAAGACCGCCCTGAAGTGCATCGTCGCCGTTATCGCCAAATAGTTGATCGTTTCCATCTGAGCCTTGTAGTGAATCGTGGCCCTCGCCGCCGCGCAGAACATCGTCGTGGTTGTGGCCCATTAAACTATCGTCGCCCGCGCCGCCAATAATGTCGTCATCACCATCATCGCCGTGAACGCTGTCGTTGCCCGCACCGCCGTTCAGCGTATCATCACCCTCTGCGCCGTGCGCATCGTCATCACCTGCGCCACCGTCAATATCATCGTCACCGCCGCCGCCGCCGATTTGATCACCATTTTCGCTACCGGTGAGGATGTCGTCGTCATCAGACCCGGATATTATATTTCCCTGACCTTCAATAAAATTACCAGTTGAGCTGGGCAAATCATCGTTAACTTCTTCCTCGCCAACGTCGACATATACGGCGGTACTCACCGCCATTAATCCCATCAATCCCGCCAACCACAACATTTGAAATTCCTACCCGATATCGGCCTCATGCAGCACACATTACCCTGACGGATACAGGGCCACATTTCCCTCAAAACATCAAAACCAATAGTGTAAATTGGTTAATGCTTACTTAAGAAATGTCGCGATTAAGCAGAGGTTAAGTCCCAAGGAATTGGTTGTTGAACATAGGGTAAATACAACGGATGTTTTGGGTGCCCCGCCTTTGACAAACTAAGATGGAACAATGGCTTAGATGTTTGTGACAACATGATCGAAACGGCTTTGCCGCGATCCATATGTGCGCCGTGCACCCCCCATGCCGCGATGATTTTATCCGCCCAATTAGCCCCCTCAAGCAGCATCGCATCGTTTTGCGGGCCGATTGGATCATCCGCGGCGCGCATGTCGCGGGGATCCGTTGCGCGCCATGCGAAAATATTGGTCACACGAAACCCACCAAATCCCAAAGTTCGTGCCCGACGTTCGCAGCGTTCTACTGTTGGATCGTTGTGTACTTCGGACGCGGTTGATGGATTGAGCATCACGAACATCACCATTTTGTCCGACGGTTTCCAAACACGGCTCAGGCTATAGCGATAGCTTTCACAATCTGAATAGATGGCGGTTGAAGGCGCATCATCTTTTGTGTGGGAGCGAGTGATCATGGCGTGGTTGTGCCAACCTTGATGCGATAGTTCAAACGAAAACCGCCGCCCTTGTTTCAAAAGGACGGCGGTTTTCAATTGTTTAAACCTGAACCGCTTAAGCTTGGACAGCAGCTGTGATGCGTCGCGCCTTGAGGTCAAAGGCGATGCCATGTGCCTCAATCACCCAAGCTGCAACAAGGGCGAACAAGATGTGACCCCACAAAGCTACCCAAGTGATCCCAGAAAAGCCAAGGAATGCGGGCATTCCGGCAACCAAGTGCGCCATGATATAGAGGGCAAACACCCATAGCGCGACGCCATAAACAGCAGCGGTTACAGTCCAATGCAGTGCGGGCACCACGGCACGTTGCACAGGTCGCGCGATCAAGAAATATCCCAAAACATAGAACACCACGCCTGTTAAAGTATGCAACAGATGCGCTGCACCTGATGGGCTGCTGCCAAAGACCTGTTTCAGTGTTGAACCGGCAAGGCCAACAGGTGCCAGTTTTGCGTATCCAAGCAGTGGGCTTAACCCCAGACCAAAGGCGTCAAATGCGATTGTGGCCAATGCGCCAGCGCTGAGAAGGGTAAAAAGAGTGTGTTTCATGTTCTTGTCTCCGAGTTGAATGCGTGTCGTTGGAAACAAAATGGAGCGAAAGGATGGGGTGCGATAGGCCCCTCACGCAGCGCTGATCAAAGCGGTGATGACTGAAACAATTACTGAAACAATCGCTAGAATTTGCTGACAGCCGCGTGAGGTTGGTGACAGTTTGTAATATTTGGAACCAAATAGTTCCAAACTACATTTCTAGAATCATCACGAAGTCTTACGATCCTGCGTTAAAAACCCGCGCTGGGTGCAATTCGCCCGCCTTAAAACGACCAACGGCAACCGCTTGACCCTCAAAAGATGCCCAGCATTCATCGCCGTATTCGACATCATGTGCGATCACCATGCCCGGATTACCATTGCGCAACCGGGTTGCACCCTCTGCGGTTGCTTTGACCTCGGGCAATTCATGCAGACCTTGTTCCAGTGGCAAGAGATGACCATCCAACTCGGGTGTCCGTGCCAAGGCCTCAACCTGTTCAAGGGTTATCCCTTGAGCTGCATCAAATGGACCAGACCAAATGCGGCGCAATTCACGCACATGCCCGAAACACCCCAAGGCTTGCCCCAAATCGCGCGCGATTGAACGTACATAGCCGCCTTTGCCACAGACCATCTCAAGGGTAACGTGATCGATGTCAGGACGATCCGTCAACAACAGGCTTTCGACCCAAAGCGGGCGTGCTGCCAATTCCATTTCTTCGCCGGCTCGCGCCAGTTTATAGGCGCGCTGCCCGTCGATTTTGACAGCAGAAAACTGCGGAGGCACCTGTTCGATGTCGCCAATGAACGCAGCCAAAGCATCCTTGATTGCACTATCATCAGGACGCAGATCGGATGTCTCTAATGCCTCACCTTCGGCGTCATCAGTGTTTGTCGATACACCTAAACGTACAGTGAATTCGTACGCTTTCAATGCATCTGTAATATAGGGAACGGTTTTGGTGGCCTCACCCAAGGCCACAGCCAACACACCGGTTGCATCAGGATCAAGCGTACCAGCATGGCCTGCTTTTTTCGCATCCAACGCCCAGCGCACCTTGTTGACCACTGCCGTAGACGTTGGCCCGGCGGGTTTATCCACCACCAGCCAACCTGAAATATCCCGACCCTTGCGTTTGCGCGCCATGTTCACTCTCTTAATTTGTTCGAGTGGCCCCATACCGCGCTCGTTCGCATCTGCCTAGACCCAAGTTCACCGCGTTACATGAACTGTTGTGTCTATTCGACCTGCTCAACCACACCAATGATCGGCCCCAGCGCAGAAAAGCCCACATCATCGCGATCCAGATCA
>CALKXT010000067.1 GCA_938003685.1 uncultured Sulfitobacter sp. | reverse complement strand
CAACCTAATCAAATACAAATGAAAATACCCAAAGATCGCCGCCGTCAGCACGGGGGCGGCAAAGAAGAACGACTTGGTTGGCACCTCCACATCCACCAGTGGCAGTTTTGTGGCGCGGTTGACGCCGTAAAAGTCGATATGTTCGACGCCCATCAATGTAATCCCCACAAAGACCAGCACACCCAAAAGGGCGAACCATGTGTTGCGGGCGTTGCGGGTGAGGGCGTTGATGCGCTCGATGTGGTCTTGGTCGGTCATGGCTAATTTTCTTTTGGGCAAATGCTCTGTTGGTAATGCCTACACTCTGCGCGTGTGGGGGCGCAAAATCAACGGGCTTGGCAAACCTCGTGATTTGGATCAGAAGGCGGGCCATGGATAAAATCTCATTCGACCTCAACGCCACAGACGGCAAGGCGCGCACCGGCGTCATACACACCACGCGCGGCGATATTCGCACGCCTGCGTTCATGCCCGTGGGCACGGCCGCAACCGTCAAGGCGATGATGCCCGACAGCGTGGCGGCGACGGGTGCGGATATCTTGCTGGGCAATACGTACCACTTGATGCTGCGCCCCACGGCAGAGCGGATCGCGCGCCTTGGTGGGCTGCACACCTTCATGAATTGGGACAAGCCGATCTTGACGGATTCTGGTGGGTATCAGGTGATGTCACTGGCTGATCTGCGCAAGCTGACCGAAAACGGCGTGACTTTCAAAAGCCACATTGACGGCTCCAAGCACGAGATCACGCCGGAACGGTCAATGGAAATTCAGGCGCTGCTGGGTTCTGACATTATCATGTGCTTTGATGAGTGTCCTGCGCTGCCCGCGGACCGCACGCGAATTGCTGAAAGCATGCAGTTGTCGATGCGGTGGGCGGCTCGGTCCAAGCAGGCATTCGGGGATCGCCCCGGTCATGCGCTGTTTGGCATTCAACAGGGCGGGTTAGAGCAAGACTTGCGCGGGGAAAGCGCCGAGGCATTGCGCGAGATTGATTTTGATGGCTACGCGGTTGGCGGGTTGGCCGTGGGCGAAGGGCAGGCGGCGATGTTTGACTGCCTCGATTACGCGCCTGATATGCTGCCCAAGGACAAGCCACGTTACCTTATGGGCGTGGGTAAACCTGATGACATCGTTGGTGCCGTCGCCCGCGGCATCGACATGATGGACTGCGTCTTGCCATCGCGATCTGGCCGTACGGGTCAAGTGTTCACGCGCCACGGTGTGTTGAACATCAAAAACGCGCGCCACATGGATGACCCACGCCCGTTGGATGAAAACTGTGGGTGCCCGGCGTGCAGCAAATATTCACGCGCCTATCTACACCATGTGTTTAAGTCGCAAGAAATCATATCTTCGATGCTGCTGACATGGCACAATCTGCGCTACTATCAGGACATCATGGATGGCATGCGCACAGCGATTGGAGGCGGTTCGTTTGAGGCATGGCAATCGGATTTTCATAACAAGCGGGCGCAGGGCGACATTGATCCTTTGTGAAAAACGCAAAAAAGATGAAAACACACGAAATTGCCATTAAATCCTGCGAAAACCCCCACAATTGCGGTCAATTACATGTAAAACGACGGTTGCTACTGGCCCAGTGACGCGCGATGATGCGGTAACGTCCCGTTGATTTGGGATTGAAACAGGCGGGCAGGGTGCACAGATACCTAACCCAGAACAGGAAATGATTAAGTGGCAGCCTAAATAGGGGCCATGATCGTTTGCCAAGATAAGGAATTGAGCATGCAAGAACCCCTGAACGCGTCATACCCGGTACTGCCGTTGCGCGATATTGTGGTTTTCCCCCACATGATTGTCCCGCTGTTTGTGGGCCGTGAAAAATCAGTGCGCGCGTTGGAAGAAGTGATGGCGGATGACAAGCAAATCCTGCTGTCGAGCCAGATTGACCCCGGTGAGGATGAACCCGAATCTTCGGGTATCTTTAAGGCGGGCGTACTGGCCAATGTGCTGCAACTTTTGAAGCTACCCGATGGCACTGTCAAAGTGCTGGTCGAAGGGCAAGCGCGGGTGCGCATCACCGAATATCTTGAGAACGACAGCTTCTTTGAGGCGCGTGCCGAATATTTGACCGAAATGCCGGGGGATGCAGCGACAACTCAGGCGCTGTTGCGCTCTGTTGCGGATGAATTTGAACGCTACGCCAAGGTAAAGAAAAACGTGCCTGATGAGGCGCTTACCGCCGTTGGTGAAAGTGCTGAACCGGCACGTTTGGCCGACCTTGTCGCGGGGCACTTGGGCATTGAAGTTGAGCAAAAGCAAGACCTGCTTGAGACCTTGTCTGTGTCCGAGCGGCTGGAGAAAGTTTATGGGTTGATGCAGGGCGAAATGTCCGTGCTTCAAGTCGAGAAAAAGATCAAAACCCGTGTTAAATCGCAGATGGAAAAAACCCAGCGTGAGTATTATTTGAATGAGCAGATGAAGGCCATTCAGACCGAATTGGGTGATGGTGAAGACGGCAAAAACGAAGTTGTTGAGCTGGAAGAAAAAGTTGCTGCGACCAAGTTGAGCAAAGAAGCCCGTGAAAAGGCCGATGCTGAGATTAAGAAGCTCAAAAATATGTCGCCAATGTCTGCTGAGGCGACTGTGGTGCGCAATTATCTTGATTGGATGTTGTCGATCCCTTGGGGCGTTAAATCGCGTGTCAAAAAGGACCTGAGCAAGGCGCAAAAGGTGCTTGATGACGACCACTATGGCTTGGAAAAGGTCAAAGAACGCATTGTCGAGTATCTGGCGGTGCAGCAGCGTTCAACCAAGATGAAAGGCCCGATCATGTGTTTGGTCGGCCCTCCCGGTGTGGGTAAAACCTCACTTGGTAAATCTGTTGCCAAGGCGACGGGGCGCGAATTTATCCGCATCTCATTGGGTGGTGTACGTGACGAAAGCGAAATTCGCGGACACCGTCGGACCTATATTGGGTCTATGCCCGGCAAGATCATTCAGGCGCTGAAAAAGGCGAAAACCACCAATCCGCTGATCTTGCTCGACGAAATCGACAAGATGGGTCAGGATTTCCGTGGTGATCCCGCATCCGCAATGCTTGAAGTGTTGGACCCCGAACAGAATTCTACATTTGTAGATCACTACTTGGAGGTCGAATATGACCTTTCAAACGTGATGTTCCTGACCACATCCAACAGCTACAACATGCCGGGTCCGTTGCTGGACCGGATGGAGATTATCCCGCTGTCTGGCTACACTGAGGACGAGAAGCGCGAGATTGCGAAGCAGCATCTGGTGGCGAAACAGATCAAGAACCACGCCCTCAAGGAAAAGGAATTTTCCATTGAGGACAGTGCCTTGACTGGCATGATCCGCTATTACACGCGTGAAGCAGGCGTGCGGAACCTTGAACGTGAGATTGCCAAAGTAGCGCGCAAATCGCTGACAAAGATTATCAAGAAAGAAGCCGACAGCGTTACAGTGACCGGTGATAACCTTGATGACTTTCTTGGCGTACAAAAATACCGCTATGGTTTGGCCGAAAAGGACGATCAGATCGGTGTTGTGACAGGGCTTGCCTACACGTCTGTGGGTGGTGAATTGTTGCAGATCGAAGCGTTGCGTTTGCCCGGTAAGGGTCGCATGAAAACCACAGGTAAGCTGGGCGATGTGATGAAAGAATCCATCGACGCGGCCAGCAGCTATGTGCGTTCAATCAGTCCAAAAATTGGTGTAAAACCGCCAAAATTTGATGCGATCGATATTCACGTGCATGTTCCTGATGGTGCAACACCCAAGGATGGCCCATCCGCTGGTTTGGCGATGGTGACATCCATCGTATCCGTGCTGACGCAGATTCCTGTGCGCAAAGACATTGCTATGACCGGTGAGGTGTCGTTGCGTGGTAATGCGATGCCAATCGGCGGCCTTAAGGAAAAGCTGTTGGCAGCGCTGCGCGGTGGCATCACGACGGTTCTGATCCCCGAAGAAAACGAAAAAGATCTTCCAGAGATTCCCGATAACGTGAAAGAGGGGCTAACGATTATCCCTGTGACGCATGTGTCCGAGGTCCTCAAACATGCATTGGTGCGCGAACCCGAGGCCATTGAATGGGATCAAGATGCAGAAGATGCTGCGGCCGCCGCAGCATTGGCAGCAAGATCAGGCCAAGGCGACACAGCGACGGCCCACTAATTGGTCAAACAGTTAACGTGATTAAAAAGCGCCGCAGTATTTGCGGCGCTTTTTTCGTTATTGTCGCTAAAAACACGCATAAGTAGGCCAAACCGCGACCAAGGCTAGCATTTCGCACAGCGCGGCAGTAGTCTGTTTCCAAACAAGAAACAATTAGCGCGGTGAGGCCATCATGAGTACGACAACTAAAAAACCAACCAAAACAGCAACGACAAAAAGCGCCAGCACGACCTCAAAGTCGAGCGAAGCAAGCACATCTGCAAAGAAGTCATCGGTGTCTGCAACGGCCACAACAGCACCCCTTTCAGCAGTGGATGGTAATACGCCAATCGCAGCCAAGACCGCTACGCCTACGGTGGTTGAAGGGCAGCAATCTGTGATCCTTGGCCCCGTTATGCGCAAAAAAGAACTGATCGATACGGTTGTCGCGCGCTCAGGTATGAAGAAAAAAGATGCGAAACCTATCGTTGACGTCATGTTGGACGTTTTGGGTGAGGCGCTTGCCGACAACCGCGAATTAATCTTGCCACCGATGGGCCGCGTGAAAGTACGCAAAGAGAAGAAACTGCCAAATGGCCGCGTGCTGGTTGTAAAAGTGCGCCAAACGACGCCACCGCAAAAGACCGACGACGCAATTTGATACTGGTCTGAATTTTGGTGATGGGCAGGACAATGGTTCTGTCCTGCTTTTTTCTGGACGTAAGTCTTTGGGGCTCTCGCAGTGAGTGACCGGCAATTTTGTTTCTTGATTTAAAAAAAAACCTTATGAAGTTAGCTTTTTGGTTTTTAACTGCGATAAACCCGCAGTCCCACAATGGTTTGTTGCGATGAGCTTACGATTAGTCGTTTGAGAAGGTAAGCGTGTCTTGAACGGGCGGGTCTCGTCAGGGATAACCAGCCAAAACCCTCTCAAGATAAACCAGACGGACCGTTTTCCTATGCCCAATTCTTATCCCAAAATATGGTTCCTGCGGCACGGTCAAACGGAATGGAACAAAGTATACCGCTTGCAAGGACAATTGGATTCGCCGCTGACACAACAAGGTCTCGCAGAAGCAGAGCAGCAGGCGTTGATTATGCCGACGATTTTGGCTCAAAATCCGGATGTCTTTGTCTCGCCCCTAGGCCGCGCACGCCAGACAGCAGATATCGCACTTGGAGGGGGTACATATAATACCGACCCGCGTTTGATGGAAATTGATGCGGGCAAATGGCAGGGGATGTTGCGCGGCGACATTATGGCAGCGCATCCGGATTGGGCGTCAAAAAACCCATCACCCCTTGAGATTTACGAGGCCGCTGAGGCGGGTGAGGGGTTAGTGGCGTTTCAGGCGCGGATATCTGATTTTTTAGATGACCTAGCAGGACCAACTGTGATTGTGGCGCATGGGCTGCTTGGGCAGGTACTGCGTGGGATTGTACGCGGATTAGACATGCAAAATGCCGGACAATTATCGAACGATCAGGGGTGCGTCTATGTGTTGGAAGATGGTTGCGAAACTGTAATTGGGGTCGAAAGGTGAGCCCTTTTCCCCCTCTTTATATTTTGCGTCATGGTGAAACCGAATGGAATGCAGAGAATCGGCTGCAAGGTCATTTTGATTCTGCCTTAACCTTGACGGGAAAAGGCCAAGCAAAGCAGCAGTATGAGATACTGAAGGCCTGTGATTTGACGAATTTCGTCGCCCTGACCAGCCCTCAGGGCAGGGCATTTCACACGGCGTCCATCGCGTTGGAAGGGTTGGTTGATAGCGTTGAGACAGACACACGCCTGCGCGAAATTGGCGTTGGGGAATGGGCTGGGGTCCGCCGCGAAGACGTAATGAAATTAACGCCAAAAGCCAAAGATACCTTTGATTTGTACGAATTTGCACCACACGGTGAGGGTTTTGCCGCCTTACGCGCGCGATGTACCGCATTCCTGAACAGTTTGGATCGACCTGCTGTACTGGTCACCCATGGTATCACATCGCGCATGTTGCGCTTGATCGTGTTGAATTTGCCAACCGAAAATCTGCGCGATTTGCCGGGCGGGCAGGGCGTGGTTTTCCATCTTGAGGGTGGTCAGCAAAATAGATTGATATAGGGGCTTGAAGCCCGTCGCCGTCTTGGGCTAATAGAGCCTCAGCGGGTCGTTAGCTCAGTTGGTAGAGCGCTTCGTTTACACCGAAGATGTCGGGAGTTCGAGCCTCTCACGACCCACCATTTACCGCAAAATTCATAGTCTCCGCTGTCACCACATGACGCCTGCATGGCAATTGTCCAACTGCGCATTCATGCACAGGTGCTTCGCTTTGTGAGTTTCCCGACCCGTGATATCCTGTCCCTGTAAACAGACAGGAGTGCGAATACATGAGCTGGAATCCCGCCCTTGATCCCGATTGCCCAATGGGGGAAGCCATTGACGCCATCGAAACTGTTATTGTGCCGCGCGCCCGCGATCTTGGCGGATTCGAAGTACGCCGTGCTTTGCCCGCGCCAAAACGTCAGATGGTTGGGCCGTTTATCTTCTTTGATCAGATGGGGCCAGCCGAATTTCTGACTGGGAAAGGTATTGATGTCCGCCCCCATCCACATATTGGCCTCGCCACCGTTACCTATCTGTACAAAGGTAAAATTCACCACCGTGACAGCCTTGGCACCGATCAGTGGATCGAACCGGGGGCTGTGAATTGGATGGTTGCGGGCCATGGCATCACCCATTCTGAGCGCACAGATGGCGATCTGATCAAGCAACCGCATGCGTTGTTTGGTATTCAGACTTGGGTCGCTTTGCCGCAAAAACACGAAGATAGTGGTGCGATATTTGAACATGCGCCCAAAGCCAGCCTGCCGATGCTAGAGGGTGAGGGCAAACATCTGCGTTTGATCTTAGGGTCGGCTTATGGCGAAACGGCCCCGGTCAAAGTGTTTTCAGAAACTTTTTACGCTGACGCACTGCTTGAGGCGGGTGCGAGCATCCCAATGCCGGATAATCACGAGGACCGCGGTTTGTATGTGATCAGTGGTGAGGTCAGCGTGTCGGGGCAAAGCTTTGCTGCCGGGCAAATGTTGGTGTTTCGCCCTGGGGATCAGATAAGTGCCAAGGCCGGAGAGCAAGGCGCGCGGATTATGTTGTTGGGCGGGGCCACAATGGATGGCCCACGCCACATCTGGTGGAATTTCGTTGCCTCATCAAAGGATCGCATTGATGCGGCGAAAGAGGCATGGCGCGCAGGGGATTGGGCGCATGGCCGCTTTAAATTGCCCCCGGGGGATGACGCAGAATTCACACCGGCACCCAAGGGGTAGGGCCGTAAAATGAGGCTATTTTTTTTGCCTTCAAAGCCTTGGATAAAAAAACGACAATGATCCTTTCATGACGCTTGACGCCGCCCCGTTGGCACCCTAATACACCCCAACGCTCAGACTTGTTTGAACGTGCAGTGGGCGGTTGTAGCTCAGTTGGTTAGAGTATCGGCCTGTCACGCCGAGGGTCGCGGGTTCGAGTCCCGTCAACCGCGCCATCACTGCTTGAAAAAGGTCCGCTTTTGCGGGCCTTTTTTGTTTGTGAACACTGCTTTAGGCTGTCCAATGCGCAAACACTTCATGGCCCACTGTGGTCGTCACCCGTCATGTTGGTAAACGAATGTATGCCCGGTAAGGCCATGACTTTAGGTCTTAATGCGTCGGTTAGCGTTTTGGCTTGGTCGATTGAATCTGGTTGACGTGATAATAAGTTATACGTGCAAACATGTTGTTTTCCTTCACTTTTGGATAACCATAGCTAGCTCCGGTGCTAAATCTTAGCATTAAACACCGCGAAAAAGTGAGATTTCAGAATTCAGTCATGACGGGGCTAGACCTTGTTTGCACATTGATACGAGATCGTGCTGGTTCAACTGACAAATCCTATTGACGCCTTTGGCCTGTTGTCCTATTCCGCCCTCATTGCGCGGTTGTAGCTCAGTTGGTTAGAGTATCGGCCTGTCACGCCGAGGGTCGCGGGTTCGAGTCCCGTCAACCGCGCCACTTATCCCTCAAAGTTGTATGTTCTTAGAAAACTTAGTAGAGATGTCGCCGTTTCATCTGGGTGTTGATCGACAAAAAAATGTCCACCTGTCACAGGCACTGGTGTGATATCGGTCAACCGATCTGCCCATGTTCCCGGCACATCATACACTTGCCCCATGGCCCCATCCGCACCCCACATCACCAATGCAGGGCAGGTAATGCGGCGATGTAGGTCGACGGTGTCGTGGTCGAAATCATACGCCAGTGCCGCACGATAATCCTCGCACATGCCCCGGATCGTGTCGGGATCACGCCATGCTGTTTGGTAAGCAGCGAGTGCGGCAGGGGCAAAATCACAAAGCTGTGCGGCACCCCAGCCAAGTAAGCAGGATTGGTAATAAGCATCTGGATCATGTGCGATCATGGTTTCGGGAAAAGGTGCCGGTTGCGCCAGAAAAAACCAGTGGTAATAGGCCTGCGCCACGCGACGGGTCAGGTCGTTGAGCAACAGATGGGTTGGCACGATATCCATGAGACAAAGGGTTTGCACCGCCTCTGGCGCGTCAAGGGCGAGGCGGTGCGCAACGCGCGCGCCACGGTCATGGCCCACAAGGTCAAAAGTCTCAAACCCAAGGTGTTTCATCAGGGCGGTTTGATCTTTTGCCATTTCTCGAAAGGTATAGTTTTCAGTGCCATGTGGTTTGCTGCTGGCCCCGTATCCGCGCAGGTCCGGTGCAATCACGGTGAAATGTGCCGCCAATAGCGGAGCGACAGCATGCCACATCACATGGGTTTGTGGAAAGCCATGGAGCAACAAAACGGGCGGGCCCGCGCCACCGCAGGCAAAGGCAATCTGCTGGCCGTTCACATCTGCGGTGTCAAACGTGAAGCCAGAAATTGCACTCATGTGGGTCACCATTTCAGTTTGTATGGGCGTTGCATATTATTAGACGCGCCCATACTGCATCTACAACGTCATATCAGTCGCAAATGATATAGCTCTCAGATCCACGAAACTGGTTCCAGACGGCGGGGTCACGGCAGACTTCTTTGCCGTTTTTTTGAACGATATAGCCTTTCAAAGTACCGTTTGTGTTCACCGTTGCAAAAACCTGTGCCGCGCCAAGGGTCGCAAGGCCCATTGCAAAGCCAGAAATGAAACATACCAATGCAAGGCGGCTGCGCCCGACAAGTTGGTTCACGTCAACGCATCCAATATCCGTGCCCAGCTGCGGATGCCTTTGTGGAAAGACTCCATATCGTATTTCTCGTTCGGGGAATGGATCGCATCGTCGTCTTTGCCAAAGCCGATGAGCATCGGTTCTGTGCCCAAGATTTTCTGGAAATACCCCGCAATTGGGATCGACCCACCACAGCCGATATAGGCCGCTGGAATGTTCCATTCGGTGGACAGCGCTTGGCGTGCTGCTTCAAACATCGCGCCGCTGGTGTCCGCGCCGGACGCCGGGCCAGCGCCGTGGCTCGAAAATTCGACACTGCAATCAGCGGGCAGGGCGGCCTCAACCATCGCACGGAAGTTCTCGCGGATCACAAAGGGGTCTTGGGTGCCGACAAGGCGAAAGCTGATCTTGGCATGGGCTTGCGACGGCAGCACGGTTTTGAAACCGTCCCCAGTATAGCCGCCCCAGATACCGTTGACCTCGCAGGTGGGGCGCGACCAGATCATCTCAAGCGGGGTGCGGCCTTGTTCGCCTGCGGGTTCAGACAGGCCCACATCGCCTAGGAAAGTCGCGTGATCAAAGGCAAGTCCCTGCCACTGCGCTTCCAATTCATCAGAGAGTTCTGGCACGCCGTCATAGAACCCGGGCACAGTGATGCGGCCCGTTTCGTCATGCAGTGAGGCGACGATGCTGGACAACACGCGGATCGGGTTCATCGCGATGCCGCCGTACATGCCTGAATGTAGGTCAATTGACGGTGCAGTGACGGTGATTTCCTCACCCAACAGCCCACGCAGCATGGTCACGATAGACGGTGTTTTGCTTTGGAACATGCCCGTATCGCAGATCAGCGCGATGTCGGTTTTCAACTCTTCTGCGTTTTCTTTCATGAAAGGAATAAGTGAGGGGGAGCCGCTTTCTTCTTCGCCTTCCAGGAAAAACGTGATGCGGCAGGGCCAGTCCCCTTTGACGGCCTTCCATGCGCGCAACGCCTCGATAAAGGTCATCAACTGGCCTTTGTCATCCGCCGCACCCCGGCCCCGAATGACCGCGCCTTTGGGGGTGTCTTGGATTTCGGGATCAAACGGGTCGCGGTCCCATAGGTCAAGCGGATCAACGGGTTGCACGTCATAGTGGCCGTAGAAAAGCA
This sequence comes from uncultured Sulfitobacter sp., assembly GCA_938003685.1. Lineage (GTDB taxonomy): Bacteria > Pseudomonadota > Alphaproteobacteria > Rhodobacterales > Rhodobacteraceae > Sulfitobacter. The sequence goes on along the minus strand of CALKXT010000067.1, from coordinate 2,188 downwards.
GATGCGGACCTGTGTCGCCCACGTGACCCACGACCATTGGGTGGCCCGGTGTTGGGCGCTTGGTGGCGGGAATACCAATGGCGTTCAGATCATCCACCAACCAATCGGCGGCGCGGTCGCAATCCCCCTTGAATGCAGGATCGGTTGAGATGGACGGAATACGCAGCAGGTCGAGCAAACGATCGGTGGCGTCAGGCAGATCGGTATCGATCCGGGCAAGGACATCATCAAGTGAAGGAGTATTGACTGACATTGGCGGGCGGTTCCTTTGATCAAATAAAGCTATTTGATCCCGACCGTATCAGTCCGCGGGGCCATGTCCAGTGGGCACACTTGCCCATTTGCCGATCAGCAGGGCGAGTATCGCAACAATGCCAAATCCAGTGACCAATGCGCCAACGCCGCCTGTAAAACTGTCACTGATCATCACGCCGATCGGGATGGAGACCAATGTAGAAAGCGCACCGACGACAGCCGCCCCAAGCCCGGCCATTTTGCCCAGAGGTTCCATTGCCAAAGCGTTGAGGTTGCCAAACAACAGACCCATGCCAAAGAAGGTGATGATGATCCATGTCATGAACAGTGTGAAAGGGGGCAGGCCATCCCATGCGATGACGACGATCATGAAGGCGCCTGCGGCCACGACAATGCCGATCAATGCAAGGTTGGATAAGAACCGCATGCCCAACCGTTCAACCAACGCAGAGTTCAGGATCGACGCCGCACCAATTGAAAGCGCGGCAATCGCAAACCACAAGGCAAACCCAGCGCCTTTGTCATAGCTGCCTTGGAAAATCTGCTGGGCAAGACTGAGGTAGGCCAAAAACGGACCAAAAATGAGCCCCACGCACAGGGTGTACCCCAATGCCGCTCGGGTTTTGCAGATTATGATTATGCCCTGAAATACGCCTTTGAAGGAAAACACCCGTCGATCAGCAGGGTCCAGCGTTTCGGGTTGGCGCAGGCCAAACCATGTCCAACTGATTGCGGCAATCAACAGTAGCAGCGCAAAAATTGCGCGCCATCCTGCGAGGGCAATAACCAGTTGACCAATGGCCGGTGCAACTGCGGGCACAATGATGAAAACCGCCATCACAAAAGACATGATGCGGGCCATCGCACGCCCTTCGAATCCGTCGCGCACAATTGCGACGGCGATGATACGGGGACCAGACATGCCCAGACCCTGCAACACACGGCCCAGCAACAGCATCTCAAAGCTGGTGGCAAAGAGTGACAGCATGCACCCCACTAAGAACAACGCATAGCTGGCGTGGATCACTGGACGGCGGCCATAACAATCTGACAGAGGCCCGACGATCAATTGCCCCACAGCAAATCCACCAAACAGCACTGAAATCACCAGATGCCCAGCGTTTGGATCACTTTGCCCCAAGTCACTGGCGATCATGGATAAACCTGAAAGCATCACGTCAGTGGTCATCGCCACAAGCGAGATCATAAAGGCAATGAGGACGATGAATTCTGTACGTGAAGAAAGTGCGTTCATACCCCTGACTTGGCCCAACCGCGTAATGTACGCAACACCAAAGCCACATCAATCGGATAGGGGCGTTGTGATTTGTTGATCCAGATCAAGGCTGCGACATCACGTGCCAGTATAAAGAGTTGAACGCGGGCACTTAATTGTTATAACTATTCTAAGAATAGAATGTGAATACGGGTGCCTTTTCCGTTTTCATGACTGCCAAATGGAGAGGCGCAATGGACTATACAAATCAATTGGATCAGGCGATTGCGCGCCTACATGATGAAGGCCGTTACCGGACATTTATCGATATTGAACGCCGAAATGGTCAGTTTCCCCATGCGGTTTGGACACGTCCTGATGGCACCGAACAAGACATTACAGTGTGGTGTGGCAACGACTACCTTGGCATGGGGCAAAATCCAGTTGTCCTAGAAGCGATGCAAGAAGCATTGGTTGCAACGGGTGCTGGTTCTGGCGGCACACGCAACATTTCCGGAACAACCGTCTATCATAAACGGCTTGAGGCCGAATTGGCTGATCTGCATGGCAAAGAGTCGGCGCTGCTGTTTACCTCTGCCTACATCGCCAATGATGCGACCTTGTCTACACTACCTAAACTATTTCCCGGGTTGATCATTTATTCCGACGCGCTGAATCACGCCTCAATGATTGAGGGCGTGCGCCGCAATGGTGGGG
>CALKXT010000066.1 GCA_938003685.1 uncultured Sulfitobacter sp. | reverse complement strand
CCCAATAGGGATGAACTGGCGTGGATGGCGCAAGCACTGGCTGATGGCACAATCAGCGATGCACAAGCGGGTGCTTTTGCCATGGGTGTTTGCCTGAATGGTCTTAGCGATATTGGCCGTGTTGCGCTGACGCTGGCCATGCGGGATTCGGGCCGCGTGCTTAGTTGGGGTTTAGATGGTCCTGTGTTGGATAAGCACTCCACAGGTGGTGTCGGTGACAGTGTGTCGTTGGTCCTTGCGCCTGCATTGGCGGCCTGCGGGGCCTATGTGCCGATGATTTCGGGACGCGGTTTGGGTCATACAGGCGGGACGCTCGACAAACTTGAATCGATCCCCGGCGTGAACACCGATCTGGACGAAGCACGGTTTCGCGATGTGGTGGGGCAGGTGGGCTGCGCAATTGTCAGTGCAAATGCGGACATCGCTCCAGCTGATAGGCGCCTATATGCGGTGCGTGATGTGTCATCTACCGTGGATTCGCTCGATTTGATTACGGCGTCGATCTTGTCGAAAAAACTGGCGGCGGGGCTGAATGGATTGGTGCTTGATGTCAAAGTCGGCAGCGGCGCATTCATGAAAGACCTCAAAGAAGCACAAGCTTTGGCCGAGGCGTTAACCAAGACCGCCAATGCCGCGAAATGCCGGACCACGGCAGTGATCAGCGACATGAGCCAACCTTTGGTGCCGAGCCTTGGTAACGCGCTGGAAGTGGCCGAGGTCATGCGCGTTTTAACCGGATCAGGGCGTGGCCCGATTGTAGACGTGGCTGCGGCGCTGGGCGGTGTTTTGCTGGCAAACGGCGGTCTGGCCGAAGACGTCCAAGCAGGGGCAGATGCCATTGTCAGGGCCATTCACAAAGGCGCCGCAGCAGAGCGTTTTGGCGCGATGCTGGGCGCGATGGGCGGACCGGTTTCGTTTGTTGAAAACTGGCGACGCTTCTTACCTGAGGCAACGGTCATTCGCGAAGTGACGGCACCGACAGATGGCTATGTCACCACGATTGACGGCGAAGCCTTGGGGCTGGCTGTGGTTGCCCTTGGGGGTGGACGTAATGTTGAAGGTGATCGTATCAATCCGGCGGTAGGCCTGTCGGATGTGGCGCGTCTTGGTGCCAAGGTCAGCCGTGGACAGACGCTCGCGGTGGTTCATGCCACCCGTTCGGATGAGGCGGATCGCGCAGCGCAGGCGGTGAAAACGGCGATAACGCTTGGGACGAGCAAACCAAAAATACCAGAATTGATTATTGAAAGGGTGGGCTGATGCCACGCGCCTTTCTTGTGGTAATGGATTCCGTTGGCATCGGTGGCGCGCCGGACGCAAACACTTTTTTCAATGGTGATATGCCAGACACTGGGTCCAACACATTGGGCCATATCGCACTGGCCTGTGCCGCAGGTCAGGCCGAAGAAGGGCGCAGCGGTCCGTTGCGATTGCCGCATTTGTCTGCACTTGGGCTCGGAGATTCGCTGAACCTCGCGAGTGGCGTCTCGATATCAGATTTGAATACATCCGTTCAGGGCACGTGGGGCGTTGCAACCGAAGTGTCCCGGGGCAAAGATACGCCTTCTGGTCACTGGGAATTGGCGGGCCTGCCGGTGCCATGGGAGTGGCATTATTTCAAAGACAGGGAAAACTCATTTCCACCTGATCTGGCGCAATATGTGGCGGATGTCGCAGGCACCGACGGTATCTTGGGCAATTGTCATGCGCCGGGCACTGCGATCATTGAAGGCTTGGGCGCAGTGCATTGTGAAAATGGCTGGCCCATCTGCTACACCTCTGCGGATTCAGTGTTTCAGATCGCGGCGCATGAGGAACATTTTGGCTTGGACCGTTTGTTAACCCTTTGCCAAACCATTGCGCCACGGTTGCATGACATGAAAATCGGTCGCGTCATTGCGCGCCCCTTTATTGGTGATGTTGAGATTGGTTTTAAGCGCACGGGCAATCGTCGCGATTATGCGATCCCTTTGCCGCAACCAGTGTTGACCAATTGGGTGCAGGACGCGGGACATCGTGTTTATGCGGTTGGTAAAATTGGCGATATCTTTTCGATGCAAGGCATTGATGAGGTGCGCAAAGGCACTGATGCTGAATTGATGGGCCATTTGTCGGATTTGATGCGTGATGCGCCAGACGGAAGTTTGACGTTTGCGAACTTTGTCGAATTTGACAGCCTTTATGGTCATCGCCGTGATATATCTGGCTATGCGCGTGCCCTAGAATGGTTTGACGCTGCAATTGGTCAGGTCATGGGAATGTTACGTCCGGATGACATGATGGTTTTGACTGCGGACCACGGTAACGATCCAACATGGGGCGGCACTGATCACACCCGCGAACGTGTACCGGTGTTGGTCGCAGGAATAGGACCAGGCGAACTCGGAAACATTGGATTTATAGAAGTGGCGGGTATCGTTGCGCGCCATTTGGGCGTGGCAGTACCAAGCTAAGCCACAGGAATGAAAAAAGGGGAAAAGACATGGTTGATAACGATACACATTTGACAGTGGTGGATCATCCACTGGTCCAACACAAGCTAACGATCATGCGCGACAAAGGCACACCAACGGCTGTGTTCCGTCAGCTTTTGCGCGAGATCAGCCAGTTGTTGGCCTATGAGGTCACGCGCGGCCTTCCAATGACGACCAAGCAGATCGAAACGCCGATGTGCGAGATGGACGCCCCTACGTTAGATGGTAAAAAGCTGGCATTGATTTCAATTTTGCGCGCAGGCAATGGATTGCTGGATGGTGTGCTGGAATTGATCCCGTCAGCGCGGGTTGGATTTGTTGGGCTGTACCGCGACGAAGAGACACTCAAACCTGTGCAATATTACTTCAAAGTACCTGAAGGATTAGAGGATCGTTTGGTAATTGCGGTAGATCCGATGTTGGCCACAGGCAATTCATCCATTGCTGCGATTGATTTGCTCAAAGGCGCTGGGGCCACCAACATTCGCTTCTTGTGTTTACTTGCCTCGCCCGAGGGAATCGCCAAGATGAAAGAGGCGCATCCAGATGTGCCAATTGTGACCGCTGCCGTTGACGAAGCGTTAAATGAGGTCGGATATATCATTCCGGGTCTTGGTGATGCTGGGGATCGCATGTTCGGGACGAAATAATACCCTGAAATTGCTTGGTTTGTTGCGCCCGCGCTAGACTCGGGGGCTGGGGTCAGGCATCTTAGGTAACATATTGTGTGGGGGCACGAGATGAAGATGATACGACTTTTAGCGATTGCTGCGTTGGCGAGTTCAATATCTGCGGGTGCTTTGCATGCGCAAATAAAAGAACAACAGCCAAGTGAATTTCCGCCTTCGTCTTACAAAGGTAAGCAATATGTGGATAGTACTGGGTGTGTTTTTATCCGCGCTGGTATTGATGGCAATGTTTCTTGGATACCGCGCGTCACGCGTTCGCGCAAAACAGTCTGTGGTTTCAAGCCGACAGCGGTAGGTCAAGGTGTAGCAGCGAAACCTGCACCAGCCGCCAAAGCACCTGTTCAAATTACACTGAACGATACTGCCAAGCCTGCGGCACCGCGTGCTGCAAAACCTGTGCCGCGTCGTATTCAAAAGCCCCGCAAAGCGCCCGTCGTTGTGCGCCAGACCGCGCCAAAGCCGGTGAAAAAGGTTGCACCTAAACCGGTCGTTGTCGCAGCCGCGCCGCAGGTACGCACAACTGTGCGTCAGGCTCATACGGCATGCCCCGGTGCATCCGCGATCTCGCAGCAGTATTTGCGCGGGAATGGGAAATCTGCCGTGCGGTGTGGTCCACAGGCCGCTCCAATTGTTGGCACCCGCGTCGGTAGCACAGGTGGCCAGTATCACACGGCCGCTGTTGCACCCCAAGTTAGTCAGAACACACGTATCGTACCAAAGCATGTTGCGCACAATCGGATCAACACCCGTAATGTTGCCGTGCCAAAGGGGTATAAAAAGGTCTGGAATGATGATCGGTTGAACCCATACCGCGCGGAACAGACTTTGGGTGGACGCCAGCAGATGTTGCTGGTGTGGACACAAACTGTGCCGCGCCGTTTGATTGATACAAAAACCGGACGTGATGTGACCGCTTCTGTTCCATTGGTCTATCCCTACATCGACGTGGTGACGCAGCGCCAAGAATTGGGCAAGGTCACAATTGTCCAGCGTGATGGGCAAACAGCCAAGCGCGTGGTGCGCAATTCACGCGTGCGCAAGCCTGTCTATTCGACACGCTCAGCCCCGAAAGCGGTTACACCAACAGCTGCTGCTGCATCCAAAGTACCGACAGCGCGCGCTACAACAGGCAAACGCTACCTCCAGGTTGGTACATTTGGCGATGTTGCGAATGCTCAACAAGCCGCGCAAAAGATCGCGCGCATGGGCATGCCAGCGCGTATCGGCAAACACCGCAAAGGTGGCAAGACGTATATGACCGTTCAGGCAGGGCCGTTTAACGGTTCTGGGGCGATGCAGAAGGCGATGAAGCGTTTGCGCGGCGCAGGATATGCGGATGCATTCGCGCGCAACTGATCCAGCGGTCTAAGACCCAGAATTTGGAAAAATTAAAAAGGCCAGCAGGAATACATCCTACTGGCCTTTTTTGTTTGTGGACTTTGTGGGTGAATGCCCTAGCCGCCGCAGATGTTTTGCAATCGCAGCCAATCAGCATCAGACAGTAAAGGCGCGGTCAGTCGTCCGTTCATTGGATCCCCTTCGATCAGATCCAAAACAGACTCGCCTGTAATATCGACTGCATAGGCATATGGGGTGCTACGCAATTCAGCGGCGTCAAAAAGGGCTTGTTGCTTGTCCAGTGGGGGCTGTGCCTCTGGGCGGGTCAGCAAGTGTTCGGCGTAGGTATCTAGGGCTGCATCACTAACATCGCCTGTGGTTAACAGACGGAAATTCTCGCGGGCACCGACGACCTGCAAGAGATCGCGTAACGGGTCTTTGACACTGCGGTGTACAATTTCAGTCAGGATATATCCTGCGGCAACATCAGGTTCTTCAAAATCTTCAATCACGCTGCGGCTGAGAATGATCATACCGCCGGGCAGGTGTAGTGCGGGTTGCGGCATTTGAGGAAGGACCGCCAATTTACCCGTTTTTAGACGAGTCCCAAGGCGCGCTAAGGCGGCCCTACCATTTGCATCGGCGCAGGTTGGGCCGGACACCCGTTCAATGCGTTTGAGCAATGCAGCACCAATTGATGCACGTTTCACTTTTGGCACGACAGTTAATGTATGATCTTGCATCGCTCCGGGCAGCCAGAAAAGGCCAAACGCTGCCACAACAAGAACTGATGCTAAAACACCTATCCAACGCAATCTGCCGGGTTTCGGGCGCTGCCGATTGATGGCACGGCGCAGTGTTTCAATGGCCTCGATCATCTCGCCTTCGGTTTCGGGCAGTTCAAGGGTTTCACCGGGGTCACCATCGGGATGATAGAGTGCAGGCCGCTCGTCCAGATTGGCGCGTTCAACGGCTGCAAGCGACCAATGTGCCAAGGCTTGATCCTTGAGGTCAGTAATCACCAGCGTTGCATCACCGATTGAAACGATGACCTCGCGCCGTTGAGCATCAGGTGTGGCACGCCACAGGCCTGTCGCCTCGATGCGTGCATATTTTTGAAGGGCGGTCATGTAGTTACTGCTGTGCCTTGTTATTTTTATTGCAGTTTAACATAGCATGCGCGTGGGGCAATGGCGGGTCACGCCATCACCTTGATTGCGTATCATCTCAGATCAGAAGCAAGTTTACGTAGTTCAAATTTCTGGATTTTCCCTGTCGACGTTTTGGGTAGTTCTTGGAACACGATCCGTTTGGGGGCTTTGAAGCCGGCCAGTGTTTCACGTGTGAACGCGATAAGGGCGGCTTCATCACCCGAGGTTCCGGGTTTCAATTCGACAAAGGCACAAGGCACTTCGCCCCATTTGTCATCAGGTTTTGCAACGACAGCGGCAAGGTTCACGTCTGGATGACCCATCAGCACGCCTTCGATTTCAACTGAAGAAATGTTTTCGCCACCCGAAATAATGATGTCCTTAGCTCGGTCTGCGATTTGGATATAGCCGTCAGCGTGCTGCACAGCCAAATCACCGGAATGGAAATAGCCACCCGCAAAGGCCTCAGCCGTTGCATCGGGGTTCTTGAGATACCCTTTCATTACCGAATTGCCCCGGATCATGATCTCACCCTGAACCGTGCCGTCCTTTTGCACCTGTACCATGGTGCTATCGGTCACGGTGATATGGTCCATCATTGGCATCGCGACGCCTTGGCGCGCTTTGATCGCTGCGCGGGCCGACGCATCAAGCGTGTCCCAATCCGCAGCGCGCCATAGGCATTCGGTGACGTGGCCATAGGTCTCGGTCAGGCCGTACACTTGGGTCACGTTAAAGCCCAATTGTTCGATTTTGCCCAAAGTTGCCGGGGCAGGCGGCGCACCTGCGGTAAAGACTTCGACTGTATGATCAAAGGCACGGCGCTGATCCTCGGGCGCGTTTACCAGCATGTTCAAGACAATCGGCGCACCGCCAAAATGCGAGACCTTTTCATCAGCAATCGCGTCGTAAATTGCTGGGGCGGTGACATCTCGACAACAGACCAGCGTGCCACCGATCAGCGGCATCATCCAGGTATGGTTCCAACCATTGCAGTGAAACAGCGGTACGATCTGCATAAACACGGGGTGCAACACCATCCGCCACGATACAACGGTGCCCATCGTCATGAGGTAAGCCCCGCGATGATGATACACTACGCCCTTAGGCCGTCCCGTCGTGCCAGACGTGTAGTTAAGCGCAAGGCTTTCCCATTCGTCTTGGGGCATGTGCCAGTCAAATCCCGGATTGGCCGCCGCCAGAATATCCTCATAAACGGGATGTCGCCCAGTGGCGGCGTACCCTGCGGGTGTATCCGGCACTTCGATGATCTTGGGGGGCGGTCCTTGCATGGCGGTACAGGCTGCTTCGGCCAGCTGCATGAATTGTGTATCGACCAATAGGGCTTTGGCCCCGCCATGATCAAAGATATAGGCAACAGTGTTTACATCAAGCCGGGTGTTGATTGTGTTCAACACTGCTCCACATGCTGGCACGCCAAAATGCGCTTCGGCTTGGGCCGGGGTATTTGGAACCAAGGTTGCGACCACATCACCTGATGTAATGCCCATATCTGCCAATGCTGAGGCAAGGCGCGTGCAGCGTTCATGATACTGGGCATAAGTCACGCGGTGGTCGCCATAAATGACGGCTGTATGATCTGCAAAAACATGTGCTGCGCGTACCAAATGTGACAGCGGCGTCAGAGGCACAAAATTAGCAGCGCATTTGTCCAAGCCGCTCTCGTCTTGCATCCAACCCATTATCTTCCCCTTTGGCAGTCGTGTCACTTTAGGGGTTGAGTATTACGGCGCAGACGTGACTTTGGAAGGGGTGAAAACACGTAAAGGCCAAGATGTGACGACAACGGCAAATACTACAGGTGATGTAAGGCCCGGCATGGCTGCGCTTTGCGTGTTGGGCGGTATGGCGACATTGGGCCTGACTGATAATTTTGTGCCCTACATTTCTGAACGGGGGTCGTTGTGGCAGTTCCATATGCTGCGCAGTATTATGGCGTTTGGGGTGTTGGGTCTGATTGTGGCAATGGGGTTTGGTACGTTACGTGCCAAGCGTCCGATTGCCGTCATAGGGCGCAGCTTGTTTCAAGCGGGCGCGATGTTGATTTATTTTGGCTGCCTGTCGGTGTTGCCCATCGGAGTGGTTGTGGCAGGGTTGTTTACATCGCCACTATTTGTTGTGCTGATTTCAATTCTGTTTCAGGGCAAGACAGTGGGTGTATTTAGGTGGGCTGCCGTCGGACTGGGCTTTATTGGGGCGTTGATGGTGATCCGCCCCGATCCAGCAGCGTTGAACCTTGTGTCGTTCCTGCCTATTGTTGCAGGCTTGCTCTATGCGGTTGGGGCAGTGGCAACACGTGCATGGTGTGAGGGCGAGGGGACGTTGACCCTGACCGCTGGTTTCTTTGCAATGCTGGGCTTCTTTGGTGCCATTGGTGTGTTGGTGATGCCAGACAGTGGTGCGACAGGTCACGCAGGGTTTGTCATGCGCTCATGGGGACCACTTGATGCGTCAATGTTATTTTGGATCGCAGTTCAGGCGCTTGGCTCACTGCTCGGCATCGGCTTGGTCTTTCGGGGGTATCAATTGGGCGAGGCAAGCCATGTGGCGGTGTTTGAATATTCCTTGTTGGTCTTTGCCAGCTTTTGGGCATGGGCGCTGTGGAATGAAACGGTGCCTGCCTTTGGACTGGCGGGAATGGCATTGATTGCCGCCGCAGGTATCATCATTGCGTTACGTTCGAACACTCCAGTTCATTTGCGCGGCCCCAACGTGCCGGAATGAAAGCAGTGCTATGATCATCAGCCGAGGCCGCAGTTTCGTATTTGCCCACATCCCAAAAACCGGGGGCACATCAATGGCGCTTGCGCTTGAGGTGCGCGCCATGAAAGACGACATTATGTTGGGGGATACGCCCAAGGCGCTGAAACGGCGGCGGCGGGTTAAGGATGTAAAGACGCAGGGACGGCTTTGGAAACATTCGACGCTGGCTGACGTTGATGGCTTGGTGACGCCCGATGAATTGGCCGGGATGTTCTGCTTTACCATGGTGCGCAATCCGTGGGACCGCGCCGTTAGCTATTATCATTGGCTGCGAGGGCAAGGGTTTGACCATCCTGCAGTGCATTTGGCCAAGGCAGTGTCGTTTGATGGGTTCTTGAGGGATAAAAGCACCCAAGGGGCACTGCAAGGCTGGCCCGCGTCGCGCTATATGCGGGATGTGAATGGTGTGGAAAGATGCAGTGCCTATATCCGATTGGAACATTTTGCCAAAGATGCAGCGCCCTTAGTCGCGCATCTGGGGTTTGAGCTGCATCTGCCGTTGGTGAACCAATCGGACAGGCAATCGGACTATCAAAGCTATTACACTGTCGAGACCCAAAAGGTCATTGCCGAGTGTTGTGCCGAAGATATCTCGCGATTCGGGTATTCCTTTACCTAGAGTGGTGATCCGTTAACCAAGAACGGTGCTATTAGCGGCCATCCTCGGTCTAATTCGCCGCAAAGTGCCAGAATTGCTGCCAGTTTGCGCAACAATGCCCCAATCCCGCCTCTTTCTGGACCATCCATGGTCATGGGAATCACCCCAAGTGGTTCCAGTAACTGCAACAGCGCCCTGCCAGGTGCCACACCATGGGGATGGATGATATGTTTGGATGGAAGACTAAAACGAATGCAATGCCACGTCGCTCACTTGAAGCGACTGGCGCTTATGACGGCGGCCTTGCCGCACTGACACACGGTTTGATGGCGGGCACTCGTGTTGCTTCAAACCTTGGCTGGCGCGCCATCGAAGCGCTGGCAGTTGGCGACATGGTGCTGACCTTTGACAATGGCATGCAAGAGATCACAGAAATCCGCCGCTCAACTGTGTGGATGGATGCACCCGATACGGCCCCTGCCATGTGGCCCGTCATTGTGCCAGCGGGTGCCTTAGGCAACCGTCAGGAACTGACCCTACTTGCCGATCAAGGTGTGCTGGTAGAAAGCGATGCGGCCTCTGACATGTACGGCGACCCGTTTGCGGTGATCCCGGCCCAGTCACTCGACGGCGTGTGTGGCATCTATCGTGCGGCCCCAGCCCAGCAGATCGAATTGATCGCGGTATATTTCGCGGATGAACAGGTGATCTATGCCGAAGGTGGCGCGTTGATCCACTGCCCAGCCAACACAACAGCCTTGGACAAGTTCATCGAAGCCCAACCTGCGGCATATGATGTGTTGAACGTCCGCGATGCCGCGTTCTTGGCGGAATGTCTGGTGATGGAAGACGCAATGCTGGCCTCTGGTGGTTGGGTTGACAGCCAGATGGCTGTGCATTGCTGATCTGATACGATGATTGGCCTCTTGGAGGGGGTCAAATAAACGGACATCCCCATGTTAAAAGGGGGTCGCATTGGCGGCCCCCTTTTTGTATTTTTAAAATTAAAAGTTCTTACACAGGCACGCGGCTCATTTTGCCACGTAACGTATCCAAAAAGTATCCATTCAGCATAGCATGTTGCAACGTAGGATGCTCGTTAAAGCCAGCAATGGGATAGAGCGATACGCCCGGATGATCTTCAATATGTGTTGCATGGGCACGATCAGCGACATGGCCCGCCCCAAAGACAAGGTCTATTTGTGGACAGTGATCACTGGCCTGAAGTTGCGTTTTGACGTTGAGCATTTCAGGCGGCACATGCTTTTCAACGCGGTGAACCACGGCACGCGCGCGCTTGTCGCCCTGCGCATCAAGAAATTTTCGGTTTACATGAGTGATTGCAGAAAAACACAAGATGCGATCCGCCTTAAGCCGCGTGCCATAAAGCAGCGCCCCAATGGCTCCGGCAGAGGCGCTGAGCATGGTCAAACTACGCCGGGGTCCAAAGCCATCAATCAATTCTTGCAAGGCGGTTAGGGAGCTTTCCAAATCTTGTCCTAGGGCAGGTGCGCCGTTGCAAAAGAACAACCTGCTTGTATCCTCAAGGTACACAGCTGACATGCCAGCGGTGCTTGCATAAGCGTCCGTCGCATCCAATGTGTTCACATTCGCGCCGATCCCTTTAAAGAACACCATCACGTCCCCGGTGCCAGAATTCTCTGAAAGGGCAAAACCCGCAGGGTTGTAGTTTGAGATCAACGGGCGTGAAAAATCAGCCGTTTTTAATCTTAGGAACGACGCGCCCAACCCGGTAAAATATGGTAGCTTATCTTCGACGCGGCGTAGTCCGGTTGCGATCATTTTCAGATGCTCTTCGGGGTCGCTTGGCCGTTCTTGATCAATGCTGTTTATCACGTTCCGAACATTCTTTAGCCGTTCGGAAGTTGGCCATTTCTTTTTTGCCTTGTCGAGCAAACGCCGAGCAATATCCAGAGCAGCGGGGCGGAAATGGATCAGAACGACAAGGGCGACTGTGTGGCTCTCGGTTTCAGTACCAGAGAACATTGATGTGGCAAGGTCCGTCTCAAGATTTTCATCGGACGCGCTCATGATGAGTGCAATGTATTTAATCCGATAGACGCGGATCACATTGCATCCTTGTGTGAGGGCGTGATCGGCAAAGAACATCGCATCTTTTCCCAAGCCTTGCTCAATACAATCGTCACCGAGTTGTAGCAGCGTTGGAAAATCCAAAGTCAGATTTTGTGCCAGAGCCGATTTGCCCAAATTTGCAGCCTCAGCCGTATCGCCCAGGCGCAGGGCATGGCGAATGTCGAACTGAGCGAGGGCTGTTTGTGACGCGCTGGCTTGTTCTGCCTCTTTGCGCAGGTGGCAGGCCACATCAAAGTTACCACATTCTAGTTCTGCTTGGGCGAGATAGATCAAACCCTGCCATACTGTTGGGGCGGCATCCTTGATCTTGTGTATTATATCGCGCGCTTGTTCTGGCTTGCCTGACTGGGTTAGGCGTCGCGCGGTGGCCATGTTCGTTGCCCAATTGTCTGATATTGCCGTAGCCATGAAGCACCGTTTGAAAGAGTGTTGAAATCACCGTCATTTCAAACAAAGGTAACGGGCAGGCCTTTGGTCTTAAAGGGATAATTGGTAAATAGGTGCCAAAATGACCGTATTTCACGCAAGGATAGTAAGCCTTGCAGGGATTACACTTCACCTCGCAATCATGCCTCATGGATGATCTTTTACTTAGAAGAAAAATAGGCCGTAGGCATTTGCCCCCGACCTATCGTAGAACACTTTAGCGCTAGGCAAGTTGTCTACTTGCTGTGCTGCGTCGCCAGTAAAATTGTAATTATTGACAGCTACTTCGCTGAGCATCTCTGGGTGGTTAAATCGATCTACAACTCTTGGACCAACAGATCACAACATCCTGTTGCCGCCGTGCGCCTTTTTAAGGTTGGATTTACGTTCTCTAACGAGGTTCGCTATTGTGCATTCTCTATTCGCTCTGAGAAGTAATTGGCGAAGTAGAGACAGGGTTTGCATCCGTTGATGGGCTGCAAAGTGTAAACAACCCGCAGAACGTGCCAGTCTCTGGGAAATTAAGGGACGGCAGTGTCACAGTTTGAGCCGGCGCTGCAATCGGTGCTGCGAGAGCCATACCAAGGGCGAGGGCAGGCAGTAAATGTATCGAACGCATCATTTGATCCTCTTTCGGTTTCAATGGATGCGGTAGACATGGGGGGCGCGAACGTCCGCTGCGCGCCGATTTTTGAAATCAGCGACTGTTGACCAAGATTGGGGCGGATTTAAAGGAATCGGCAGGCGTTCCACCAAGTGCCTCGCGGCGAAACTCACTTGGGCTTTGCCCGGTTTCTGCGCGGAAGGCACGATTGAACGGGCCAAGTGATGCAAAGCCAACATCATACGCGATCTCGAGGATTGTTTTTCCCATTGCGCGAGGGTTCGCCAGTTGCTGCATGGCCGCGTCAATGCGGGCGTGATTGATGAAGTTTGAGAAATTACGATACCCCAGCCCTTGGTTGATGGCGCGGCGCAAGCGATGCTCTGGCACTGATAAGCGAAGGGCTAAGGCGCTGATGGTCAGGCCTTCTTCACGCCAGATGTTGTCTGCCATGTTGATTTTGATCTGATTGATGAGTGCAACATCTGGACTGTTGTCGGTCACATTGACCGAGACTGTGGGTTTTTCTGCCGGGCCGGGCCAAAGGTGCATGTCAGGGCGCAAAATCCATATCGCAAATGCCAGCGCGACCGCAAACATGCTGCCCGAGTGTAAGAGCGCCAACTCCACAGATCCCGGTTCGGGTATGCCAATGGCTTCCGCCCCGGTCAGGCCAAGTGATAACCCTGAAATCGCGATTGCGAAACCGGGGCGTGCGCGGCAACGGCATTCGACCATATCGTCGCGTGACGTCCAAATCGCCAATACCAAAAGCGCAAAATAAAGGCAGGTGGCGAACAGCAGACAAGGCACCCCAAGTTCGGGGGCCACAAGATGCACATAATAGGTGGCAGAGACAAAAGATGACGCCACAAGCCAAGGCCAACGTCGTCTTGGCCGATCCAGAAAAATGGTAACGAGCAGCCATGTAATTGCATTGGGTGCCAACGCTGAGAGAATGATGAGATTGTGCTGCAATACCGAGGGTAAATTCAGCGACAGGGGGCTATTTGTGATGAGATGCGCAATTTCAGAACAGGCGACTGCGAAAATGGAAAATCTGCCTTCTGTTCCAATTGGCGCATGCCAAAGGAGGAACGCCAGAAGGATTAACATTGTCGCCGCGCCGCTGCGCATCGCCAGATCAAGATAGAGCATGCCGTGGTTCCTGCCGATTACATAGGATCAACATAGGCACTACTGGTTCTGATTTCCCGCCGATTCTTTGAAAAAGAGTCTGAATTCATAAATCGGCTTGTGTAAGATTTTGCCTATCAGCCGTTTATGAATTGGCCCAAATGAAGTCAGTGACACATATGGAACCCTAAAACTAAGATTCATCCCCATTCCAATAAACGTGGCTAGACGGGCACAATACTCATATTGCCACGCAGCGTGTTCAATAAATAACCGTGCAACATTGCATGTTGAAGCGTCGGATGTTCATCAAAATCAGCAACGGGATACAACGACACGGCGGGCTGGCCCTTTATGTGTTCCGCCTGAGCATGATCGGCGCGGTGACCTGATGCATAAACCAGATCTATTTTGGGGTGATGATTACTGGCCTCAAGCTGCGTTTTCATGTTGAGAAGCTCTGGCGATACATTCTGTTCTAAGCGGTAAACCACTGAGCGTGCCCGTTTATCATTATGTGCATCTAGGAACTTTCTGTTCACGAACGTAATTGGAGAATAGCAAAGCACCCGATCCGCTTTTAGACGCATGCCATAAAGCAAGGCCCCGATGCCTCCAGCAGAGGTGCTGACCATCGTCAAACTGCGTCTTGGCCCGAACCCATCAATCAATTCTTGCAATGCAGATAGGGTGCTTTCCAAATCGGGCCCAAGGGCAGGGGTCCCATTGCAAAAGAACAATCTGCTTGAGTCCTCAAGATACACAGCAGACAGACCTGCCGCACTTGCATGAGCATCCGTGGCGTCCATTGAACTCACATCCGGACCAATGCCTTTGAAGTAAACCATCACATCGCCCGTGCCTGCATTTTCAGAAACCGCAAAGCCCGCAGGATTGTATTTTGAGATCAGTGGACGGGAAAAATCTGCCGTTGGCAGTTTTAGGAACGCAGCTCCGAGACCAGCAAGAGAAGGTAGATTTTCTTCAACGGAGCGCAGGTGTTCCACGACCATTTCAAGGTGGGCTTTAGGGTCGCTTGGTCGCTTTTGATCGATGCTATTCAGTTGCCGCTTGGCATTTTTGACGTGTACAGAGGTTGGCCACATCTGTTCCGCTTGTGCCAGTAAGCGACGTGCAATATCCAAGTTTTTTGGACGATCCATCAGCAAAATCGAGAGGCCGACCGCGTGGTTTTCGCTTGTGGTTTCTGCAAACAAACTGGCGCTTAGATCCGCCTCTAATGTATCATCGGATGAAGCCATGATGAGGGCAGTATATTTTATCCGGTGTAAGCGGACCAAGTCGGTGCCTTGATCTAGGGCCGTGTTTGCAAAGAAAATGGCGTCCGTGACCAATCCGTCGGTGATGCACGTTTCGCCAAGCTGCAACAACGTAGGCAGGTCCAGCACTCGTTCCTGTGTGAGGGCCTTTTTACCAAGGGCGATCGCCCTTGGGGTGTCGTTGTCATGCAGAGCAAGGTGAATGTCGAATTGAGTCAAAGCTGTTTTAGATGCTTTTTCTTGTTCAGCTAGATTGCGTAGGCTGCGGGCTACTTCGCTGTCGCCACAATCCAATTCCGCCTGAGCAAGATAGATCAGACCCTGCCACGGAGTCGGAGCATCACCCCGGATCTTGCGTATAACTTCGCGTGCTTGCTCTGGGTTACCTGATTGCACAAAGCGCCGTGCGATGGCCATTTGTGCCGCCCAATTATTGGTCATCGTTGTATCCATGGAACACCATTTGCTAGGCTGGTAAGTAGATCAATTTCATTTGTGGTTGGCTAACTGTTGGTCCGTTGAGATGAAAGCATTACCGGGTAAAAACGGCCAAAAACATCTATTTTTCCCGCGGGGGTCGCATGGTTCTCTCAATCGTATGCACAGGTCATTGATCTTCTTAAAATGAACATGGCAAAGTCAGAAACGAAAACGGCCGGGGGATTTGCCCCCGGCCGTTCCACGCAGATTTTTGTGATTGTTAGGCGGCCTTACTTTCCGGATCAAACCGTCCGTAAAAGCTCTGGCCCTTGGCGGCCATCTCGCGCAGTAACTCAGGACACGCAAACCGCTCGCCAAACTTCTCGGTCAACTGATCACAACGCTCTGCCGCATACGGCGCGCCAATCATGTCGAGCCATGACAGCGGACCGCCCGACCACGGCGCAAAGCCCCAGCCAAGGATCGCACCGACGTCGCCTTCGCGGATGTCCATCAACACGCCTTCTTCCAGCGCGCGCACAGCCTCAAGCGTTTGAGAGAACAGCAAGCGGTGCTGCACTTCGATCAAGTCAGGTTGATCTTCGGCAACCGGGTATTTGTCGCCCAAGCCTGTCCACAACAATTCGCGTTTGCCTTTCTCGTCATAGGCATAGAAACCGGCTTTTGCCTTGCGGCCCAAACGCCCTTCACCTTCCATCCAGAATACCAGCGGATCAATGTCGTCGTTGGGGTATTCATCACCCATCGCCGCCTTGGTGGCGCGGGCAATTTTAGCACCCAGATCAATAGATGTTTCATCCATCAACTGCAGCGGCCCCAGCGGCATACCGACCAGTTTCGCAGCGTTCTCGATCAATGCAGGTTCGACACCTTCCTGAACCATCCGCACACCTTCGTTGATGTAAGGAATGATGCAGCGGTTGGCATAAAAGAAGCGCGCGTCGTTGACCACAATCGGCGTTTTGCGGATTTGGCGCACAAAATCGAGCGCCTTGGCGACAGCCCGGTCACCGGTTTCTTTGCCTTTGATGATCTCAACCAACAGCATCTTTTCGACAGGTGAAAAGAAGTGGATGCCGATGAATTGATCATCACGCGATGACGCTTTGGCCAGATCGGTGATCGGCAAGGTCGATGTGTTGGAGGCAAATATGCAATCATCCGGGATAACCGCTTCGACCTTTTTGGTCATCTCGGCTTTGACTTTCATGTCCTCAAACACCGCTTCGATGATCAGGTCACAGCCTTTCAACGCGTCCAGATCAGTGGTTGCCGTGATGAGGTTTAGCGCGGCTTCCTTCTTTTCCTCAGTGGTTTTACGACGTGCAATGCCTTTGTCAAAATAGCTGGCAGCATAGGCTTTGCCCTTGTCGGCTGCTTCTTGGGTCTGGTCTATCAACACGACTTCGATGCCCGCCTGAACGGATACCAACGTGATGCCCGCGCCCATCATGCCTGCACCAAGAACGCCCAGCTTTTTGACGCGCTGGTCAGGCACATCCGCAGGACGCACAGCACCTTTTTCCAAGGCTTCCTTGTTCAAGAACAGCGACCGGATCATCGCGCCCGAGGATGGGTTCATCAGCACATTGGTGAACCAACGCGCTTCGATTTTCAGCGCTGTATCAAACGGCACCATTGCACCTTCATAGACCGCTGACAGCAAAGCCTTGGCGGCGGGATAAACACCTTGGGTTTTGCCGTTCACCATCGCGCTGGCACCGACAAAAGTCATGAAGCCCGCAGGGTGATAGGGTGCGCCGCCAGGCATTTTATAACCCTTGGCGTCCCATGGTTTCAGCAGGTCAGCGTCTTTGGCGTTCAACACCCATGCATGGGCGGCGGCCATCGGATCATCGGCAACTTCGTCAATGATGCCTGCTTTTACAGCGGCGTCAGGGGACACCAACTTGCCTTCCAACAAATAGGGTGAGGC
>CALKXT010000065.1 GCA_938003685.1 uncultured Sulfitobacter sp. | reverse complement strand
CGGCCAAAACAAGGATCACGGCAATCACATAGGCCAACGCCCCTGCTGCAAAAGGCAAAGGCAAAGCCGCAGCAATCAAGAACGCCCCCAACGCTGGGCCAAGCAAGGCGTTGCCGACCAGTTCAACGCTCCACAATCGGCCATTGGCCTTTTCAAGGCTGTCTTGCGGGACCAGCGCGGGTAACATGGTTTGTGCGGCATTGTCGCGAAAGACCTCAGCAATGCCTACCAATGTCGCAGCGACTAGGATGGCGGCGTAAAGACCCGGTTGTGTCAGGGCCATTGTCGCGGGTGCAAGCGGCAAGGCGGTCCAAATTGCAAAGGCGGCAAACCCAAAAGCCAAGCCGCGCAGCATGTCCATACGCAGGATCAACAAACGCCGATCCACACGGTCAGTGATCACGCCTGCAGGAATGGCAAATAGGAACCACGGCAGGCGCAGCGCCACGGCAACCAGCGCGATCAACAAAGGATCGCGGGTGAGAAGCGAGGCAAGCCACGCCCACGCCACCGTGGCAATCCCATCCGCCAAATTGGTGAGGCCAGATGCAGCAACAAAACGCGCGAAAGGGCTGGTTGTCATGTGATGGCGATCCCGATTGAGTCTGGCCCAATCTGGCGGCTCAACCGGGGTTGAGGTCAAGCAGGAATTTGGATCCGCATTGCGGCAATCGTTTCTGCCAAACCACGCCGCGCGCCGGATTGCAGATATTCCATCGCGCGCAAAGATGCCTCGTGGGCGTCTAGGGACGACCCCGCAACGCAATCCTCAATCACGCGGCAGAAGTAATCAGACTGATGGCCGTCCACAAAAGTGTAATGCACGCATACATCCGTTAGTCCACCAACCAGCAAGAGTGTCTCGACCTTGAGGCCCTTGAGCAGAATTTCAAAGTCGGTGCCAAAGAACGCTGAATAGCGGCGCTTGCGGATCAGATAATCGGTGGTGCGAAAGTCCATTTCCTTGACTGCGATATCGGTCTTTGGATTGTCCTCAAGGCAATGGATATCTTCATCGCCATCCAACTCACGACCAAAATCGATCAGATCCGGGCGATGCACCTCTTGGATAAAGATCACCGGAATATCCGCTTCCCGTGCGGCATCAATCGCATCCCGCGCCGCCAACATGCGGTCTTTGTAGCCGGGCATATTGTCGATGGAGCGCACAGCGCTGTCGTCGATGAAAGTACTGGCCTGTATATCGATTACAATCAGCGCAGCGCGCCCTTCGATCAGAGCGCGTTTGGGGGTGTTTGCGTTGGCCATGTTCCGGCTCCCTTAACTTACCATACCCACGATCTCATAGGTCTTCTTCAAGATCGGCGCAGTAATCTCACGCGCTTGGTGCGCGCCCTTGGCAAGGATGCGGTCAATCTCTGTCGTGTCGGCCATTAGACGGGCCATTTCGCTTGAGATCGGGGCGAGTTTTGACACGGCAAGTTCGGCCAGCAACGGTTTGAAAGTGCCAAATTGTTGGCCGCCGACCTCTGCCAGTACTTGATCAACAGACTGGTCATTCAGCGCTGCATAGATGTTCACCAAATTGCGGGCATCGGGACGATCTGCCAGACCTGCGGCCTCGGATGGTAGGGCATCTGGGTCGGTCTTCGCTTTGCGAATTTTCTTGGCAATCGCATCAGCACCATCGGTCATATTGATGCGGCTGGCATCGGATGGATCAGACTTGGACATCTTTTTCGAACCATCACGCAAGGACATCACGCGGGTTGCAGCCCCTTCGATGACGGGCTCGGTGATTGGAAAGAAATCAACGCCGTAGTCATGGTTGAACTTCGCCGCGATGTCGCGGGTCAATTCGAGATGTTGTTTTTGATCATCGCCCACAGGCACGTGGGTTGCGTGATAGATCAGGATATCAGCCGCCATCAAAGCAGGATATGCGAACAGGCCCAGCGATGCGGCTTCGGCATTTTTACCCGCTTTGTCTTTCCACTGAGTCATGCGGCCCATCCACCCCATGCGCGCGACACAATTAAAAATCCATGCCAGTTGCGCGTGTTCTGGCACTTGGCTTTGGTTGATCAAGATCGACTTTTCCGGTGAAATACCACTGGCGATAAAACCTGCCGCCAATTCACGCGTGTTGTGACGCAATGTGGCAGGATCAATGAATTTCGCGGTGATCGCGTGCAGATCAACCATGCAATAAACAGTTTCAAAATCCTCATCTTGCATCGACACGAACCGTTTGATCGCACCCAGATAATTGCCCAACGTCAGGCCGCCTGAGGGCTGAATACCCGAGAACACGCGGGGGGTAAATTTGGTCTCTGACATGATGCGCTCCTTAGGGGCTGGAAATGGGCGTGCGTCCCGCTTACTCATGGGGCCAACCCCCGTCAAGGAGCGCCCATGCACGACCCTGATTTCCAGCCACCTGTGAACCCACTGCCGCCCGCGGTGATCTTGTTGTTTCTGGCGATAGCCGGGATTGAGGCCGGGCTATCGTTGGGCGAGGCGAACTTGATCGGCGGCCCGGGCGCGATTGGATGGCGATTGGGGTTGATCCGTGATTATGGATTTTCGGGTGACATCTTTGACTGGATGCTTGCCAATGGCCGGTGGCCGCTGAGCGAAGCGATGCGGGTGGTGACCTATCCGTTTATCAACCTCGGGTTCACCCATGGTGTCTTTGCAATGGTGCTGCTGCTGGCGCTGGGCAAGATGGTGGCTGAGGTCATGGGCCAACTGGCGTTTCTGGTGATCTTTGTGGTGTCGGGCATCGGCGGAGCGGTTGTTTATGCGTTGTTGTTGAACGATCCGGTATGGCTGGCTGGGGCATATCCCAATGTCTATGGATTGATCGGTGCCTATTCCTTTGTGATGTGGCGCAAATTGGCAGGGCAGGGCGGTGAGCAGTACCGCGCTTTTAGCCTGATCGCGATCCTGATGGGGCTGCAATTGTTCTGGGGCGTGTTCTTTGAGGCTGGCACTTTGTGGGTGGCTGAATTGGCTGGATTTTTCTGCGGCTTTGGGTTGAGTTTTCTACTCGCACCGGGTGAATGGGCACGTGTGCGGGCGATGCTGCAACGCAGGTAACGATTAGCTGCGCCGCATCGCACCTTTGAATTCCGAAAGCCGGAACGCGCCGATCAACTGGCCGATGCCGAAATAGCTGACCGCACCGATAGCGATGAGCAAGAGCAGTGCCAAACCGCGCCACCATGGGATGCCGAGCATGGGTTGCAATGCGGCGTTCCCGATCCAAAGCGCGCCACCCATGAAAATGGACGCCGCAATAATGCGCCAGATACGTTTACGGAATCGTGCGTCAAATTTGGCCGCCTTGCCATAACGACGCGCACCGATGGCAAGGCAAAAGAACATTGCCCATCCCGCCACAGTGGCCGCAATCGCGGGTGCAACCCACCCGACATAGGGCGCAAGGCCAATGGCCAACCCAGCATTCACCACCATCGCCAGAATTGCAAAGTAGAACGGGCGACGGGTGTCTTCACGGGCAAAGTAAACAGGCTGCACGATTTTTTGCAGGACAAAGGCGGGTAGGCCAAGGCCATAGATCGTGACAGCGGTGGCGATGGCGGCGGTGTCATCAACTGTTGAGGCACCACGTTCAAACAGGACAGTGACAAGCGCAAATGGCACCACGACGAGCGCCACAGCGGACGGGATTGTCAGCGCCAGCGATATTTCAGCGGCGCGACTGAGTGCCGTTTGCGCGCCGTCATTGTCACCTGCCCGCAGGCGTCGTGCGAGGTCGGGCAGCAGGACCACACCAACGGCGATACCGACCACGCCGAGCGGCAATTGATACAAGCGATCCGCTGCAAATAACCACGACACGGCACTGTCATATTGGCTTGCGACCAGTTGGCCTACGACAAGATTGATCTGCATCACGCCAGAGGCAAGTGCGGCGGGCAGTGCAATCATGATCATTGCGCGCATGTCAGGTGTCCAGCGTGGTATGGACGGGCGTAGGGCAAACCCAGCATCCGCAGCAGCGCGCCATGTTAGTGCCAGTTGCGCAATGCCTGCTACAGGAATGGCCCAGATCAGCCAGTCAATCACTGCACCACCTGTCAGTGCGCCGATGGTCATGGCACCGATGACAAAGATGTTGAGCAATACAGGTGCAGCTGCGGCCACGGCAAAGCGGCCAGTGGCGTTCAGGATGCCGGAAAACAACGCCGACAGAGACATGCAGAAAATATAGGGAAATACGATGCGGCCATACCCGACGGTCATGTCAAAGCGCGCGTCCCCAGCGAAACCTTCTGCCGTCAGCCAGACCAAGCCGGGCATAAAGATCATGCCAACAGCCGTCAGCGTCATCACCACCAAGGCCAGCCCATTAAACGCATCACGCGCAAATGTGCCTGCGCCTTCCTCACCCTCTAGCTTTTTGGCGAACATCGGCACGAAGGCTGCGTTAAATGCGCCTTCGGCAAAGAAACGGCGGAACATATTGGGCAGGCGGAACGCAGCAACAAAGGCATCCATGACCGGGCCGGGTCCGATCAATGACAGGATCAGAACCTCGCGCACAAACCCCAATACGCGGGACAGTAAAGTCCAGACGCCAACGGTGAAAAAGCCAGACATGAGGCGGATGGGTTTCATTTGAGCAGCACTGCCCTTTTGGAATACGTTTGGGATTGCCTAGCGTGGCTTATGATGCTGCGCAATGCAGCGTTTGGTAAGGATGCGAGGAGGTTTCGCGCAGAACCTCAGCGCGTATAGCGCGCGGCCGTTAGCCCCTCCATCGAAATTTCTGGTGTTTTGCCCATCACCACATCCGCTACGGCGCGGCTTGACCCACAGGCCATTGTCCACCCCAAGGTGCCGTGCCCGGTGTTTACAAACAGGTTTTCGAATTGTGTTGGCCCCAAAACTGGGGTGCCGTCGGGTGTCATTGGGCGCAGACCTGTCCATCCCTCAGCCTTTGAAATATCGCCTCCCTTTGGAAATAGATCACCGATGACATGTTTCACCGTGTCGGTGGCATGCGGCCCAAGGCGGTTGGAGTATCCGGCAATCTCAGCCGTGCCAGCGACACGAATACGATCACCCAATCTGGTGATGGCAACCTTGTGCGTTTCATCCATAATAGTGGATTGCGGGGCAAAGGCATCGTCGGTGACGGGCAGGGTTACAGAGTACCCTTTGACCGGATAGACAGGCAACTTAACCCCAATTGGGTTCAGCACATTTACTGCATAGCTACCCATCGCACAGACATAGGCATCACCCGTTATCCGCCCCGCAATTTCGGTGTTGATGCCAGCGATTTTGCCGTCTTCGACTGCGATGGATTTGATTGACTGACCGTATTGGAATTCAACGCCCATCGTTTCGCACTTTTCGGCCAGCGCCATTGTGAACAGACGACAATCGCCTGTGCGATCCGCGGTGAGGCGCAGCCCGCCGACGAATTTATTGCGCACCTCGGCCAGCGCCGGTTCTACTTCGATACAGGCATCACGGCCCAACACTTCATAAGGGGAATCGTATTCGGCCAGAATGTCTTGATCTGCTTGGGACGCCTTCATCTGCTTGGCGGTGCGGAACAATTGCAATGTGCCCTGTGCGCGTCCGTCATATTCGATGCCCGTTTCCGCGATCAGGTCAGGCATCACATCACGCGAATAGTTCGACACGCGCACCATGCGACCTTTGTTGATGCTATAACTTTCTTCGTTACAATTTTGGACCATCTGCACACACCACTTCCACATTGGTGGGCTGATCAGGGGCCAGATGAACAAGGGGCGTCGCTTCATGAACATCCATTTGACTGCCTTGAGCGGGATACCGGGAGCCGCCCAAGGTGAGGTCATGCCATAACTGAGTTCGCCCGCGTTGGCATAACTGGTTTCCAAACCCGGTCCAGCCTGACGGTCAATGACCGTGACGTCGGCCCCTTGTTTGGCAAGGTAGTAGGCTGTTGTGACGCCAATGACGCCCGCACCCATAACGACAACTTTCATTGTGGAACCTTTTATTGGTATTTTAGCGCATGTTTTAAGATGCGCTGGGCAGTGTGTGGTTGCAAGGGAATGTACGATGCAAAAAAGCAAGTGACGGTTTCCTGAAAGGGCGCGCCTATTCTTCCGCAGTCGCGATAGCCGTCGCCGCTCTGCGTCCAGACAAAAGCGCCCCGTGGGTCGTGCTGTGATACTTAAAGAACGTATGTTCTCCTGCCATAAACAAGCGCCCTGCAATGGGCTCCACAAAGCTGTCAAACTGCGCCACTGATCCGCCGACCTGCGGATAAGAATACGCGCCGTTAAAGCTTGGGTTTTCTGACCAATGTGTTGTCAGGACCTGCTGAGGGGCAGTGACTTTGTCACCCCAAACGGAGCGCAATACCTGCATCGCATCCTCAGTCATCTCGCGTTCATCCATCTTGTCGGCTTTTGGTGCGTAGTCACCAAAAGACAGACCAAGCAGAATGTTCTCATCGCTGAAAGTTCGATAGTTCAACCAGTAATTCCAGCGCCCCTTGGGTTCTGTCATTATGCCGAAATACTGTGTTTCTACGTCCCAGAATGGATTATCAAACTTGAAGGCGATCTTGGTCACCGTGCCAAAGCCAATCTTATCTACAGCAGTCTGAACAGCTTCGGGAATCGGGGGGACAAATGTGATTGTGCCCGCCTTCAAAACGCCCAATGGCACGGCGCAGACAACATAATTGGCTTTCATCCCGTCCACGTCGACACCCTTGTTATCATAAGTGATACGCGACACTCGGGTATTCAAACGCACATTTAATCCAGCTGCCAATGGCGCTAGAATAATGTCGTAGCCTTCGGTGAACACCACATCCTCGTTTTCAAATGCTTCATCTGCAAAGGCATTCATGGCTGAGATGTCATCGATGCCTGCACCGATATCAAATTCGAAATACGCTGTGGCCATCCAACGTCCGATTGGATCCTCCAGATATCCCGGCTTTAGTTGATTGATAATATCACGCAGGCTGCGTGTTTCATCGTGTTCTTCATGCGCATTCAGCTTACGCTTTAGGCTCTTATATAGATCATCAAGGTGATCATAGGCGTCGTCACTTAACGGCTTCCCTTGGTCATCGAATACCTCAAGGATGTCGTCGTCTGTTTCTGCTGTTGTTGCATTTACCTGTTCGGCCAGCACCTTGATTGGATTTTGCGCGCTTGGTCCGTGAATCCAGCCCGCACCATACTCAAACGGTGCGCCCATTGAATTGTCGGTTCGGATACGCCCGCCAATATAGTTTTCCGCTTCAAGAATAATAACCTCTGCGCCTTGAGCATGGAGTTGCTGGGCGGCACCAAGTCCGGCGATTCCTGCACCAACCACAATGACTTTTTTCCCGGCAAGGGATTGCGACGCCGCAGCCCCCGTAAAAGAGCTAAAAAAAGCAGCGATGGCGAATTTAAGGGCCTCGCGTCTGGTTATCGTCATATGTTTATCCTTCCGCCCGCTCAACACCTTCTAAAATCGCTGTGCGCAGACGTTTTTCCAATGAGCGCTGTTTGCTTTCAGAGTAATATTTGAGGCCAAACATATCCTTCACATAAAACGTATCTACGACCTGTTCGCCGTATGTCGCGATCACGGCATTGGCGATGTAGATGTTTGACGACGCCATGGCGCGCGCCAGATCGTACAGCAGGCCGGGTCTGTCGCGGGTGTCGACTTCAATGATTGTGTAGATTTCTGATCCATCATTGTCGAAGGTAATATGGGTCGGGACACGAAATGCCTTTTCGCGCTTCTTGATCTTGTCGCGTGATTTGAACGCCTCACGCGCAACAACTTCACCGCGCAGAGTTTTGGCAATCATCTGGCGCAAACGGGGTAGGCGGTCAGCTTCATAGGCGTTGCCATCAGCGTCCTGAATCCAGAACGCATCCGTTACAAAGCCGTCCTTGGTCGTGTAACTGCGCGCGTCAACGACATTTGCCCCAACCAAGGCGAGCGCACCAGCAAGGCGCGAAAATATACCTGGATGATCCGCCATCACAAAACACGCGCGTGTGGCATCGCGATCCTCATCTGGGTGCAAATCAACGCGGATGTCTTCATGTCCGATGTCGCGCAAGAGTTCTGCAAAGGCGACATGGGCAGTAACGTGCAAACCTTGCCAATACGGGTCATAATGGCGCGCGGTTTCGGTTTGCAGTGCTTTGCGCGGCCAGTCTTTCAACTGCTCACGCAATGCCTTTTTCGCGCCGGCCCCGCGGTTTTCGCGGTTCAGATCTTCAAGCCCGGTTTCCAACGCACGTTCGGTTTGGCGGTATAGCGCGCGGATCAAAACGGCCTTCCAATTATTCCATGTGTCCGGCCCAACCCCGCGAATGTCACAGACGGTTAGAACACAAAGCAGGTCCAATCGTTTAACCGTCTGAACAGCCTTTGCAAAATCGCGCACGGTGCGCGGATCAGCGATATCGCGTTTCTGCGCCATGTCGGACATCAACAGGTGATAGCGGACCAACCATTCTGCGGTATCGACTTCATCTTGCTTCAAGCCCAAACGTGGTGCGATCTTGCGCACCATCTTGGCACCCAAGATTGAATGATCTTCTGGGCGGCCCTTGCCGATGTCATGTAGCAGTAGTGCGATATATAGAACCTTGCGGTTTACGCCTTTTTTCAAGATTGAAGAGGCGACAGGTAGCTCTTCTTCAAGCTCATTCTTTTCAATTCGGGCAAGGTTGGCGATGCATTGGATGATATGTTCGTCTACAGTATAGCTGTGGTACATATTGAACTGCATCATCGCGACGATGTGTTCAAATTCCGGGATGAATGCGGACAAAACCCCCAGTTCGTTCATCCGGCGCAGCGCACGTTCTGGATTGCCGTGTTTCAAAAGTAGATCTTGAAAAATGCGCTGGGCTTCGGGTTCGGTGCGCATAGCGTCATCTATCAGATGCAAGTTGGCCTTAATCAGACGCATGGCATCGGGGTGGATCAACATGCCCGTCCGCAAGGCTTCTTCAAAGATGCGCAACAGGTTCAGCTTGTCGGCCAAGAACGTCGTTTCATCTTCGATTAAGATGCGGTTGTGAACGACTTGATAGCCATCTCTAATTTTAGGTCGGCGGCGAAAGATACGTTCCAGCAATGGTTCTGCTTTGACGTGCATCGCCTCAAGGCTGGTTAGGAAAATACGGGTGAGGTCACCCACTGCGGTGGCATGGCGAAAGTAGCTTTGCATAAACACTTCGACACCGCGCCGCCCGTTTGTATCCTCAAATCCCATGGCCTCGGCCACTTGAACCTGCATATCAAAAGTTAGCTGTTCGGTGGCACGTCTGGTCAATAGATGCAGATGTCCTCGCACGGCCCATAGAAAATCTTCAGCCGCGATAAAGGTCTTGTACTCGTCCGGTCTAAACACGCCCTTTTCCACAAGCTCGGCAATGTCGTCTACGTTGTGAATGAACTTGGAAATCCAGAATAGCGAATGAAGATCACGCAGCCCGCCTTTGCCCTCTTTTACATTGGGTTCAACCACATAACGCTGGCCTTGTTTGATATGACGGTGGTCCCGTTCTTCTAATTTGGCCTCAAGAAAAGCCTGCCCAGACCCAGAGAACAAATCCTTGTTTAATGTTTCTGCAAGTTCTGCACAAAGTGCGGCGTCCCCCGCGATATAGCGGTGTTCCAGCAAGGCCGTTTGGATCGTAAAATCCTCTCCTCCCAACCGCACACAGTCGCGGATCGTTCGGGTCGCATGGCCAACCTTCAGCTTTAGATCCCACAGAATATAGAGCATGCTTTCGATCACGCTTTCGGACCAAGCCGTTGCCTTGTAGGGGATCAAGAATAGCAGATCGACGTCTGATGAGGGGGCCATTTCACCGCGCCCATAGCCGCCGACACCGATCACAGACAGGCGCTCACCCTCGGTTGGGTTTGGTTTTGGGTGCAGTAATTCAGCTGCGACAAACAATGCAGATTGAACAAGGTTGTCGGTCAGATACGTATAGGCGCGGGTCATGGGGCGCGCCTCAAAGGGGGCCGCTGCAAATCCATCGGCAATCGCTGTGCGCCCAGCTTTCTGGGCCGCGCGCAAGATATTTACGGCTACACTGCGTAGGGTCGCCGCGTCTGCGTCAGTACAGGTATCTTTCAACGCGGCATGGATCGCGCCTTTGTCAAAGATCAGGTCGGGCGCACAAATCAGGCGCAGCGGTGTCGCTGCGCCTGATTGTGATGTTGTCGTGGTGTCTGTGTCCAATTTAGAACCCAGCGCCGCCGAAACCTTGTGGTGCGCCTTCGATTACAACAACGCCTTTGTTGCGGATCGTTGCGACGGCCAGCCCACGTTCGTTGGTGCCATCTTTGCGTAACCGAAAGATACCGCTAGCACCTCGGAACCCAGCGCCTTGCGTAAGTGATGCGCCTGTCAAAGCCGTTGATTTACCCGACTTCACCAAAGCACCAACTGCTGCGATCCCATCAAAGGCGAGGCCAGCAAGTGGATGCGGCGCATTGCCGTAAGCTGCTGAATATTTTGTCTTAAACGCGCCTGATGCGCCGGGATCAGGTAGGGCAAACCACCCACCCTGAACACCGGGCAATGCCAATGTTTGGGCAGGAATGTCCCAACGTGTTAGACCGATATATTGCGTTGTTGCAACGGGCAGGCCCGCTTCTGGCAACAATTGCGCAAACAACGGCAAGGCACTTGCCGATGATGTGGTCAGGAACAACGCATTCGCGCCCGAGCTATCAACGGCAGCTTTCACACGTGGCACAGCAGCGATCACTGATTCTTGGCTCAATGCGTAATCGACAGTGCCTGACAACGTCGCACCATTCGCGGATATTGCCTGCTGGATCGCATTGCGCCCCAACTGCCCGGCGACATCTTGTGCGTGTAAAATGACAATTTTGCTTTTGCCATTGCGCTTTGCGTAGCCAACCAACCGGTTTGCTGTGTTCTGAAATGTTGGCCCAAGAACAAAGACGTTACCGCCTGCAATGGTGGGGTTATTGGAGAAGGACAATACATTCACGCCCTGTGCTGCAACAGCAACACCAGCAGCATTTGCTGCTTCACCGTAGAGCGGCCCAATGATGATTTTAGCGCCTTCACTCACGGCTTGGGCTGCTGCACTTGCAGCAGTGCCCGCTTGACCCGCCGTTCCATAGACACGCAGATCAATTTTCACGCCATCTAGATCGCGCATTGCCAAACGGGCTGCGTTTTCAAGGTTTTGTGCCAACAGATTATCGCTGGCCGAACCGCCACGTGGAATCAGCAGGGCAACGGGAACCGGTGCAGATGCGTCAATCTTGGGACCCCCCGTGTTTGACAAGCCGCCAAGAGCAATTGGATCACACGCTGCCAAGACAAGTGCAAAAAGAGGTAACATCAGCAGCCGCAGCTTCTTGCGGCTGGCGTGGAAAAAGGCAATCATCGTGAACTCACTCCCCCGGTGGTAGGTCGGCGTTTTACGCCATTTAACATTGCCGTGATCATAGAGAGTGCGAAAGGCGGGTCCAGCGTGAATTATCAAAAGAGCGCACTCGCGCCGGGATTGTACTTTGTCGGGGTTCCGATTGGGACTGCACGCGATATCACCCTGCGCGCGTTAGATGTTTTGGCGTCGGCTGATGTGCTGGCCGCTGAGGACACGCGCAGCCTGCGGCGCTTGATGGACATCCACGGCGTGCCCTTGGCTGATCGTCGGATTGTGGCGCTGCATGACCATAGTAGTGATGCAACGCAAGAACGTCTGCTTGCAGCTATCCGCGATGGAAAATCAGTTGCTTACGCGTCCGAGGCAGGTATGCCATTGATCGCTGATCCTGGGTTTGAACTGTCCCGTGCCGTTGGGCAGGCGGGGCTAATGATGACCTGCGCGCCAGGTCCATCCGCCGTTTTGACGGCCCTCGCGCTGGGCGGGTTGCCGACGGATGCGTTCTTTTTTGCGGGGTTCTTGCCCAATTCCAAGGCCGCGCGCTGTACTGCGCTGGAAAAGCTGCGCGATATTCCCGGCACGTTGGTTTTTTACGAATCGCCCAAACGGTTGGGCGCAATGCTGCGGGATGCAGCAACAGTGCTGGGGCCGGGGCGAAACGCCGTAATGTGTCGAGAATTGACCAAGAAGTTTGAAGAGGTCCAGCGCGACACATTGGAAAATCTTGCCAAGAATTTTGCGCAAAAAGCGCCCAAAGGTGAAGTTGTCGTGCTGATTGATCGGGGACATTCGGAAACTATTAAGGAAGATGACTTAATGTCCGACCTAACGCGCGCACTTGGTGATATGTCGATGCGTGACGCGGTTGATCTGGTTGCACAGGCGCATGGTTTGCCACGCAGACAAGTGTATCAAGCGGCTTTGGCTTTGGGTAAGGATGCAAAATGACGGTAACCTCCACACGACAACACCGGGGAAAGGTTGCGTTCCATGCAGGGATCGCCGCAGAAAATCGCATTGCGCAAGATTATGAACGTCGCGGTTTTTCGATCGCACGTCGACGATGGCGCGGGAAGGGTGGCGAGATTGATTTGGTAATCCGCGATGGGGCCGGGCTGATCTTTGTTGAGGTTAAACAAAGCCGCGATTTCGCACGTGCCGCCCAAAGCCTAAGCGCCCGCCAGATGCAGCGGATTTTTCAATCAGCTGAGGAATACCTTGCCCAAGAACCAAATGGCAGCTTGACGGATGTGCGTTTTGATGTGGCGTTGGTAGATGGAACTGGGGCAACCCAAATCATCGAAAACGCGTTTGGTCACGGCTGACCCATTGCGTCCCTGCCCCTGCTGCGCCATCTAAAGGATAAGCAGCAGGGAGAACGCCATGAAAATCGCCTTTCAAATGGATCCAATTGGGGACGTAGATATCAATGCCGACAGCAGTTTCCGCTTGGCAGAAGAAGCGCAAGAGCGCGGGCATGAGTTGTTTTTTTACACGCCCGACCAGCTTGCCTATCAAGAGGGCGTGATCACGGCGCGTGGCCATGATTTTACGGTTCAGCGCGTTCAAGGCGACCATGCACATCTAGGCGATGAACGAGAAGTGAACTTGGCAGAATTTGACGTGGTTTGGCTGCGCCAAGACCCCCCGTTTGACATGCACTACATCACTTCAACGCATCTATTGGATCGCTTGAAAGAAACCACATTGGTTGTGAATGACCCGTTTTGGGTGCGTAACTACCCTGAGAAACTGATGGTATTGGATTTTCCTGATCTGACGCCGCCAACAACGATTGCGCGCGATTTGAAAACCATCAAAGCGTTCAAAGCCAAGCATGGCGACGTCATCCTAAAACCGCTTTATGGCAATGGGGGTGCGGGTGTGTTTCGCCTAGATGTGAATGACCGCAATCTGTCGTCGCTTCACGAGTTGTTCACCGGGTTTTCCCGCGAACCATTGATTGTACAAAAGTTTTTGCCTGCGGTTTCTAAAGGCGACAAGCGCGTTATTCTTGTTGATGGCGTCGCCGTTGGTGCGATCAACCGCATCCCCGCTAAAGGTGAAACGCGGTCAAACATGCATGTCGGTGGGCGGCCTGAAAAGGTAGGCTTAACAGAACGTGACTTGGAAATTTGCACTGCAATCGGGCCGCTGCTCAAGGAAAAAGGGCAGGTGTTTGTTGGGATCGATGTGATCGGCGATTATCTGACTGAGATCAACGTGACCTCGCCAACCGGTATTCAAGAGCTCGAACGATTTGATGGTGTGAACATTGCTGCCAAAATCTGGGAAGCGATTGAAAACAAAATCGGATGAGTTTCCGACGCCGATTATTGAACGCTTGGTTAAAGGCCGTTGAAAAACCACGCATGACGCGGGCGAAAACGCCGGAACCACTGCGCAAAGCGTTAGAGATACAGTCAAAGTTGTTTTTTCATGCGCCGTTTGGCACTTCGCAACGCTGGATTACCTTGGGCGGCATGCAGGCGTTGGAAATTGAACCGCGCAAAGGTGCTAGAAAGTCACGCGTGCTTTTGTATTTCCACGGTGGTGGTTTCACTTTTGGCAGTCCGCGCACCCATTCCGCATTGGTGTCGCAATTGGCAAGCCGTTTGGGTGCCCGCGCGATTGTCCCGAAATATCGACTGGCACCTGAGGCCACCTTTCCAGCAGCACCTGATGATGCGCTAACAGCTTGGCAGGCGTTGCTTGATGAAGGGCGCGCGCCCCAAGATATTATCATCGGCGGGGACAGTGCAGGTGGTGCATTGGCTTTTGGTTTGCTGGCGCATCTGCGTGAACAAGACGCCCCTGTGCCGGGCGCGGTATTTGGTTTCTCTCCGCTGACTGACATGACCCATGGTGGCGATAGCTTTAGAGAAAATGCTGACAAAGACGTTGTTTTGCCAGCCCAAAAGGCCGACCATATGGGGCAGATGTTTCTGGCGGGTCAATCACCAAGAGACCCAAGGATCAGTCCAATTTTTGGCACATTCAAAGGGGGACCGCCAGTTTGGATCACTGTTGGGGATACCGAAATTCTGCTAGATGACGCGCGCAGGTTGGCACAGGTTTGCGAACGAGATGGTGTGGATGTGACATTGGTTGAGCGACATGATTTGCCGCATGTTTGGCCGTTCTTTCACAACATCCTGCCAGAGGCGCGTGAAACATTGGATGATTTGGCGCTGTGGATCAAGCAACAGCAGGGCTGGCAAGACGAAAGCTGACCGCTTCTGCGATATGGGGTTTGCGTACGGTTTTAGCCCCTTCAAGATCAGCAATGGTGCGCGCCACCCGGATCACCCGGTGGTATCCGCGTGCAGATAGGTGAAAACGGTCTGCAACCTTGGTCAGCAGCGCGCGTGCCTCGCTGTCGGGGGACGCAATTTCTTCTAACATGTCGCCTTCGGCGTCGGCATTTACGGTCATGTTTGCCTGCCCCTCAAAGCGCATAAGCTGGATGTCGCGTGCCGTCGCTACACGCGCAGCCATTTGTGCTGACGTGTCACCGCTGGGCGGCAAATCAAGGTCCGTGTAGGCTACGGGTGGGACATCAACGCGCAAGTCGAAACGGTCCATCAAAGGTCCAGATATGCGGCCCATATAATCTTCGCCGCATTGTGGAACGCGGGCGCAGGCGCGTTCTGGGTCAGACAGATATCCACATTTACAGGGGTTTGCAGCCGCGACCAGCATGAACTTACAGGGGTATTTTACGTGAGCATTGGCGCGCGCAATCATGACTTCGCCGTTTTCGATGGGTTGGCGTAGGGTTTCTAGAACGGTGCGCGGAAACTCTGGGAATTCATCCATAAAAAGGACGCCGTTATGCGCCAATGAGACTTCGCCCGGTCTCGCCTGTCGTCCACCGCCGATGATGGCGGCCATTGATGCAGTGTGGTGCGGTTCTCGAAACGGTCGCGCGCGTGAAATGCCGCCTTCATCCAACAGGCCGGCAAGGGAATGGATCATTGATGTACTTAGCGCCTCTGAGGCTGTCAGGGGCGGCAAGATTGAAGGCAACCGCGCTGCCAACATGCTTTTGCCGGACCCGGGTGTGCCGACAAACATCAGGTGATGACGGCCAGCTGCAGCAATTTCCAGAGCGCGTTTTGCGCGCTCTTGGCCTTTGACGTCACGTAGATCCCGATCAAAAGGCGGGTTTGTGACCTCGCCGGGTTCGGCAGGATTTAGCGGGCTCTGGCCCGTGTAATGGCGTACCACATCGCCAAGCGTCGCTGCTGCAATCACCTGTGCATTGCCGACCCATGCCGCTTCGGCACCAGAGGCGGCGGGGCAAAGTAACGTACGGTTTTGTTCAGCTGCGGCCATCGCGGCAGGCAGCGCGCCAACGACTGGGACCAACGATCCATCCAGTGACAGTTCCCCCAAGGCAACAACATTCTGGGTCACATCATCAGGTAGAATGTCGAGGGCCGCCAGCAGCGCCAAAGCAATTGGTAGGTCAAAGTGACTGCCCTCTTTGGGCAGGTCAGCGGGGCTTAGGTTTATAGTTATGCGTTTGGACGGCAATGCAATTGCCATAGATGTTAGTGCGGTGCGAACCCGGTCACGGGCCTCAGACACCGCTTTGTCGGGTAGGCCCACGATCGAGAACGCAGGTAAGCCCGGCGTGACCGCGCATTGCACTTCGACCATCCGCGCCTCAACGCCCTGAAACGCAACTGTATAGGCGCGTGATACCATGCCTGACCCTTCAACGATTATGGTTAATGGCTGAAGGTTAAGAGATAGGCAGGGGGTATTTAAGAAAGGTTAATGCGTAATGTAAGGCTCGGATTTTTGAGTTTATTTCGCTAAGTGAATGGGAAAATGCTGCTTATACAACGGGCCAAGGGCGCGTGGGTACCCCCATGTCGTAAGGAAACGGATCGTAAACTGTTTTCAAACCTTCTGCGCGCCACGCCTTGAAGGCAGGATCGTTGATTGTTGTCTCGCAATACGCGCGGGCCCCTTGTGAAACAGGCAGGTCATACCCAACAATCCGTGCCGCCACCGGCGCATAAAATGCATCAGCCAAGCTATATGTGCCCAAAAGCCATGGGCCATCGTCGGTTGCTTGCGCTTTGGCATGTGCCCAAAGGGTTTCGATCCGTGCAAGATCTGCGCGCACATCGTCGCTTGCGTCAAAGCCAACATTCACGTGTTGCAATTGCATAGGACAGGCACCACGCAAGGCCCCGAAGCCAGCGGTCATAGCAGCACAAAGCCAACGTGCTGCGGCCCGCGCGGCAGGGTCTTGTGGCCACATGCCGGCGTCAGGGTGACGTTCGGCAAGGGTTTCGGCCATCGCAAGCGTTTCGCCAACGACCGTTCCTTCCGGCGTGCGCAGTGCCGGAACAAGCGTTGCGGGTGCAAGTGCGGCTAAATCATCCGCCATTGTGCCACTGTACAGCCCAACAAGATGGTCGTTGTGCGCAAGATTGAATTTTTCCAACATCAGCCAGCCCCGTAAGGACCAGCTAGAGAAGGTGCGATCACCGATATAAAGGTCATATGTCATAGCGATATGATTAACGGTGTGACGTGCTGTTCTGCAAATGCAAAAATGTGCGGGTGCCCATCACGGACAGTGATTGATCTGCCGTGCGCTCCAAACGCCTGACTGGTGCGTCAGTTGCGTCACAGAAAGGTTATCGATTGTGTGCGACAATGCTTTGTAGGCCGTCACACCAAGGGCGCGTTGCACTTGGGTTAGGATCACACCGATGTGCGCGACGGCGATAATATGCGCCTCTGGGTGCGCAGCGTTCATGACATCCACAACCGTATTTATACGTGCTGACGCTTGGTTCCAACTTTCGCCGCCGGGGGGGGCAACATCGCCGGGGGCTTCCCAATAGGCGCGGGACAGGTCGGGGTATTGTGATGCAACTTCAGTAAAATGCTGACCGTCCCATTCGCCAAAATTAAATTCCCGCAGGTCAGAGTTGTGATCAAGACGCACGCGTTCTGGATGCGCTATGGCATCCGCTGTGGCACTGGCGCGGATAAGATCTGAGGACAACAGTAAGGCGGCGCTGGGCAAATGCGTATTCAAACGGGCAATTTGGGCCGTATCTGACAGGTCCGCAGGGACGTCGCGCCATCCCACAAAGGCTTTTTCATGTGTTGGCCCATGCCGCACCCAATGCCAAGTTGTCATGTTAATTTCCCTTTTAGGACCTGCGGCAATCCGGCGATGACCTGCACGGCTAAATCGGCCTGGGCTGCCAACGCGATGTTTAGGCGGCCTTGGGCTTCTCTAAATTGGCGGGCCAGTTTGTTGTCGGGGACAATGCCGTGGCCGACTTCGTTTGACACGATGATCCATGGGGCCGCGCATGATTGCAATGCGGTGATCAGGTCGGATTGTGCCTGTGCCAGGTCTGATCCATCCAACAAATGATTGCTTAACCACATGGTTGCGCAATCGATCAGGACGGTTTGATCGGGTGACAGGGCGGCCAAGGCTGGACCCAGATCAAGTGGCGCTTCAACAGTTGTCCAGCGTTGATCACGACGTGCGCGGTGAATTTTTACCCGCTGTCGGACTTCATCATCAAACACTTGACCAGTCGCGAGGTAAACCATTGGAAGGCCAGTGGATTCAAGGAACCCCTCAGCCCAAGCAGATTTGCCTGACGCTGCTCCGCCTAGAACGAAAGTTCGCTTTTGCAACCCGCGGTACATTTTAAAATAAATCCAATTGTCTGTTTGATGCGTAACCTTCTCAAAGGCTCATCGCAAGATGCGTCGAAAATTAGGGGGAATACACAATGACTATGCAAACTGCGCAGGATTTTTCGATCACCCGTACCGCCATGAAAGCAGAGATGCTGGATGCGGAAACCGAACTCAAGCTCGCCTATGCGTGGCGCGATCAACGTGATGAGGCGTCACTGCATCGGTTGATTAACGCCTACATGCGTCTGGCGATTTCTATGGCGTCAAAATTCAAACGCTACGGTGCGCCGATGAACGACTTGATCCAAGAGGCCGGGTTGGGATTGATGAAGGCGGCAGATAAATTTGATCCTGATCGCGGTGTGCGATTCTCGACATACGCAGTGTGGTGGATCAAGGCGAGTATTCAGGATCACGTGATGCGCAACTGGTCGATGGTGCGCACTGGGTCGACATCATCGCAGAAGTCGCTGTTTTTCAACATGCGCCGCGTGCAGGCGCGGCTTGAACGTGAAGCAACTGCAAGTGGTGAAACGCTAGATCGTCACCAGTTGCGCCAAATGATCTCGACTGAGATCGGCGTGCCCTTGCATGATGTTGAGATGATGGAAGGGCGTTTGTCCGGGTCCGACTTTTCCCTAAACGCCACGCAGTCCGCCGAGGATGAGGGCCGTGAGTGGATTGATGCGCTGGTCGATGACAGCGATCAAGCAGCCGAAAAGGTGGAAGCGAGCCATGACACAGAGCAATTGCGCGCATGGTTGTTGAGCGCGATGCAGGCGTTGAATGAGCGTGAGCAATTCATTGTTCGTGAGCGCAAGTTGTTGGACAAACCAAGGACTCTTGAATGTCTTGGCAACGAACTGGGCCTTTCAAAAGAGCGTGTGCGCCAGTTAGAGGCGGCGGCGTTTGGCAAGATGCGCAAGTCACTGGAAAATCAGTCTCAAGAAGTGTTCCATTTCTTGAACTAGGGTTTTTCAGGCGTTCATTCAAAACTACGTCGTGATGTACGGGGCTGGCAGATTTGCCCGCCCCGTTTTATGGTCTGGCCGAAGACAGGCCAAGAAAGGGCGTATCATGCTGGTGGGAAAACACATTTTGCTGATCATTGGCGGGGGTATCGCTGCGTTCAAATCTCTTGATCTGATCAGAAGGTTGCGTGAACGCGGTGCCGTAGTGACCCCGGTCTTGACGCGCGCTGGCGAAGAGTTTGTGACGCCATTGTCCGTGTCAGCCCTCGCAGGGAACAAAGTGTTCCGTGATCTGTTTGATCTGGGGGACGAGGCTGAAATGGGCCATATCCAACTCAGCCGCGTTGCCGATTTGGTAGTCGTTGCCCCAGCGACTGCGGATCTGATGGCAAAGATGGCGAGCGGTTTGGCCAATGACTTGGCCTCAACCCTCTTGCTGGCGACAGATACGCCAGTCTTGATTGCGCCCGCCATGAACGTACGCATGTGGGAACACGCCGCGACACAACGTAATCTGGCGACACTGTACGGTGATAACGTCGCAACTGTCGGCCCGAATGAGGGCGACATGGCCTGTGGTGAATTTGGTCCCGGACGCATGGCAGAACCACTTGAAATTGTGGCGGCCATTGAGGCGCGATTGACGGATGGTCCACTCAAGGGCAAGCGGGTGCTGGTCACTTCTGGCCCAACACATGAACCAATTGATCCAGTGCGTTATATTGCCAACCGATCCTCTGGTGCGCAGGGTGCTGCGATCGGTCGCGCGCTGGCCGCATTGGGGGCAGAGGTCGTTTTTGTCACAGGCCCGGCAGAAGTGGCCGCGCCGGACGGTGTGCAGGTGATCAACGTGCAAACGGCCCAGCAGATGTTAGAGGCCGTACAATCGGCGCTGCCTGTGGATGCTGGCGTGTTTGCCGCAGCGGTAGCGGATTGGCGGGTGACCAGCGCAACAGACCGTAAGTTAAAGAAATCCAAAGATGGCTTGCCCGCATTGGAATTTGCCGAAAACCCCGACATTTTGAAAACGATAAGTCAGATGGAAACCGGGCGGCCAGATTTGGTTGTCGGATTTGCCGCGGAAACCAACGATGTGATCGACAATGCAACGGCCAAGCGAATACGCAAAGGTTGCGACTGGATTGTGGCAAATGATGTGTCACCTGAAACCGGTATCATGGGGGGCAGCGAAAATGCAGTGACTCTGATTTCGGATGCAGGTGCAGAAGAATGGCCGCGTATGGGCAAGGATAGGGTTGCCTCAAAGTTGGCAGAACGGATTGCTGAGGTTCTGACGTGACCACCATAGCGCTGACGTGGTCAAAGGATGCTGATACTGCTTTGGGGTTGCCGCGTTACGAAACATCTGGCGCTGCGGGTGCTGATCTGCGCGCCAACATCCCACACGGCCCGATCATGATTGAACCCGGCGCGCGTGCGTTGGTCTCAACCGGATTACACATGGCAATCCCGATTGGGTTTGAGGTACAGGTGCGCCCCCGGTCAGGGTTGGCGCTAAAACACGGTATCACCTTGCCCAACAGCCCGGGGACCATCGACAGTGATTATCGCGGTGAAGTTGGCGTGATTATACTCAATACAGGATCAGAACCCTTTGAGGTCAACCATGGCATGCGTATCGCACAAATGGTTGTCGCCCCAGTGGTCCAAGCGCGTTTCGTGGTGGTAGATATGCTAGACGAAACCACACGTGGCACGGATGGATTTGGGTCAACAGGCACATGACGCTGGTTCTTCTCCTTGCTGCGGCGATTTGGTTTGGCGGCCGTTTCATGGGTGCCCCAAAGGCGATGCGCGCGGGTTTTCTGGGTCTCTTATTCTTGGCTGTACTGGGTGTGCAATTTGCCTTTCCTGCTGATCATCCTTTGCGGGTCGCAACGGGGGGAAGTGCCGCACTTTGGCTGATCGTGGCAGGTGGTGTTGGGATATTTCTGGGATATCGGCAAATACTGACACTGTTGCGCCGCAAGGCGGATGCGACCCCGCCACCCCCTCAAACACAGGGTGCGTTTTCTGATACAGAGCTTAACCGCTACGCCCGCCATATCGTCCTGCGTGAAGTTGGCGGGGCGGGGCAGAAGGCGTTGAAAAACGCACGTGTTCTTGTCGTGGGGGCTGGTGGCTTGGGCGCGCCGGTATTGCAATACCTTGCAGCGGCCGGGGTCGGCACAATCGGTGTGATTGACGGCGATG
>CALKXT010000064.1 GCA_938003685.1 uncultured Sulfitobacter sp. | reverse complement strand
TGTTGTTTGGCCTGCCTAGCCTGCGGATCAAAGGGTTTTACCTCGCTGTGGCGACACTGGCGGCGCAGTTCTTTCTGGTGTGGCTGTTTAACCGGGTGCCGTGGTTCTATAACTACTCTGCCTCTGGTCAGATTTCTGCACCTGAGCGCACGTTCTTTGGCATCAACATCACCGGGCCAAATACCGAAGCTTGGGCGACCTATATGTTCTGCCTGATCTTCACCATTGCCAGCGCCTATATCGCCCGCAACCTGACGCGCGGTTCTGTTGGGCGTAAGTGGATGGCGATCCGGGATATGGATATCGCGGCTGAAATCATCGGTGTGAACCCGTTGCGTGCCAAGCTGACTGCCTTTGCGGTGTCATCGTTTTTTATCGGCATCTCGGGCGCATTGTTCTTTGCAATCTATCTGGGCGCGGTTGAAGTGGGTGAAGCCTTTGGCATTACCAAATCTTTCCTCGTGCTGTTCATGATCATCATTGGTGGACTTGGCAGTATTTTTGGCAGCTTTGCCGGTGCCGCGTTCTTGGTCCTGTTGCCAGTCGCCCTCAAGGTCGTCGGTGTGGATTGGCTCGGCTGGCCGACTGACATCGTGGCGCATTTGCAGCTTGTTATTGTGGGTGCCTTGATCATTATCTTTTTGATCGCAGAACCACATGGAATTGCGCAGCTTTGGCGCGTTGCAAAAGAGAAACTGAGATTGTGGCCATTCCCGCACTAGGGGAGCCACTAACATAAGATGGGGCGAACCCCATCCAATGACGAAATCGGATAAAATCCAAGGGAGGAAACACCGATGAGATATAAACTAGGAACAATGGCAGTGGCCGCAATGATGGCAGCAAGCCCCGTCATGGCCGATCTGGTATTCCCATCACTGAGCTATCGCACAGGTCCATATGCAGCGGGCGGTATTCCGTTTGCGGATGGATATGCGGATTACTTCACGATGATCAACGCCCGCGATGGTGGCATTGGTGGCGTGATGACCAAAGTGATCGAATGTGAGACCGGCTATAACACCGAAAAAGGTGTGGAATGCTACGAGTCGACCAAAGGCGAAGGCGCGTTGGTCTATCAACCACTGTCCACAGGCATCACCTATCAGTTGATCCCAAAAACCACTGCTGACAACATCCCGATGCACA
Source organism: uncultured Sulfitobacter sp. (assembly GCA_938003685.1). GTDB lineage: Bacteria > Pseudomonadota > Alphaproteobacteria > Rhodobacterales > Rhodobacteraceae > Sulfitobacter. The sequence continues at coordinate 6,852 of CALKXT010000064.1, read as the reverse complement.
CCATGGGTTATGGCCGTACCTCTGCTGCAAACGGCAAGGTGTTCAGCCACACGTTCAACTATCCAGCGAACTACTGGAATGGTGCGTCTGGTGCGGTCAACTATCTGTTGGGCGAAAACGGTGGTGATCTGAACGGCAAGAAAATCGCGCTGGTCTATCACAACTCTGCTTACGGCAAAGAACCAATCCGCACGTTGCAGGAACTTAGCGCAAAGCATGGTTTTGAATTCGTTGAAGTGCCTGTTGATCACCCCGGCCAAGAGCAGAAATCACAGTGGCTGCAAATCCGCCGTGACAAGCCTGATTATGTAATCATGTACGGCTGGGGCGTGATGAACCAAGTTGCGATCCAAGAAGCGGCAAACATCCGTTTCCCAATGGAGAACTTCATTGGGGTTTGGTGGTCTGGCTCTGAGAACGACGTTCTTGCAGCAGGTGACGCGGCAAACGGCTACAAAGCGTTGACGTTCCACGCGGTTGGCGATGACTTTCCAGTATTTGACGATGTGAAAACACATGTTGTTGATGCGGGTAATGCAGCTGGTGCAGGCGACCAAATCGGGTCTGTTTTGTATAACCGTGGTTTCTATGCGGCGATGTTGGCAGCAGAAGCAGCCAAAACAGCGCAGGAAATTCATGGCACAGCAGACATCACGCCAGCGATGATGCGTGACGGTATGGAAGCCTTGAAAATCACCGAAGAGCGTATGACAGAGCTTGGCATGCCAAACTTTGGCCCAAGCTTTGAAGTGTCTTGTGAAAACCACGGTGGCCCTGGCCTTGTTGGGATGACGCAGTGGGATGCAGCCGCAAAAGAGTGGAAGTTGATCTCTGAGTTTTCTGCGACAGACGCTGATGTGATTGGCCCGCTGATTGATGAAGATTCCAACGCCTATGCGTCGGAAAACAACATCGCAGCTAGCTGCGGCTAAACGCGCAAAACTTCCCGGCGGCACATGCTGTCGCCGGGGACTTTAAGGTATATTTAAAAGGGTGAAGCCCATGCTGGATTCCGCCACATCTGTTGAGACACAAGTTGAGAACCTGTTAGAGGTGAACAACATTGAGGTGATCTATAACCACGTGATTCTTGTTCTAAAGGGCGTGAGTTTGAACGTGCCTAAGGGTGGGATCACGGCGTTGCTGGGCGGTAACGGCGCGGGCAAGACGACAACCCTTAAGGCGATATCAGGTCTATTGGCGTCTGAACGTGGCGAAGTGACCAAAGGGTCGATCAAGTATCGTGGCGCTGATATTCAGCACAGAGATCCTGCTGAAACCGTTAAAAGTGGTGTCGTGCAAGTGATGGAAGGCCGTCACTGTTTTGAACACCTGACGATTGAGGAAAACCTGCTTACAGGTGCCTACACACGGACCGAAGGCAAGGCGGCAATCGCCGCTGATCTTGAGATGGTTTACGAATATTTCCCACGTCTGCGCGAACGTCGTAAATCGCAAGCTGGGTATACTTCGGGTGGGGAACAACAGATGTGCGCCATCGGGCGCGCATTGATGTCACGCCCTGAAACGATTTTGTTGGATGAACCGTCCATGGGACTGGCTCCTCAACTGGTTGAACAGATCTTTGAGATCGTGAAATCAGTGAACGAAAAAGAAGGCGTGACATTCTTGCTCGCAGAGCAGAACACCAACGTCGCCCTACGATTTGCGCATTATGGCTATATCTTGGAAAGTGGTCGTGTGGTCATGGATGGCCCCGCTAAGGACTTGCGCGAAAATCAGGATGTTAAGGAATTTTACCTCGGCATGTCTGACGAGGGCCGCAAATCGTTCCGCGATGTGCGCAGCTATCGCCGCCGCAAGCGCTGGCTCTCTTAAGACTGGGGTGGGCAGGATGCTCACCTTGTTTTGACGCATATGTAAGTTGGGCGCATGGCCCACCCTTCTTGGATGGAAATTTTATGGCTGCCCCCTTTTTTGACGACCTAGAAACCCGCAGTGCTGATCAGCGTGAGGCAGCGCAGGTCGCGCATTTAAATGCGCTGGGTGTGGATGTTGCGACATTGGCTGATCTTGCGAAATTGCCGGTTTTACGTAAGGCGGACTTGTCTGAGCGCCAAAAGGCTGAACCACCCTTCGGGGGGGTAACGGTAGGCAATATCACACATGTGTTCCAATCCCCCGGGCCAATCTATGAACCCGGCGCGTTGGAAAATGATTGGTTTCGCATGGGGCGATTCCTGCATGCGGCGGCCATTGGGGCATCTGACATCGTACAAAACTGCTTTGGGTATCACCTGACGCCGGCTGGCCACATGTTTGAAAGCGGCGCGCGCGCTGTGGGTGCCAAGGTGTTGCCCGCCGGCACAGGCCAAACAGAATTACAGGTTACAGCCGCGCGTGATATCGGCACGACGGCCTATGCGGGTACGCCTGATTACCTCAAGGTCATCCTTGAGAAGGCCGATGAAATGGGTGTGACGTTAGGTATTACAAAGGCTGCGGTGGGCGGTGGTGCATTGTTCCCGTCCTTGCGTCAATATTACCAAGATCGCGGTATCGCTTGTTTGCAATGTTATGCCACAGCCGATCTGGGCAATGTCGCGTACGAATCTGATGCGATGGAAGGCATGATCATCGACGAAGGTGTGATCGTTGAAATCGTGACACCCGGCTCTGGTATTCCCGTGGCTGAGGGCGACGTGGGTGAGGTCGTTGTGACATCGCTGAATGCAGATTATCCGCTGATCCGTTTTGCCACAGGTGATTTAAGTGCTGTCATGGCCGGGCAAAGCCCCTGTGGTCGTACCAACACTCGGATCAAGGGGTGGATGGGCCGCGCCGACCAAACGACCAAGATTAAGGGCATGTTTGTACGCCCCGAACAGGTTGCTGCCTTGGTCGCACAGCATGATGAAATCAGCAAAGCCCGCGTGATCGCATCGCGTGCAGGTGAGCAAGACGTGATGACGGTGCGAATCGAAAGCGCGGGTGGTGATGCGGATGCCTACGCACAGTCCGTGGTTCAATTGCTCAAGCTCAAAGGTAAGATCGTCATGGTCGAACCGGGCAGTTTGCCGCGTGATGGCTTGGTGATTGAGGACCAGCGCACATACGATTGATCCTATCTATGTGGGCCGTGACAACAGCGCACTGGAAATCCCGACAAAAATCGTCGAAATAGGGGCATGACCCTAAGCGTGACACCAGTACTACCGAAAAATAAACTCCGCGATGGGGTGTTTGGACTCGCGTGGGCGGCTATTTTGGTCGCTTGCATCTGCGCTTTGCCGATGCTTGCGGTGATTGTTGCGGCCCTGAGCGGTGGCACAGATACGGTACAGCATTTGGTTGAAACAGTGCTGGGCCGCTATGTCGTGACCACATTGCTGTTGGTGGTGATGGTGTCCGCGGGCACATTTGCAATTGGGGTTGGCGCGGCGTGGCTGGTCACGATGACACGCTTTCCCGGCGCTAAAGTTTTAGAGATTGCATTGGTTCTGCCGTTGGCGTTTCCGGCCTATGTGCTGGCCTATGCATATACCCACGTGCTTGATCATCCCGGCATTGTGCAGGCGACGTTGCGTGATGTGACAGGGTGGGGCCCGCGCGAGTATTGGTTCCCTGAAATCAGATCGCTGGGCGGGGCTGCGGCGATGCTGGTGTTGGTGCTTTATCCTTATGTGTACCTGCTGGCACGTGCTGCGTTTTTACAGCAAAGCGGCACAACCTTCCTTGCGGCGCGCGCACTTGGATCCAGCGCATGGGCTGCGTTTTTCAAGGTCAGTTTGCCCCTCGCGCGACCCGCAATTGCAGGGGGTGTGCTGCTGGCGGTGATGGAAACCATCGCGGACTTTGGAACCGTCGCATATTTTGGCGTACAAACCTTTGCCACGGGCATCTACACCTCGTGGTTTTCGCTGTTTGATCGGGCAGGGGCCGCGCAATTGGCGCTGTGCTTGCTCAGCTTTGCTTTGTTGCTCGCCATGTTGGAACGTATCCAGAGGGGGCGTGCCAGATATCATGACCCGGCCCGGCGCACCCAAGCAATGCCGCCTGTTCAACTGAAGGGGTGGCATGCGATTGCGGCCATGGTTCTGTGCGGGATTCCAGTGCTGTTTGGGGCGATGCTGCCGATCGTCATTTTGCTGACCATGGGCATTGGGTCTGAACAGGATTTACTAAGCCCGCGCTATCTTGGATTTATCCGCAACTCGTTGACGTTGGCAGGTATAGCTGCCGTTCTGACGGTCCTTGCCGCGATTTGTGTGGGGTTCTTTCAACGGCTTCGGCCTGGCCGCTTTTCCAACGGTGCGGCTTATGTGGCGCGGCTAGGGTATGCAGTGCCCGGTGGTGTGATCGCCGTTGGTTTGCTGGTCCCGTTTGCCGCGTTTGATAATAGTCTTGATGCGTGGATGCGCAGCACCTTTGATATTTCAACCGGGTTGCTGATCACCGGGTCGATCTGGCTGTTGATTGCGGCCTACCTCGTGCGGTTTCTGGCCGCTGCGTTGGGTGCATATGAAGGTGGGCAAGCCATGGTTCATGCCAACATGGACGCCGCCGCCCGATCCTTGGGACAGACCCCTATGGGCACGCTGCGCCGTGTTCATCTGCCGATCCTCGCGCCCAGTTTACTTACGGCGCTGTTGATTGTGTTTGTGGACGTGATGAAGGAATTGCCCGCGACGTTGATCATGCGGCCATTCAATTACGATACGCTGGCGGTGCAGGCGTATCGGCTGGCCAGCGACGAACGGTTAGATGGTGCGGCAGTGCCGTCACTGGTGATTGTCGCGATGGGATTGCTGCCGGTGATCTTGATTTGCCGTCAGGTTGGGCGACAAAAGTAAGCTGATTAGCGGCCAATTTCTGAATGTGCTAGTGTTGACACATGTTCAATGTCTTTAACAGATTGACCGAAGCGAAAGCCAAGACGTCCGCGCCGGGGCGACATGCTGCTGGGAATGGTCTTTGGCTTTGCCGATCTGATCAGGATAAGGCGGTCTGGGAAATGCGCCTGACTGTTATGGGATCACCGCGCAATCTTCAGATCGGAACCTACCCAGAGATGTCCGTCAAAGCGGCGCAGACAGAAGCCAAGAAATGGCGTGGATTGAGCCGTCGTGGTCTTGACCCTGCTGCGCAGCAAGAGGCATTTCGTGATGCGGCGGCGCGCAACTTGGACCAATTCTATTGCTGACATACAAAGGGCGACCCGATCTGGGGCCGCCCTAAAATCGCATTGTACGAGTTTGGTTCTATTCCCAACCAACCGCGTCAAAGATTTTTTGTGCAGTGGGCAGATTTTCCGCAACGCTGGTGAGGTTCACATCGTCAGCCTTGAATTCACCTAATTGCTTTACTGAATCGGCCAGTGCGACGCCTTCAACTGCTGGATATTCATCGTTCCCAGCCGAGAAGTATTGCTGTGCGGAATCAGAGGCGAGGTATTCAAGAAACTTGATCGCGTTGTCCTTGTTTGGCGCATGTGCTGCAACGCCAGCACCAGACAGGTTCATGTGCGCGCCATTGCCGTTCTGATCTGGAAACACGTGACCAATTTTACCAATGCTTGCGCTGACGCCGTCGACGTCCCGGCGGATCGCGCGGGCAAAGTAGTAGGTGTTGGAAACAGCGATATCACATTCGCCAGACACAATGCCGCGCAACTGGTCGGTGTCGCCACCTTGGGGCGCGCGCGCCATGTTATCGACGACGCCTTGTGCCCATTTTGTTGCGGCTTCTTCGCCTTCATGGGTGACGATGGCAGCAAGTAGTGTCTGGTTATAGGTGTTTGTCGAGGACCGGATACAAACCTGACCTTTGTGGGCCGGATCGGCCAGATCAAGGTATGTTGTAGGCGGTGTATTGACGGTTTCATTGTTGTAGAAAATGATGCGCGAACGCTGCGAGAAACCGAACCACGTGTTATCGTCATCTTGAAGGTTTGCAGGAATTTTCGTTTCTAGTGTTTCGCTATCGATGGCTTGCAACAGGCCCATGTCCTTGGCGCGTTTCAGGCGGCTGGTATCGACAGTGATCAATACATCAGCGGGTGAGTTCGCGCCTTCGGCTTGCATCCGTGCAGCCAGTTCATCAGCTTTGCCTTCGATGCGGTTAACGGTGATTCCGGTCTGTTCGGTAAAGTCAGAATACAGACGTTCATCGGTGTCGTAGTGGCGTGAGGAGTAAAGGTTTACCTCGCCTTCAGCAAAAGCGGGCAGTGCAACTGTCATAAGGGCAATTGCGGCTGTGGTTGATTTAAACAAGGTCATGGAAGGGTTTCCTACTGTTCCAGAGTAACTGACTGAAACAGTAAGAAACAGATTCTCGCTCTGTATGCAAGATAAACCTGATTATTTTACTTGGATTTAACTTGCCCCGGTAGCAGCTAAGTCACCGCGCTATTCTTTGGGTGCAATTTTATCCTGTGTTTTGGTATCAAAATCGCTGGCATCATGACGTTCATGCAGTTGCATAGACAGATCATCACCAAAGGCCCGGTTCACCATACGGCCACGTTGTACGGCCGGACGTGCATCGATTGCTTCTGCCCAACGCATGACGTTTTTATAAGAGGCGACATCAAGAAACTCGGCAGCGGAATACAAACGCCCCAGCACAAGTTGACCATACCAAGACCAGATCGCGATATCAGCAATAGAATACTCACCTGCGAAATAGTCGTTGTCAGCCAAATGACGGTCCATCACGTCAAGTTGGCGTTTTGCCTCCATTGCAAACCGATTGATTGGGTATTCGAATTTTTCAGGTGCATAAGCATAAAAGTGACCAAAGCCGCCGCCAAGGTAAGGCGCACTGCCCATCTGCCAGAACAACCACGACATCATTTCAGTACGCTGTGCCGGATCCGTGGGAATGAACGCG
>CALKXT010000063.1 GCA_938003685.1 uncultured Sulfitobacter sp. | reverse complement strand
GCGTGATGCCGCCGTCAGGGCCGTTTCGGAGCCTGAAAAGAAGCCGGACAATACCAGCAAAAACAAAATGATGCTCGAGCTGACCCAGAAAGCGCCATCAAGCATTGCAGTGCCGGTGTCCATTTGTGAAGGTATCCATGTAAAATGAGTTCACTTGGTTATGGGCATTTGGCCCGTGTCATTCAAGAGCGCGCCAGGAGCAGTAGCAATGAAACATCATGATTTAGGGGCGTTAAACGGTCCTATATTGCTGTTTGGTGGTCCGTATTCGAATGTTCAGGCGTTGGATGCGTTGATCAAGGTTGTATCGGACCGGGCGATTGACGCAGGCCATGTGATTTGCACAGGCGATGTTGTGGCTTATTGCGGCGCACCGTGTCTCGCTGTGCAGCGTGTGCGCGATATGGGATGCGCCGTTGTTGCCGGTAATTGTGAAGCGCAATTGGCCAGTGGCGCGCAGGATTGCGGGTGTGGTTTTGAGGAAGGGTCAGTTTGTGATCTGCTGAGTGTGGGGTGGTATGGATTTGCTGCCGCTGCCGTGTCCGCGATGGACAAAGCGTGGATGGCAGATTTGCCTGATATCATCACCTTTACCCACCAAGGGGCAAGATACGGCGTTCTGCATGGCGGGATCAGTGATGTGTCGCGCTTTATCTGGGGCAGCTCAGAGGAATCCGTTTTTGCGCAGGAATGGCAATTACTTGAGGCGCAGGTGGGCAAAGTGGATCACATCATTGCCGGGCACTGCGGTGTGCCGTTCATCGCAACCACGCCCATGGGGCGTTGGATCAATGCAGGGGTGATCGGGATGCCACCCCATGATGGGCGTCAACACACGCGATTTGCGATTTTGGATGGCGGTGAGGTTCAGATGCACCGACTTGAGTACGATGTTGCTGGTGCTGTGCTTGATATGGAACAGGCGGGTTTACCGGTAGGTTACCAGCGCGGATTAGAGACAGGCTATTGGCCGTCAGAGGATGTTTTGCCATCCGATTTGCGGTTGCCGTCTTTGGCAAGCGGATGATGTTCTAGCACCAATTCGGATAGCCGTTCTTCTAACACATGCGTGTAAATTTCGGTGGTTGCAACATCTGCGTGGCCTAGCATCGTCTGAATGGCGCGCAGATCGGCACCATTGGCCAACAGATGCGTCGCAAAAGCATGGCGCAAGGTATGGGGCGTAACTTTATTCGGCTCGACGCCACCCGCGACGGCAAATTCCTTGATCAGCAGGTAAAACCGATGGCGGGTCAAATATCCTGACGCGCCCCTTGAGGGGAATAGAAACCGCGAAAGGGGCTGGCGTTTTGCCTGTGCCTCAGCGTCTTGTTTGTCGCGAAGCGCCAGCCACTCTGTGAGTGCCGTGCGGGCAGGGGGTGACAATGGCACCATGCGCTCTTTGCCGCCCTTACCCATGATCAGCAACAGGCGTGGATCACCGCGCGCGGCGCTGATCGGCAGGCTGACCAACTCGCTGACCCGCATCCCTGTCGCATAGAGCAGCTCCATCAGGCAGGTATTGCGGGTCTGATCCGATTGGTTGCGGCCAGAATTGCGCGCGGCATCTAACAGGTGGTCGACCTCATCCTCGGAAAGGATCTTTGGCAGGCGTTTGTCCTGCCCAGGGCCTGCGATCTGAAGTGCAGGATTGTCCGTGCGCAACCCTTCTTCAAAGGCAAAACGGTACAATTGCTTGACTGCGGACAAACGGCGCGCGCGGGTGGATTTGGCCAAACCTTGTGCATCACAATGCACAAGGTAGGCCTCAATATCAGCCTGTGCGGTGGTCAGAAAATCGCGACTGCGGCGGGCCAGAAACGTGTCGAAATCTTTGAGGTCACGACCATAGGCCAGCAACGTATTTGTGGCGGCACCTAATTCGGCGGCTTGTGCCTCAAGAAAATTTGAAATCCAATGAAATGTTGGCGTTTTCATGCGCTTACCTGACCAACAATAACGTCTGTAGTGCGGCGCGCCGGGCGGTGTCTTCTAAGCCTAATGCACGCAAGGTCGCCAATGCATCACGCAATGCATTGGCGTCGCCATTGGCACCATCATGCAAAAGATACAACAGGATCAAAATGCTCTCGCCTAGACGTTTCTGCTGTGCCGTTGCAACCAGATCAGCCCGGGGGCTCGCATCTGTGAAGGCGTCAAAAACGGCTGTTTCCATCGCGTTTTGTGGTTTGTCAGTAGGGGTGTCCCCCATGGCGATTGAGGTCAGCAAGGTCTTTTGTGTCGCCTGAACGGCCGCCGCTTCGTAGGTGGGTGACAGCAAAGCCACCTCAAAAGCGATTTCAGCGGGGCGACCCGTCAACTCAATTGCAGATAGTTCAGCCCCAAAAAGCGCAGCAAACGTCACCTCAAGTTCGGCGCCTTGCATCGCGGCCCACACGGCGGGCACTGTCTTTGAAACAGCTTCAGTACTGCCTGTACTCAAGGCTGTCTCAAACCGCCTGAAGGCTGCAACACGGTCCCAAATGCCCCCAGATGCGGCGGGTTTTCGATCTGTATACAAACCCAGCAGGCGATTTTCGGGCAATGCGCCAGCACGGGTTAAACGCTCTGCGGCCTCAAGTTGAGATTTCCAGCCGGCTATATCGCGCAGGTCTGCTACCGCATAGGCGCGGGGCAAATTGCGGGTCGGCATCGGCTCCCCAATGGTTTCGAACAACCGAAAGCTCAGCGGGTCCATAACGCGCGGACTGGGCAGATGCGGCTCGCCTTCAAAGGCATCCGGGTTCAAAAAGCGATCCATCAGATCAAGCTTTTCTTGGCTCATCAATCCCAAAGCTTGGGCTGATCCAAATGTCAGCGCGGCGTTGTCCCATTTACCAGCCCGTGCTGCACAAAATATCCGGGTGCCATAATCACGGGTCAAATGCGGGGCATTGGCCAAAGTGGCGCAGGCCCGATCCTCGGTGCCGTTCAGCAGGCTGATTTGCATCCAGAGGTCAAAGTGCCCAGAGGATGTCGCCACACCCGCCTGTTCGATCAACGACAATGCCGGATCGAGCGCGCCCAAACGCATCAATTTTTGTGCGCGCGCGAGTGCCAAAGCATCGCCAGACGCGACACCACCACGTGGGGCCTGTGCCTCTGCCAAGAGCACTGTATAGAAAAGCGATTGGGCTGCGGGCAGATGTAGATCGGGCAGGGCGTCGATTTTAGCAATCAAACGATCTGCATCACTGCCCGCCCAAATATCTGCGGGCAGTCCGGTCACGGCAGTGGGCACCAGACCAATTTCGCGCGGGCTACCTTCGCCAAGTGGGGTAACGGTCACGCTGGGGGCTGTACCACTTTTGGCGACGGCAGGTTCGTTAGGGGTGGGCCGGGCCAAAGGTTTTATGCGCCCCGGCGCCGTTGTGTTTTGTGTGCCAAGCCAATCTATGACGGACAAAGGCGTTTCTGGTGCCTCAACGGGGGGTGTCTGCGCATTTGAAGGCAATACAAAACCGCCCATCAACGCGGCCCCAAACATCACAATGCCAAAGGTGCGGATCACCATGTTATTCTGCGATCAGAGTGACAGGTTGGCGGGTTTCAACCTGATCGGGTGAAAAATCGACACCAAAGAACGGCCCCAGGTATGCATAGCCAACCAGCCCAATAAATCCAATTATCATAAGAAAAATCAGTAGCTTGATCAGTTTGCCCATGTGATACGCCCGTTTGGTTTTTATTTGCTTTGCCCAATCTATATATGGCCTTTTCCCCAAGATCACGTCATTCAGATAAAAATGAGCGGAATTGAGCACACACAAGCCGATGACGGCAGGTCACCCCCCCGATATGTCTTGAAAAAGACCGTCGCTTTGGTGGGGATGATGGGGGCTGGAAAGACGGCTGTAGGGCGCGCGGTTGCAGTTAAAATCGGGGTGCCATTTTTGGACAGCGATGCCGAGATTGAAGCCGCCGCGAACCTAAGCGTGCCAGAGATATTCAAACGTGACGGCGAAGCATTTTTTCGCAAACGCGAGACCGAAGTGATTGCCCGTTTGTTGGAAAACGAACGCGGCATCTTGTCGACGGGAGGCGGTGCGTTTTTGGCTGAGGTGAATCGCGATAACATCAGTGCGCGCGGTGTTTCCTTGTGGCTGAATGCTGACTTGAACTTGTTGTGGAACCGGGTGCGCTACAAAGATACGCGTCCTTTGCTGCGTACCAAAGACCCCAAAGCCACGCTCACAGCATTGTTTCACGCGCGTGTTCCTTTGTATGAAAAAGCTGATTTATCAGTTATTTGCGCGTCAAAGCTCACAATTGATGCGATGGCAAGTCGGGTGATTGATGCATTGTTGACACGGCCCGATGTACTGGAGAAAATAGATGCGTGAAATCGTAAATGTTGATCTGCCGGGGCGTGAATATCAGGTTGTCATTGGTCCCGATCTATTGACCGAAGCAGGCGCATTTTTGGACCCCTTGCTGACCCGCAAGAAAGTATCGGTGATTTCAGACTCCAATGTCGCGGCATTGCACCTTGAGACCTTGCGCGCAGGGTTAGCCAAACAGGGTATCGAAATGCAGGCGCTGACCTTGCCACCTGGTGAGGCGACGAAAAGCTGGGAACAGCTTGAGGTGTGCAGCAATTGGTTGCTGGATCAAAAAGTTGAACGCCGGGATGTGGTTGTGGCCTTTGGCGGCGGTGTTGTCGGTGATCTGGTTGGCTTTGCTGCGGCAATCTTGCGTCGTGGTGTACGGTTTGTGCAAATTCCAACGTCACTCTTGGCGCAGGTCGATAGTTCGGTTGGCGGCAAGACGGGCATCAATGCGACTCATGGCAAAAACCTGATCGGTGCCTTTCATCAACCGTCTTTGGTGTTGGCTGATACGGCCGTGCTGGGCACTTTGACAGCGCGTGATTTTTTGGCTGGCTACGGCGAAGTCGTGAAATACGGCATGTTGGGCGATACGGCATTCTTTGACTGGCTTGAAGATCAAGGCCCGGCATTGGCAGCAGGCGATGCGGCAGCACGAGTCGAAGCGGTGCGCCGATCCGTACAAATGAAAGCTGACATTGTGATGCGCGACGAGACAGAGCAGGGGGATCGCGCGCTATTGAACCTTGGGCATACGTTTTGTCACGCACTTGAAGCTGCGACTGGATATTCAGATCGTCTGTTGCACGGTGAAGGCGTGGCGATTGGGTGTGCCTTGGCGTTTGAATTATCCGCACGTCTGGGACTCTGTAGCCAAGAAGACCCAAGTCGCGTGCGTGCGCACCTTAAAGCGATGGGTATGAAGACAGACATCGCGGATATCGACGGCGATTTACCGGATGCCGCGGGTCTGTTGGATCTGATGGGCCAAGACAAGAAAGTCGTTGATGGCCAGTTGCGCTTTATTTTGGCGCGCAGCATCGGAGATGCTTTTGTGACTGGCGATGTGCCACGTGAGGTGGTGCTGGATGTCCTTAAGGACGCTTTAGCAGGCCGCTAAACAATGGATGTCAGGTGGGGGCGTACCCCCACCTATCTTAATTCAGAACGGGATTTCGTCATCCAGATCACGCGATGAATTTCCGCCACCGCCACCGCCGCCGCTATTTCCGCCACCGCCACCGGATGGACCGGAATCATAGCCGCCGCCGCCGCCACCATAGTCACCGCCTGACGGGCCGGAATCGTATCCGCCACCGCCACCACCACCGCCTGATCCGCCGCCATCGCGACCATCCAGCATGGTTAATGTGCCATTGAATCCTTGCAGCACAACTTCGGTGCTGTAGCGATCTGCGCCAGACTGATCCTGCCACTTGCGGGTTTGCAATTGGCCTTCAAGGTACACTTTCGACCCTTTGCGTAGATATTGCTCTGCGATGCGCACCAGACCTTCGTTGAAAATAGCAACGCGGTGCCATTCTGTGCGCTCTTTGCGTTCGCCGGTGTTTTTATCTTTCCAGTTCTCGGAGGTGGCAACAGTCAGGTTGCACACCTTGCCACCGTTCTGGAATGAGCGCACCTCTGGGTCGCGCCCCAGATTGCCGATAATGATCACTTTGTTGACTGAGCCGGCCATGTCGCCCCCCTTGGTATTGTCGTTTGTAAGGTGCGCCGAATCCATCCGCCGCCCCCAATCTGAATGGTTATAACTTGCCTGAACCATGGTTAACACATGGTTTCCGTCTAAATTAATGGGTTTTGAGCCAGTTGTGGGGGTGAATCAAAGGCTGGCAACAACCCCTAGATTTGGTATAGTGCGCCAATCTCAATGGGGTGGGGGCATGTTCGACATGCGCAAGTCAGCGATTGTGGTCATTGCAGTGGCCAGCAGTTTTATTTTGGGTGCAGCAGCGCCAGTCTCAGCGGATATTTTTTCGTCCAAAAGCCGCCGTGACCTGTTCAAATCTCAAAAGGGTATTCTGGATAACCGCGCGTCGAAACAATATTCGGCCTCTGTGCGTTTGAAGCCGCCGACGGTTGTTACACCCACCAAATGGGACGAGGAAACCCCAGAATATCGTGGCAAATACAAAGGCGTGTATCTGGCCTTGGCGCGCGAAGCTGCTAACCGCCATGGTATCCCCGTCGATCTGTTCTTGCGTTTGATCCAACAAGAAAGCGGTTGGAACGCGGGCGCATTGTCACACAAAGGGGCTATGGGTCTGGCCCAATTGATGCCTGCAACGGCACGCGGCCTTGGCGTAGACCCAAGCAATCCAACAGAAAACCTTGAAGGTGGCGCGCGCTATCTAAAGAAACAGTACAAGACGTTTGGAACTTGGCGTCTGGCATTGGCCGCCTATAACGCAGGGCCCGGAGCGGTGAAAAAATACGGTGGTATTCCGCCGTTCAAAGAGACCCGGAATTACGTCAAGATTATTGCAGGCAGCTAAGGCTGACATAGACAAACAAAAAGAGTTGCGGATCATATGATGATCCGCAACTCTTTTTGGGTTTTAACACCTTACTCAGCCGCGACATTCACCTCAATCACAGGCTCCATTTCAGCAAACTTTTCCTCTGAAAGGTGGCATTTGACTTGATGTCCATCGGCCATGGTACGCATCGGTGGAATTTCCTTTTCACACAGTCCACCGGGCACTTCGGATTTCCAACGGCATCGGGTTTGAAACGGACAACCGGGCGGCGGGTTCATGGCTGACGGGATGTCGCCCTCTAGCACGATATGCTTTTTCTTAACCTTAGTGTCGGCAATCGGCACCGCGGACAACAGTGCCTCTGTATAAGGGTGATAGGGTGGGCTGAACACTTGATCGGTGTCGCCCAGTTCGACCACATGGCCCAGATACATCACCATGACCCGGTCACTGAGATAACGCACAATTGAAAGGTCATGCGAGATGAACAGCAGTGTAGTTTTCTGTTCGCGCTGAATTTCCATCAACAGGTCGGTCACCGCAGCCTGAACCGACACATCCAAGGCCGAAACAGGTTCATCCGCCACAACAATGCGCGCATCCCCGGCAAAGGCACGCGCAATACCCACACGTTGTTTTTGACCACCTGACAATTGTCGCGGCATCCGCGTGGCAAATTCACGCGGCAGTTTCACCAGATCAAGCAGTTCCAGCATCCGCTGCCAGCGTTCTTTTTCGTTCTTACCAATTTTGAATATCTCGAGCGCGCGCACGATCTGACGTCCGACGGTCATCGACGGGTTCAGCGTATCAAACGGGTTCTGGAACACCATTTGAATATCGGCCACGTTTTGCGTGGTACGATCTTCAATCGGGACACTGCCGATATCCTGACCATCGAGATAAATGTGACCTTCGGTGGCTGTCTCAAGCCCCATCAGTACCTTAGCAAAGGTTGATTTTCCGCACCCAGATTCACCCACAATCGCCAGTGTTTCAGATTCGCGCGCCTCAAAACTAAGGGTTTCGTTGGCTTTGACCACTTTGGTATCACCGCCGCCAAACATTGCATTCGCTGCAACCTGATAATATTTCTTAAGGTTGTCCATTTTTAGAACGACCTCGCCAACTTCACCTTTGGTTTTCACTTCGGCCAGTTCAAGTGGTGCTTGCCAGTCAATTTCTTGAAATTTCAAACAGCGTGTATGATGGCGGTCATTTCCCGGCACCGGATACATTGGAATTGCCTTGTTTTCATTACACACCCCTTCTTCGAAATAATCGCAGCGTGGGCCAAAATTACAGCCCGGTGGGCGTTCATGGGGCAGGGGGAAGTTGCCGGGGATCGCCACAAGTGGGCGCGCATTTTTGTCTGCACCGGGCAGGGGGATCGAGCGGAACAGCGCTTGGGTGTACGGGTGCTGCATCTCGTCGAACACTTCTTCGATGGTGCCGCGCTCCACTGCTTCGCCGGAATACATCACGCATACACGGTCGCAGGTCTCAAGGATCAGGCCAAGGTTGTGGCTGATAAACAGCATGGAGGTGCCGTATTTCGTGCCTAACTCTTTGACGAGTTGAACCACAGCAGCCTCAACCGTCACGTCCAAGGCGGTCGTCGGTTCATCCAAGATCAACAAAGACGGCTCAGACATCAGCGCCATCGCAATCACGATGCGCTGTTGCTGACCACCAGACAATTGGTGCGGATAGGCGTCTAAAATACGTTTCGGATCGGGCAGCTTTACATCTGTCACCACCATCAGCGCACGGTCATAGGCTTCCTTTTCGGACATGCCCGCGTGGATCATTGGCACTTCCATCAACTGCCTGCCGATCTTCATCGCCGGGTTCAGGGATGCCATCGGCTCTTGATAGATCATCGCAATCTCAGAGCCACGAATGTCGCGTAATTCCTCGTCCGACATTTCGCCCAAATCGCGGCCTTTGAACTTGATAGATCCGCCCACAACGCGGCCGTTCTTGCCCAAATCTTGCATGACGCCCAGCGCCACGGTTGATTTACCACAGCCAGACTCACCAACCAGCCCCACAGCTTCGCCGGGTTTGACAGAGACTGAGAAATCCATCACCGCTGGAATTTCGCGCAAGCGTGTAAAGAAAGAAATCGAAAGCTTGTCGATCTCAAGAATTGGACCATCATAATCCGTTTTAGGCATGTCGTGTCTCCCTATAGGGCGGCCCGGAGTAGGGTTTCCCCTTTCCCCTCTTTTTGGCCTTAAATATTCCCGGAGGTCCGGAGGCAGAGCCTCCGAAATCCTCCTTTTACTCAGTCGCGCAGGCTTTCTTCACGCAGACCATCCGCCAGCAGATTCAAACCCAAAACAAGGCTCAGCAACGCAACGGCAGGTGGGATAAGTGGATGCACATAGGCGCGGATCAACTGGCGCCCGGTGTTGATCGTCGTGCCCCAATCGGGGCTTTCGCTTTCCAGTCCAAGACCAAAGAAACCCAACGTGCCCAGCAGAATGGTTGTGTATCCAATACGTAGACAAAAATCGACGATCAGCGGCCCACGTGCATTGGGCAAGATTTCCCACAGCATGATGTACCACGGACCCTCGCCACGGGTTTGTGCCGCCGCCACATAGTCACGTGTTTTGATGTCCAGCGCGAGGCCGCGCACAATCCTGAAAACAGTGGGCGAGTTTACAAAAACCACTGACACAAACACCACCAGAATAGCAGGATCTAGGTCAAACCCATCAAGGAAACCGGGCAGACCGGGGATTGTATAGGTGTCCGTCGCCACAATCGCGCCGTCCGTGGAGATCAACGACAGATACAACCA
>CALKXT010000062.1 GCA_938003685.1 uncultured Sulfitobacter sp. | reverse complement strand
AGGTTTGAGCGTGCCTCAGCCTGCCCGACGAATTCATCCAGCATCTGCGGACGCAAGGCGCGGTCAAAATCCTCGGGCAGCGCTTCGGGCCGCAATGTTGGGTCACTGTCGTTCATGAGTTCAGTCCATACTGGATGGTTTGGAGGCGGTCCATCCATGTCCGTTCAAGACGGATTACATCCTCAGCAGGCATATCCGGCGAGACACGTTCCAAGATTGAGAAACGAAAGTCGACGGTATTTCGATGGCGCAGCTTTGCAGTGATACCTTTCACCCCAATGATATGCTCTTGCCAGCGTGCCATCAGATTATCAATGCCGTATGCAGACCCTACATATTGCGCGCCATCTGTCTTATCTACAATTAGATATATCCCTCGCCAGTCCCTAAGCCTCAAGTCCCACTCGCGCGGTATGGCTTGCAGTTCTGCTTTTGAAAGAGACAGTTTGCGCCAATTGGGCATCTGCGGGCTAAGGTCGACGTCTCTTGTAATCTCAATTACAGTCAATTTAGTTGAGCTGCCAAGGCGCATGTAATTGCGACCTCCGGGGTCTGATACGACTAACCGACCAATCGCGTCGCTAAGAACATCCAGCCGTTTAAGATCAAACAAAGCGCGCCCTAGCACACCTTTGTCAGCAGCCTCCTGTTGGAAGGTCCATGGCCCAAACTTTGGCAGCAACGTCTGAAATTGCGGCATCGCATCGAGTTCTGCGGCTGTTTTTTCGATATGGCCTTGATTATTGAATAGCCCACAAAAAACAAACTCGCCTTCTGCTTTATGTATGAATGACGCCATCACATTGTGTGCAGCGAGCGTTGCCTGCTGCATGCGAGTATGTGTGGATTGGTACCAATTCAACAGTTCGGGTTCATGCTCAGCCAGTTGGCTCAGTACCCGCCTGCTCAGGGGCGGGCCGGGCTTGTGCAACGCATACGCAGTATCATTAGGCTCGACACCATGCGCGTTCAAAAGATCACCAAAATCCACCCGCTAGCCCTTTGGGGCCAGCAGTTTCAACGCTGCTCGGATCAGCGCGGGTGTTTCTGCATCCGGCATCTCGCCCGCTGCTTGTGCCACGGCACCTGCCGCGTCGCCGGGACTGTAACCAAGGTTGCCAAGCGCAGACAGGGCTTCTGATTGTGCCGATGCATTTGGGGCCGATGCTTTGGGTTTGCGCACAACGGGGGCTTCGATCACGTCGGCGGGCTCTTCGCCCAAAGCTTCGGCCATTGTGCCGCTCATCGCCATGACGCCCGGTGCCTTGTCTTTTAGGTCCAGCACTACACGTTGCGCAATCTTTGGGCCAACGCCCTTGGCCACTTTGACCGCGTTCCAATCCCCCAAAGCAATGGCGCGGCTGACACCATCTGGGCCAAGTGCGCCCAAGATCGCAAGTGACGCTTTGGCCCCAACCCCTTGAACCGAGGTCAGCAAACGGTGCCATTCCTTTTCGACCAGCGTTTGAAAGCCGAACAGTTGCAGCACGTCCTCGCGCACCAGCAGTTCTGTATAAAGTGCGACGACCTCACCCACCCCCGGCAACCCTGCCAAGGTGCGCTCAGAACAATAAACCAAATAGCCAATGCCACGCACATCGATCAACAGATGGTCGGGGGCGCGATATTCAATACGGCCTGTGATTTTCCCTATCATGCGCTGGCCTTTGCGACAGCAGCGGCAAGGTTACTGGCACCGCCGTGATGGGCGTGACAGATCGCGATCGCCAAGGCGTCAGCAGCATCTGGGCCATGAATGTCGGCCCCCGGCAATTGCATCTTTACCATATGAAGGACTTGGCCCTTTTCCGCATGGCCCACACCAACAACGGTTTTCTTGACTGTGTTGGGGTAATATTCGCCTACGACCAGCCCTGCCTGCGCAGGCACCAGCATCGCAATCCCGCGCGCTTGGCCCAATTTCAGCGTGCCAGCCCCATCTTTGTTCACAAAAGTCTGTTCTACCGCTGCGGCTTGCGGTTGGTAGGTCTGAATGATCCGCGTCAGTTGCGTGTGCAGAGACAGCAACCGCTGCGCCAAATCATCCCCTTCAGAATTACAAACACCATTTGCGACATGTGAAATGCGGCTTCCCGCCACGTCAATCACGCCCCACCCAAGGTTACGCAGCCCCGGATCAATGCCAATTACCCGTATCATATGGCCTGCACCCTCAATTTGTTGCTTTTTTGATGCATTAGCACGAAAGGAGAACATGCGCCAAGCTTTTCCACACATGACGCAATTGCGACGCTCTATTTGTCGCTTTTATGCTTATTGGGCGAAAATCGCCATTCCCAACGCTAAAACCGACACCTTTAAGAACACATTTTTGCATTACTTCACGGCAGGTTAACCATGATATCGACCTATGCAAAAAGCGCAGATCACACATGCATTTCTGACAATTGTGCATTTCAAATTTTCCTCCTATCTGCCCCTCACACCGTCGGGCAAACCGGCACAACACCATAGACAAAAAGGACGGCTCAAATGGCAGCTTTCGACACCACCCGCCCCGCATACGGCTCTGTATTGGCCGTTTCTCGGATCTCTTCATTCATTGCGAACACAATCGCAAATGTCGTTACATGGAATGATGCGCGCGTTACACGCAATGCATTGGCAACATTGACCGACCGTGAACTGGACGACATCGGTTTGATCCGCGGCGACATCGATACTGTGGCCCAATCTAACCTCATTCGCTAATTTGGGTTTCTGGCGGGCCATGCGCCTGCCGTTCCAAAAACATCTAAAGCCGCGCTTCTGATCATCAGAGCGCGGCTTTTTTGTTTTCTCAACAGACATGCGTGCAAGAACGCATCGCCTGACAAGCAAGCGATGCGTTTTCAAAATAAATCTATTGTACGTTTAGCGCAGAATTGACCCTGCAAAGTCCGCCAATACAGCTGTGACCGGATCAATACCTAAAACTTTAGCGCCAGCCAATTCGATCACTGTGCCGTTTTCCAGTTTGGCCAGACGTTCTTCATAGGTTGCGGGACCAAAAGAGACCAAGATAAATGCTTTGAAAGCAAAGAACCCAAGAACCAGCAGGACCAACCCTTTCAAAGGAAACCCACGCCGTTTGGCTTTGGGCTTAACAGTGATCAGGCCGTCGCGTCCTACTTTCGTGACATATCCATGCGTCATCTGTTCGTGTTTGCGCCCAAGAAGGTTCAGGCGTTTGATAAAATGGTCATGCGTCTCAACCATGGCAGCGGCCTCATAAGATCAACGGCCCCCACCGTGTCTGTTCATAAATTATTAGCCATGAATTGTGGCAATTTAAGGGCAATTGCCTCAAATTCCCCTTAAATGGGGTTCAATTTAGGTCATTTTACGAAGCGTGAGGGTCGTCCAGTCAACAATGACTTCCTGGTGGATCAGATTGATGCCAGATTGTGCATAAACCGCGATCACATCGTCCGCCTGCTCATTTAAAATCCCAGAGAGAATCGCATAAGCCCCGGGCTGCATCGCATCTGCCATATCTGGTGCAAGGGCGACCAACGGACCTTTGAGAATGTTCGCAAATACCAAATCAAAGGGGGCCGCCGCAGCAAGATTGGGGTGATCAAAGCCAGCAGCCTCAACACATTCCACACGGCCCTCAAGGCCATTGGCGGTGACATTTGCCGCCGCAACATCCACTGCGACCTCATCAATATCGCTTGCTAGAACATTCTCAGGCCAGATGCGTGCCGCGCCCATGGCCAGCACAGCCGTGCCACAGCCAATATCCACAACCTTCTTGCCGTGGAAACCTTCATTCGCCAATCGGTCCAACGCACGCAAACACCCCAGCGTCGTACCATGATGCCCTGTGCCAAAAGCCATCGCCGCCTCAATCAGCAGCGGTTCGCAATCATCTGGCACTTTGTCAGCGTCATGGCTGCCATAAACAAAGAACCGCCCTGCCTCGACTGGGGCCAATTCGCGACGCACATGGGCAACCCAATCAGTTTCAGGCAATTCGGACACCACAAAGGGTTTTGCGCCCATCGCGGCGGCCAAAACTGCAAGCCCTGCGTCATCTGGCATTTCTTCAAAATATCCGCCGACTTCCCACAGGCCGGACCCATCCTCCATCTCGAACACACCCACGCCCGTTGGTTCAGGGGTCATGCCTTCCATCGCTTCGCCCAGCGCATATGCGGGATCGCGGCCTGTTAGGGTAGTGAGGGCTGTAAAGGTTGGCATCATCTTCTCCGATATCTATCAGGGTTCGGGTAGGGGCGCGGCAGGGCGGGGTCAAGGGGTGGTTCGTTTTCGGCCTGCAAGCACGAGACGAAATACCAACCCCAAAGTGCTGCGATTATACCCATCACGACACCTGCCAATGCCTGGCCAAAGATCACGCCAATCGCCCCAAAATACAGCGTCAACCATGTCGCCAAGGGCCAAGCCAGCGCGCCGTCTTTTAGCCAGTTCAGTAAAGTGGAGCGTCCGGGTTTGCCAAGACTGTTAAACGCAGCGTTAGAGACAAACAACGCGCCGATAAAGATGAACGCCCCCACGCCCACAGTTGTGAAGGCCTGCAAGATATCTGCACCCTGCCCTTTTAGATCAAATGCCAAAATCACATAGGGCGTCGCGCTATAAAGTGCAGCCCAAGCCACAAGCGTGTAAATCAAACAAAACAACAATGCATCACGATAGGTGCTGCGCACGCGATCCATGTGACCCGCACCGTAGTTCTGACCAAAGATACCGCCAATTGCCCCCGCAAGTGCGAATATCCCGCCAAATACTACCACAGTCAGCCGCCCCACAACTGCCCAAGCTGCAACCGCATCATCGCCAAACGGTGCCATCACGATCGTCAGCAGGTAGTTCCCCACAGGCGTCGACATCTGCGTGGCAATCGCGGGAAGGGCGATCAGCAGATAGGGTTGCATATTTTCGGCAAGGTCCGTGACCGATGGGCGCGCGATCAGATCATTGCGATAAACCGCGTAGTAGATTGCCAACCCCACCAGACAGATACGAAAGCCGAATAATCCAATGGCCGCACCATCCAGCCCCAACCCCATCCAGACAATCAGGATAGGGTCCAGCACCATCAGCAACAGACCCGAGAACAGTGTGACGTACATCGCCTGCGCGCCCAACCCTTCGGCACGCAAAGCACCAGAACAGGTCAATGCCACCGCCATCAGGATCAATGAGGGCATCGTGATGGCTAGATAACGGGCCGCCAATCGGGCGGTTTCGCCTTCTGCACCTGCCAGTGTAACCAGTTCATGGCGCTGTGTGATGACAAGCAGCGCAACGCAGGCCTGTATCACCGCAGCAATCACAGTTGCTGCACCACCCTGCCTGCGCGCCAGCCCCCTGTCGCCGCGCCCGATGCTACGCGACATCATCGCGGTGGCCGCAATCATGAACCCAACTGCTATGGATACAGAGAAAAACTGGATCGCAAAGGCAAACCCAATCGCCGCCACCAAGGTCGGATCACCAAGCTGCGAAATCCACAGCAGCCCCGCCGCATCAACCAGAAATACAAACGTAATGCCCATCGCCCCGGTAGCGGTCATGCGCACCACATGTCCCATCGTGGACCCGCTGAGGAACCGCCCCTCAGCCATTGATTATTCCGCGACCTGCGGTGCCCGGTTTGAGAATATCGTCTCATTCCCCGGTGCGGGGTGGCGTGGGATCAACATCGCAAGGCACAGCGACACAAAGGCCATTCCAGCCGCAAGGAAAAACACCGCCGCAGGCGACGCCAGCCATAAAAAGCCCAACAATACGGGCAAGAACACCGCAGCAATGTGATTAATCGTGAAAGCCACTGCCGCTGTGGGCGCAATGTCGCCGGGGGATGCAATTTTCTGGAAATAGGTTTTCAACGCCAGCGCCAAAGCAAAGAACATATGGTCCAGCACATATAATGCCGCCGCCACCATCACGCCCCAGCCCATAAAATACACACCACCATAACACAGGAACACGATGATCAACCCGATGTATTCAAAGCCCAGCGCGCGGCGTTCACCAAAGAACCCAACCGCACGGCCCATCATTGGGGCAAAGATCATATTTGCCACCAGATTGATCAGGTAGAGTGTGGTGATCTCATGCACTTCAAAGCCAAATTTCTCGACCATCATAAAGCCTGCAAAGACCATAAAAATCTGACGCCGTGCGCCCGCCATAAATTGCAGCGCATAATACAGCCAATAGCGTTTGCGCAGCACCATCTTTTTGATCTGCGGGGTTGGTGCCTCAAACTGCGGATAAGCGACAATCGCAAA
Organism: uncultured Sulfitobacter sp.; assembly: GCA_938003685.1. GTDB lineage: Bacteria > Pseudomonadota > Alphaproteobacteria > Rhodobacterales > Rhodobacteraceae > Sulfitobacter. The sequence goes on along the minus strand of CALKXT010000062.1, from coordinate 7,955 downwards.
GATCACGATCAACACCGTCACGCCACCACCGGTCATATAGACGATGTTGTAGGACAGGTTCAGCGTTTCCCACAGGGCCATGATCGCGAGATAAGCAATCAGTGTGGCAAAGGACCCTGCCGCCATCAACCACCCCAACATGCGCGGCGCGTCTTCAATCTTGAGCCACTGCAATTGCAGGGATTGATTGACGGTTTCATAGTAGTGAAAGCCGATAGAACTGAGCATGGTCAGCGTCAAAATCCCACCCATCGTGGGAAACTGCGCTGTCAACATGGTCGCGACACCAAGTAAGATCAGCGACACCAGCCCCAAAACCTGTTCACGCACAAAGATGATGATCGCAATAACGCCAACGGCTAGAAACCCCGGTATCTCGCGCACGGTATGCAGCAGCCCAATGTCAGCCCCGTCAAAATCAGCGGCCTCAATGACAAAGTTATTTAACAAGGCCGCCCAAGTGTTGAACGCAATCGGCATCGCCAAAGCCATCAGAAACAGCAACGCAATGGGCCTGCGCCAAAACGGCAGACGCTTTGCGTCTTCAAGGGTGATATACTGAGCCATGCTTGCAGCCATACGCCCCTCACACAGCAATGGCGAGACAGAAACCGGCCTTATACCATTTCACCCTTTCTTAAATACCGTTGCGCAGTCGCAGGCAGCACATGCAGCGCTTCAATAAAAACTCTGTGGATCAATATCCACGGCAATCCGCAAATCGCCCTTTAGGCGCAATTGCCCCACCCAGCGCGCCAATGCATCCTGCAACGCTGCGGTTTTGTCTGCTTTCACCAACAACCGCACCCGATGCCGCCCGCGTACACGCGCAATTGGCGCAGGTGCGGGGCCAAAGACCTGCGCGCCCACCGCGCGCAAAGGCCCGTCTTGGCGCGCCAGCAGATTGCCCGCATCAAAGAGCTGCGCCACATCAGGCCCGCTCAGGATAATCCCCGCCATACGCCCATAAGGCGGCACGCCCGCTTGTTTGCGCTCTGCGGCCTCTGCCGCCCAAAACGCCTCTTCATCCCCCGCCAAAATGGCCCGGATCACCGGATGTTCGGGTTGATAAGTCTGCAACAACGCGGTGCCGGGTGCCTCGGCCCTGCCCGCGCGCCCCGCGACTTGGCGCATCAGTTGGAACGTCCGCTCTGCTGCGCGCAGGTCTGATCCCATCAGCCCAAGATCAGCATCAATCACACCAACAAGCGTCAGGTTTGGAAAGTTATGTCCCTTGGCCACCACTTGCGTGCCAATGATGATATCTGCCGCACCCTCGCTGATTGCAGCGATCTCTGCTTTCAAGGCCCGTGCGGACCCGTACATATCTGAACTCAACGTCGCAATGCGCGCATCAGGCCACAACGCCGTCGCCTCTTCGCCCAACCGTTCCACACCCGGCCCAACCGGGGCCAGTTTGCCTACCGCATCACAAGACGGACAGGCCTCTGGCATTGGTTTGCTTTCGCCACACTGATGACAGACCAAACGCTTTAAAAACCGATGTTCCACCATGCGCGCATCACAATCGTCACAGCCAATCTGATGCCCGCAGGCACGACACAGCGTAATCGGCGCATAACCACGGCGGTTGATGAACAACATCGCCTGTTCGCCTTTTTCAAGGCGTTTGCTGACTTCGCTTTGCAAGGTCGGTGACACCCATTTGTCGCTGGCCAAGCCTTCACCGCGCATATCAATTGCGCCCATGGTTGGCATCACCGCAGGGCCAAAACGCGAGGTCAGGTCAAGGCGGCGATATTTGCCCGCCTCTGCATTGGCCCAGCTTTCCAGTGATGGTGTGGCCGAGGCCAACACAACCTGCGCGCCGCAAATCGCAGCGCGCAGCACAGCCATATCACGCGCATTATACAACACGCCCTCTTCTTGCTTGTAGGAGGTATCATGTTCTTCATCGACCACGATCAGGCCAAGGTTTTGAAACGGCAAAAACAAGGCTGAGCGCGCGCCGATTACCAATTGCGCTTGCCCCTGCCCGACCATGCGCCAAATGCGGCGGCGTTCGGTCATGGTCGCACCCGAATGCCATTCCGCAGGTTTTGCACCAAAGCGTTCCTGAACCCGCGTGAAAAATTGTTCGGTCAGCGCAATCTCGGGCAATAGAACCAGCGCCTGACGCCCGGCACGTAATACAGCTGCGATGGCTTCCAAATAGACTTCGGTCTTGCCTGAACCTGTGACACCACGCAGCAATGTGGTGCCATAGGTTTGCGCCCTTACGCCTTCGGCCAATGCCTGTGCCCCAACCGCCTGATCCTCGGTCAATTCTTTGCTTGGCAGGTCCGGGTCCATGCGCTGAAACGGCACATCGCGCGGCGAATCTTCTTCGAATACTGCGCCTTGGCCCACCAGACCTTTAACCACCGATGACGTCACCCCCGCCATTTCGGCAAGTTCTTTTAGGGTAAAAGACAGATCGCCATACTCCGCCAACGTCTGTAACACCCGTCGGCGCGCATCGGTCATGCGCTCTGGTTCGGATGCCCCACGCCGATAGACCTTGCGCATAGACGGTGGATCACCAAGCCCGGGTGCGCGGGTCGCTAGCCGCAACATCGCGGGCATCGGTGTCAAGGTATAGGCAGCGGCCCGCTCCAAGAACGAACGCATTTCAGCACGCATCGGGGCTGCATCCAGCACCCTAATCACATGACGGATTTTATTGATGTCATAGTCACCTTTGCCCGGCCCCCAGACCACGCCCAACACCTTGCGCGGACCCAATGGAACCTCGACAAACGCACCCAGATGGCAGCCGCCTTCGGGTGCTTTGTAATCCAACGCGCGGCCCAAAGGCTGGGTGGTCAACACTGACACCAGATTGCCGTGATCAAAGAATTCTTGGGACGTCACCAATGGCTCCGATTGGACAATTTCAGGATTTGAGGGTTTCAGCAGGGCAGATCATGCGGTAAAGCCAACATCAACGCTCCCTTCCCCATACGCAAGGACCGACACATGAAATTTTTTGTAGATACCGCCGAGATTGACGCCATCGCTGAACTGAATGATCTGGGGATGGTAGATGGGGTCACAACCAACCCATCGCTGATCCTGAAATCTGGCCGTGATATTTTGGAAGTCACCAAAGAGATTTGCGATTTGGTCGACGGCCCTGTCAGCGCCGAAGTTGTCGCGCTTGAAGCGGATGAAATGATTGCAGAAGGCCGTAAGTTGGCAAAGATTGCGGATAACATCGCCGTAAAAGTGCCGCTAACATGGGCTGGTTTGAAAGCCTGTAAGGTCCTGTCGGGCGAAGGTAATATGGTCAACGTCACGCTGTGTTTTTCAGCAAATCAGGCCTTGTTGGCGGCCAAAGCGGGTGCCACGTTCATTTCGCCCTTCATCGGTCGTTTGGACGATATCAACATTGATGGCATGGACCTGATCCAAGATATCCGCACAATCTATGACAACTATGGCTTTGACACACAGATTTTAGCAGCCTCCATCCGCAGCGTGAGCCACGTGCAGGATTGTGCGTTGATTGGTGCGGATGTGATGACCGCCCCCCCAGAAGTCATCAAAAAGCTGGCGGGGCATGTTTTGACTGAAAAAGGTCTTGATCAATTCATGAAGGACGCGGCCAAAGGTAACATCAAAATCGTTTAATGACCAAAGGTGGGCCATGCGCCCACCTTACCCGCAAATCCGTAAGGTGGAGGCACCCTCCACCCCGCCCTTGCGTGACGCGCTTTGGCAACACGGATTAACTTTGCGCGCTAAAACACCGAACAAAGGGGCAGATTTATTCAAACCCCCATGTTATACGACCCAAAATAAATAAGAGACGAACATGAGCAGCAGCCCCAAGATTGATGACGCCCTGCGTGAGGCGATCATTTCCAAACCCGATGTGATTCTGGACGACACTGACGTCATGCAGGCGTTGATTGCTGCCAACGAGAAATCGATGGGCGGTAATATTGTCGATCTGCGTGGCATCGCCATGGAGCGTCTTGAGACACGGCTGGACCGCCTTGAAGATACCCACCGCAGCGTTATTGCCGCGGCCTATGAAAACCTTGCGGGCACCAACCAAATTCACCGCGCGATCCTGCGTATGCTGGACCCGGTCGAGTTTGAATCCTTCCTGCGTGATCTTGGTGGTGAAGTTGCTGATATCCTGCGTGTTGATGCGGTCAAGCTGGTGCTTGAATCCGTCCAGAACGACAACGACCCGGCAGTCCAGCGCCTTGGTGAAGTCCTTAGCGTCGCGGAACCCGGCTTTATCGACGATTATCTGACTCAAGGACGCGGTGGCGCGCCCCGTCAGGTCACATTGCGCGGCGTCCAAGATGCGGCTGAGCATATTTATGGCGGCAAAGCAGAATGGATTCGCTCCGAAGCATGTTTGAAACTTGATTTTGGCGCAGGCCGCCTACCCGGTCTGTTGGTGATGGGTGCCGAGGACCCGCATATGTTTGGCCCGCAACAAGGCACAGACCTGTTGACGTTCTTCACTGGCGTTTTTGAGCGCGCCATGCGCCGCTGGTTGTCTTGAACCCGGCGCACGCCACTTCAGAGATTGGGCTGATCAGCCCGGCTGCGCGCGATGCATTACAGACTTGGCTAGATCACCAACGCGCTCTCAAAGGCGCTGCCGAGAATACGCTTACAGCCTACCAAGGTGATGTGGCTGATTTTCTGGCGTTTATGACCGTTCATAAAGGCGACAGCCAAGGCTTGGGCGCATTGGCGAAAATCACCATTTCGGATATGCGCAGTTGGATGGCCCGCACCCGCAGCGGTGATGTGGGGCCGCGTTCGATGGCACGCAAACTATCCGCCGTGAAAGCGTTTTATCGTTGGCTGGCAGAGCGTGAAGGGTTTGAACCCACCGCCGTATTGTCCACCCGCTCGCCCAAGTTTCAGAAAAAACTGCCGCGTCCTTTGGCGATTGATGCGGCGAAGGCGTTGATTGAGTGCGTTGAAATACAGAATGAAAAACCATGGGTCGCCGCGCGTGACGTTGCGGTTTTGACCCTGCTGTGGGGGTGTGGGTTGCGGATATCCGAGGCCTTGGGATTAAAAGGCGCTGACGCACCACTGCCAGATGTGCTGCGTATTGTTGGGAAAGGCGGCAAAGAACGGGTGGTTCCTGTGCTGCCTGCCGCGCGCGATGCGGTTGATACTTATTTGCGCGCGTGTCCGCATCTTCAAACCTCGGATGCGCCGTTGTTTCGCGCGATTCGGGGCGGTGCGCTTGGCCCGCGCGCGATTGCGCAAGTGATGGCAGATGCCCGGATGCAATTGGGTTTGCCAGCCACGGCAACACCGCACGCCATGCGCCATAGTTTTGCGACACATTTGTTGGATGCAGGCGGTGATCTGCGCGCCATTCAAGAGTTGCTAGGTCATGCATCTCTATCGACGACACAGGCCTATACGGCGGTAGATACGGCACGTTTGATGGAAGTTTATAACCGCGCGCATCCCAAGGCCGCTGGTTAAATCACGTTTTCATTCAAAGAAAGCGCCCCGGAATTATTGAATAATTCCGCCCGCGCCTAATGTCCAAGCTTTGCCACAAAACTTTGCGCGGCAACTGCCGGGTCCAACGCACCACCTGAAACCTCATCACTTAATAATTCAAGTTCTGCGCGTGCCTCAGAGGTTTCCAACTGCGCCAGCAACCGCTGCTTCACGTCCTCATGGAACCAATACCGCGCCTGTTCTGCACGCGTGTGGTCCCAAAATCCATTTTCACGCCGCCAGTCAACTAACTCTTGCAAGGCGTCCCATGTCTCGCTCAGGCCATGTTCCTCAAGCGCGGACACGGTCATTGCTTTGGGAAACCCATCCGGGTCTTGCGCGCGTTTGCGCAACAGGCGCAGCGCACCTGCGTAATCTGCGCGGGTGCGATTGGCCGCAGGTTTCAAATCACCATCCGCTTTGTTCACGACAATTACGTCTGCCATTTCCATAATGCCGCGTTTCACGCCTTGCAATTCGTCGCCCCCTGCCGGGGCCAGCAGCAACAAAAACACATCTGACATCTCGGCCACAACGGTTTCGGATTGCCCGACGCCGACGGTTTCAATCAACACAACGTCATATCCCGCTGCCTCGCACAGGCGCACGGCCTCGCGAGTGCGGCGCGCAACGCCGCCCAAGTGGGTTTGGCTAGGGGACGGTCGGATAAAGGCGTTTGGGTCGCGGCTGAGTAAATCCATGCGGGTTTTATCCCCCAATATCGACCCGCCAGAACGCGACGAGGAGGGATCGACAGCCAGCACAGCGACACGCAACCCTTGCGCGGTCAACATCATGCCAAAGCTTTCGATGAACGTCGATTTACCCACGCCCGGCGTGCCTGACAAGCCGATCCGAAGGGCTTGGGCGTCTTGGGGCAGTGCGGCCAATAGCCGTGCAGCATCTGCACGGTGGTCCGCGCGCCCTGATTCAACCAGTGTGATTGCACGTGCCAAAGCACGCCGTTCACCCACTACAATTCGTTTTGCCAGATCATTCGTATCCATGGCGCATCTTTTGCGGCGTGATAGCAAAATGTCCATCCCCAACCCTTGGCCCGGCGCACCCTTTGCCTGATAAAGGTCGCATGTCTTTTACTTTGCCCATCGACAGTGTGATGCCAGACGTCATCACGGCCCTGCGTGATGCGGGGCGCGTGGTGCTACAAGCCCCTCCCGGTGCGGGCAAAACAACGCGTGTGCCTTTGGCGATGCTGGATGCCAATTTGACGCCGCTTAAAATCATCATGCTAGAGCCGCGCCGCCTTGCTGCGCGCGCAGCTGCGGAACGCATGGCGGCAACTTTGGCACAAGACGTCGGGCAAAGTGTTGGGTACCGGGTACGCGGGGCATCTGCGATCAGCAAAAACACCCGTATCGAGGTTGTGACCGAAGGCATCCTGACCCGGATGTTACAAGACAACGCGGACTTGCCCGGCATTGGTGCCGTGATCTTTGATGAATTTCACGAACGATCTTTGAATGCTGATCTGGGCTTGGCGCTGTGTTTGGAAGTTGCAGGTGCCCTGCGTGATGATTTGATGTTGGTGGCGATGTCCGCGACGCTGGATGCCGCACCAGTGGCGGCGTTGATGGACGCCCCCATTGTCACGTCTGTGGGCCGCAGTTTCCCGGTTGAAGAACGCTGGCAGGACCGCCCCGTCGGCAAGCAGCGTTTTGATCATGCGCTAACTGATTTGGTACTCAAGGCGCTGTCAGAAACCGATGGCTCCGCATTGGTTTTTCTACCCGGCGAGGGTGAAATCAGGCGGGTTGAGCGCCTGCTAAACGGCCAAGTACCATCTGATTGCACAGTTGCGCCGCTCTTTGGGGCGATGGACTTCAAAGCGCAGCGTGCGGCGATTGCGCCAATCAAAACAGGCCGCAAGGTGGTGCTTGCGACATCGATTGCTGAAACATCGCTGACCATCGAAGGCATCAGAATTGTCGTTGATGGCGGTCAAGCGCGGCGCGCGCGCTTTGATGCGGCCTCTGGCATGTCGCGGCTGGTCACTGAACGTGTCACACGCGCCGAAGCAACCCAACGCGCAGGCCGTGCGGGGCGGATGACAGCAGGCGTTGCATACAAGCTGTGGACCAAAGGCGAAGAAGGCGCGCTGGCCGCCTATCCCCCGGCTGAGATCGAGGCGGGTGATCTGACAGGGTTCGCGTTGGAGTTGGCCGTTTGGGGCGCGCAAGCTGCTGATCTATCTTTTGTCACACCGCCACATGAAGGCCGTTTGAGAGAGGCGCAAGCGGTCTTGCGCATGTTGGATGCGCTGGATGGTGCAGGCCGGATCACGGGGCATGGGCGGGCGCTGGCGCGGTTGCCGCTGCATCCCCGGTTGGCCCATATGGTGGCGCGCGGCGGTAAATCTGCACCAATGTTTGCGGCCCTTTTGGCCGAACGTGACCCGTTGCGCGGTGCCTCTGTTGATCTGTCATTGCGGATGGATGCCG
>CALKXT010000061.1 GCA_938003685.1 uncultured Sulfitobacter sp. | reverse complement strand
CCCAATTCCATCAATTGATCTGAGGTTGGATCGCTGGGCGCGTTCATCATCAGGTCTTCTGCACGCTGGTTCATTGGGAACAAGATGACGTCACGCAGGTTATCCGCATCTGCCAGCAACATCACAATCCGGTCCACACCTGCCGCACAGCCACCGTGGGGCGGCGCACCGTATTGGAACGCGTTAACCATACCGCCAAACCGTTTTTCGACTTCTTCTTTGCCGTAGCCTGCGATTTCAAAGGCTTTGAACATGATCTCTGGCTTGTGGTTTCGGATCGCACCGGACACCAATTCATAGCCGTTACACGCCAAATCGTATTGATACCCCAGCACCTTCAGCGGATCGCCTTGCAATGCTTCCATGCCGCCTTGGGGCATTGAGAAAGGGTTGTGTTCAAAATCAATTTTGCCGGATTCTTCGTCTTTTTCGTAGATTGGGAAATCAACGATCCACGCAAATGCAAAGCGATTTTTATCGGTCAGACCAAGGTCCTCACCAATCACATTACGCGCACGTCCCGCGACACTTTCAAACGCCTTGGGCTTGCCGCCAAGGAAGAACGCCGCATCACCGACCTTGAGGCCAAGCTGTTGGCGGATCGCCTCTGTGCGCTCTGGGCCGATATTTTTTGCCAGCGGGCCTGCCGCTTCCATGCCGCCCTCGACTTCGCCAGACTTCAGCTTGACTTGTGCTTCTTTCACGCTGATGCCCATTTCTTGAGCCACGGCATCCGCCGTCTTTTCACGCCAAAAGATATAGCCCATGCCGGGCAAACCTTCTTTTTGGGCAAAGGCATTCATTCGGTCACAGAACTTGCGGCTACCGCCCGTTGGTGCAGGAATGGCGCGCACTTGGGTGCCTTCTTGCTCCAGTAATTTGGCAAAGATCGCAAAGCCTGAGCCTGCAAAATGTTCGGACACAACCTGCATTTTGATTGGGTTGCGCAGGTCGGGTTTGTCAGAGCCATACCAAAGGGCTGCATCCTTATACGAAATCTGCTCCCATTCTTGATCGACTTTGCGGCCGCCACCGAATTCTTCAAAAATACCGCCAATGACTGGCTGGATCGTATCGAATACATCCTGTTGAGTGACAAAACTCATTTCTAGGTCAAGCTGGTAAAAGTCGGTTGGTGAACGGTCTGCGCGCGGGTCTTCGTCGCGGAAGCACGGGGCAATTTGGAAATATTTGTCAAAACCCGACACCATCAATAGCTGCTTGAACTGCTGTGGTGCCTGCGGCAACGCATAGAACTTGCCGGGGTGTAGGCGGGACGGCACCAAAAAATCACGCGCGCCTTCGGGGCTGCTTGCCGTGATGATCGGAGTTTGAAATTCTTTGAATTTCTTGTCCCACATGCGGCGGCGCATCGATGCTACAACATCAGAGCGTAGCACCATGTTCGCCTGCATCTTTTCGCGACGCAGGTCGAGGTAACGATACCGCAAACGCGTTTCTTCGGGGTATTCCTGATCGCCAAAGACCATCAATGGCAGTTCGGCAGCAGCACCTAATACTTCGATATCGCGCACGTACACTTCGATTTCACCAGTTGGCAGCTTGGCGTTCACCAATGATTCATCGCGTGCCTTAACCGTCCCATCGATGCGGATACACCATTCGGAACGGACCTTTTCCACGTCCTTGAACACTGGGCTATCCGGGTCACACAACAGCTGCGTCATGCCATAGTGGTCACGCAAATCGATGAACAATACGCCACCATGGTCACGCACACGGTGCACCCAACCAGAGAGGCGCACGGTGTCGCCCACGTTTTCCTTGGTCAATTCGGCACAGGTTTGGCTGCGATAGGCGTGCATGGCGGGTCCCTTTCTAGGGCTGAATTTTCTCGTGGCAGGTACACCTTTTGGGGGGCAGAAAGTCAAGGGCACAAGGGGGCATACTAATGCGCACCAGACAGTGTTACCGGTCCACAGTTGTGGAAATTTACGATCTTTGACTTCCAAGGGATTGGAAACACAACGCATCATTGTTGGTTGGCAGCTATCTTATCGTTAAATAACCGTTAATTCACCCTGAGGTTGGTTGCCTTCTAGGTGTATGTTCAATAATTTTATCCCAATTGAGAAATCTAATCCCAAAGGAATTGAAATGCGCATTATTTATACTGGTCAAAACGTAGACGACAGTACGTTCTTTTCACAGGCCCTCGTGAGCGAGAACGGGGGTAATCCTGAGTTTGCACCAGACCTTATTTCAGCAAGTTCAACCCAGCTCGTTTTGCAAAACCCTGAGACTGGCTGGATCACAACCGTCAATGGCTCTGGCTTTTCGTTTGGTGGTGATGGCGAACCAACTGGCGGCACAATTACCAGCTTTTCCATCGTGGATGGGACCCAGCCCATCGCAGCAGTAGATCAGATCAACTGGAGTCTTCCCGGATTTGTTAACGCAATGGATGCGATTGTTCTTAACGATAATCCAGCCCCTCTTGCTGCGCTCTTTAACCAATCCGGTGGTATTACCATCGACGCGAGCGGCGCTGGCGACGGTTACGATATGGAAGAATTCGAAGACTTTGCCCACCTATTTACAGTTCCAATTACCATCACTGGTAGTGATTTTGACGATGATCTAATCGGTGGCTCCGGCAACGACACGATCAATGCTGGTGCAAACCCAGATACGGGCGATAATTTATATGCAAGCGCCGGAAACGACACCTATGATTTTGGCGACGCTGGTCCAAACAGCTATTACTTCCTCACTTATGGCCAGTTTAGTGGACTGACATTGAACTGGAATGGTGCAGCAGGCACTGCAACGGCCTCAACGGGTGGCTTTACCGATACCTTATTAAATACAGATGACGCTGAATGGGGTCTCGGTATTGATGGCACGAACGCGGCTGACATATTTACAGTTACGTCAGCGGCGAACCAATTTCTGCAGTTGTTTGGTGGCCGTGGCAACGACACGTTCAACCTTACTGCTGGTGGTGGTAGCATTCGCGTTGAATTTA
>CALKXT010000060.1 GCA_938003685.1 uncultured Sulfitobacter sp. | reverse complement strand
CATCCTGCAAAATTCCCCGACGCGGTTGAAGCGGCCACAGGCATACGTCCCGGCTTGCCCGCGCGCATGGCCGACCTGTTTGAACGCGACGAACGCTTAACCCGTGTGGCAAATGATCTAGACGCGCTTAAGGCGCACATCGAAGGGGCGCTTGACGCATGAGTCTGAACCAACATCGCTTGTCCAATGGCTTTCGCATCGTCACAGAGCATATGCCGGGTCTGGCCTCTGCGTCTATTGGCATCTGGGTTACGGCAGGTGGTCGTCATGAAACACCCGCACAAAACGGCATCGCGCATTTTCTCGAACATATGGCGTTTAAGGGTACGAATAAACGCACCTCATTGCAGATTGCAGAAGCGATTGAGGACGTGGGTGGTTACATCAACGCTTATACTTCGCGCGAGGTGACGGCCTATTACGTGCGTGTTCTCGAAAACGATGTAGCGCTTGGGCTGGATGTCATCGCGGACATTCTGCGCAATCCGATCCTTGATCCAAACGAGATTGAAGTCGAGCGTGGCGTGATTTTGCAAGAGATCGGTCAAGCGTTGGACACACCTGATGATGTGATCTTTGACTGGTTGCAGGAAAAAGCCTATCCAGATCAACCCATAGGTCGCACCATCCTTGGCCCTGCCGAGCGTGTGCAGAATTTCTCCCGCGATGATCTGCAATCTTTCATCGGGGATCACTACGGCCCAGAGCAGATGATATTGTCTGCCGCAGGGGCTGTGGATCACGATGAGATTGTGAAGCTAGCCGAGGCCTTGTTTGGCGATATGGCCCCCAAACCGATGTTTCAAATGGATGCTGCGCGCTTTGCGGGCGGTGAAACACGTCATATCAAACCGCTGGAACAGGCCCATTTTGCATTGGGTTTTGAAAGCCCCGGCTACCGCGCAGATGATATCTATGTCGCGCAGATTTATGCGTCTGCATTGGGCGGCGGGATGTCCTCGCGCTTGTTCCAAGAAATCCGTGAAAATCGTGGCCTATGTTACACAATCTTTGCCTCGGCGGGGGCCTATGCCGATACGGGTATGACCACGATTTATGCAGGCACCAGCGCCGAACAATTACCCGAACTTGCGACCATCACTGTGGACGAGATGAAGCGCGCGGCATCTGACATGTCGCCCGCCGAAGTTGCCCGCGCACGCGCGCAGATGAAGGCAGGGTTGTTGATGGGGCTCGAAAGCCCATCGAACCGCGCCGAACGATTGGCCCGATTGATCCAGATTTGGGATCGGATTCCGCCACTCGAAGAAACCGTGGCGCAAATTGATGCGGTGACCACAGGCGACGTGCGCGATTTTGCTGAAACCATGGCGCTGGCAGCCCCAGCTGCAATGGCACTGTATGGCCCCGTTGAAGGCGCCCCAACATTGGCCGCCTTGCAGGAGCGTCGCGCCGCCTGATGCTGCTTCTTAAACGCAAACTCCGGGTTGAAACCGAACGCCTGACCTTGCGCACTCCGCAGCATTCAGACTTTCGCGCGTGGACCGCATTGCGCGTCAAAAGTCAGAAATACCTCACCCCATGGGAACCAACTTGGGCCGAGGATCATTTGACACGCAAGGCCTTTTCAAACCGGGTGTATTGGGCGCAGCGGTCGGTCAATGGTGGTACGGCGATGCCACTGTTTTTGATCCGCCGCGAAGACCAGTCCCTGATCGGTGCGATCACTTTGGACAACATCCGCCGTGGCCCTGCGCAGGCGGGAACATTGGGCTATTGGACCGGTGAACCTTTTGCGCGCATGGGCTATATGCGCGAGGCGATTGAAGCCGTTGTGCATCAGGCATTTACCCGCCTTGACCTCAGCCGGATTGAAGCGGCCTGTCTGCCAGAAAATGCGGCATCTCGTGGACTGTTAGAAAAGACCGGGTTCAAATACGAAGGCGTTGCACAAAGTTATCTACAGATTGATGGCCGCTGGCGAACCCATGTTCTGTATGCGTCGTTGCGCGGTGATAGACGGGGTAAGACAGAGGCGGGGTAGGACGGTGACGGCCTCCTCCAAACCACTTGATATCATTTTATAAAGCTGCAGATTTTTCGTCCGCCATCAGTGCCATAGTTTACTTCCCATTTCTTACAGTTTCTCATGGCACCAGCCTGAGCTTTGGCCGGATCGGTGTGAAATCCATATCCGCATCCACGAATACCCGTTCTCGTGTCATCCTTGCGGCCAGCAAAGTAGAAATGAAATTCTGGATATTTTCTGCGAAACGTCTTCAATCGTTTTAGCACCTTGGAACAGCCAAAGGAGTCTTTGCTGATTTCGTTTAATTCCTCTTGGATTTCTTTGGCAACAGATTGGGCCAAGGCAGGTCCAGAAAGGGACAACAGCAAAGCCAATCCCGCAACTGTAAGGGCCGTCTTCATGTTAGATATTCCTTAAGTGGTTCAAGAATAGATTGTCGAATAACCTATCTCGGCACAACATCCCGCCAAGACATTTTCTTAAGCACCAACAAACTTTAGCGTGTCAAACCGCCCCCTCAAGTTGCGCACCTCCCCCGCCACTGCTGCAGGATCGTTTGACCGCAGCGCCCGCACGAGCAATGTCGCAATCTGGGGCACATCATCAACGCCTACACCCCAGCGCACCAATTCTGGCGTACCGATGCGCAATCCGTTCATATCGCCGGGCACCTCGGCAAGAGGCAGGCCAATGCCACAGGCCAAGAAACCAGCCTTGCGCAACTTCTTTGACGCGGCCTGTCCGCCGCCAAATTCTGCGGCCTCGACGGCAAACTGGTGTGAATGTGTGAAACCCTGATCCTTTGCAAAAACGGGCAATCCCGCAGCGTCCAATTCCGTGGCAAAGGCCTGTGCCACCGCGATCATCTCTGCTGCATAATCGGCACCAAAATCAATCCAATCTAGCATCGTCAGTGCCAATGCCGCCGATTTGGCCGCATCAAAATTTGCGGTCATACCGGGAAAGGCGATGGCGTCCAGACGCTCTGCCATCTCTGCATCATTGCTGACAATCAAACCGCCCGCTGGTCCCCCGAGACTTTTGTAAGTGCTCATCGTCATCATATGCGCACCTTCGGCCAGTGGGTTGCGCCATACACGCCCAGCGATGATCCCGCATTGATGGGCCGCATCAAACAGCACCTTTGCACCTACCTCATCCGCGATTGCACGGACCTGCGCGACAGGGTGTTCAAAGAGGTTCAGGGACGCACCCACCGTAATCAGCTTGGGTTTAAGGTCGTGCGCCAGTTTGCGCAGGCCATCTATATCAAGCGTATACCCATCTGCATTGATCGGGGCAGGGACAGAGTTTAACCCAAACAACCCCGCACAACCCGCCGTGTGATGGGTGACGTGGCCGCCAATGGATGCGGGTGGTGCGATGATCGTGTCGCCGGGTTTACAGGTCGCCATGAATCCATACAGGTTCGCAATGGCCCCGGATGGCACCCGGATTTCGGCAAACTTTGCATCAAAGACTTGCGCGCAAAGCTCAGCGGCGATGACTTCGATTTCTTCAATCGCCTCGAGCCCCATTTCGTATTTGTCGCCGGGATAGCCGAGTGAGGGCCGGGTGCCGATGCCAGAGGACAGTATCGCTTCAGCGCGCGGGGACATGACGTTTGTCGCGGGGTTCAGGTTGAAACATTCCTGTTCGTGAATCTCGCGATTTTTCTCTGTCAGTTTGGAAATGTTGGCCGCAATCTGATCTGAGGATTGGCCTTGCATGCGCTTGGCTATGTCACCTACGCGCGCTTCGCAGGCGGCGGGAACCCAGTTTCGATGTGCTAACATAATGCATCTCCTTTTTGATTTCATTCATCATGGCGCGTCTTGCATATGCATCGCAAATGAGATTTTCTAAATATTGGGATAGAAAAACTAAGGCTAGATAATGCCAGTCAAACCACCACGTCCGCGCGGGCCGCATCTAAACGCCATGCGCTGTTTTGAGGCTTCTGCCCGATTGAACGGCTTTTCGGCGGCTGCAGATGAATTGTCTGTGACCCCCGGCGCCGTGTCACAACAAGTCAAAGCGTTAGAGGAGTGGGTTGGCGCGCCGTTATTTGAACGTCGCTCGCAAGGGGTGGCTTTGACGCCCTTGGGCGCAGAAATTGCGGATGATTTCACGGCCGCATTTGATGCATTGGGGGGCGCATTGCACAGGCTGCGCGCCAAGGCGCCACAGACCAAAGTTAACATTGCCGCGTTGCCCAGTATTGCACAATTGTGGCTTGGCCCACGGCTACCAGCCGTCCGCGCGGCATTTCCAACGGTGTCCATATCGGTGGCGGCAATGGAAACGCCACCGAACCTGCAACGCGAAATGTTTGATCTGTCAGTGTTTTTTGCACACTCTTCACAAGTGAAACATCAACATGTTTTGCAACGAGACGTAATTTTCCCAGTCTGTTCCCCGGCTGTGGCAGCAAAGTTAAAAACGCCAGGCGACTTAGCAAATGAAACACTGATCTATGATGCGACATGGGCGGATGATTGGCTGACATGGTTAAAGGGGGCTGCGTTACCAAGCGATCTGGCGCGATCTGGCCCCGTTTTTTCGCTTTATGCGCTTGCATTCGAAGAGGTGATTCACGGTGCGGGCGTGATGATCGGCCATGAAGTATTGCTCAAACAACACCTGCAATCAGGTGCTTTGGTTGCACCGTTTTCCCATCGTGCCGACACGGATAACGCCTTGGTTATTGAGGCGGCAGGGCATCCAAATACGCCAAATCTGCTGCGCCAGATCATCGCAATACTCACAGCATAGCCATTCGGCTCTTGCATATTGTCGCCTCTGATCGGATCAATACGACATGACATTAAACCCTGCTGATATCGCCTTTCATGACGCCCTTTCTGCTGAATTGCCTGAGGGCGTTTTGCGCATGGCAGATGACCGATATCTTGAAGAGCCGCGGGGACGATACGCGGGGCGGGCGGCATTATTGGCCCTCCCACAAAGTGTTGATGACGTCGCAACACTGATACGCCACGCAAACGCTGCACATGTCGGGGTTATACCTTACGGCGGTGGCACAGGATTGGTCGGCGGGCAGGTGGCCCCAGATGGGCCCGCGCCATTGATCCTGTCGCTGGAACGGATGAACAAAGTGCGCGCAATCTACCCGGATGAAAATGTTTTGGTGGTAGAGGCCGGGGTGATTTTGGCGGATGTGCAATCTGCGGCAAGTGATGTGGGTCGCCTGTTTCCCCTGTCGCTTGCTGCCGAAGGGTCTGCGCGGATTGGTGGAAACCTTGCCACCAATGCTGGCGGCACCGGGGTACTGCGGTATGGCAATGCACGTGATCTGTGTTTGGGACTTGAGGCGGTACTGCCTGACGGTCAAATCTGGCATGGGCTAACGCGGCTGCGCAAAAACAACACCGGATATGACCTGCGGCATCTGTTGATCGGTGCCGAAGGGACATTGGGGGTGATTACGGCTGCCGCGCTCAAATTGTTTGCGCAGCCTGCGAAATCGGGCACCGCGTTATTAGTTGTAAAAGACCCCGCAGCCGCGCTCAAACTGTTGTCGATGGCACGCGAGCAGTTGGGCGAAATGGTCAGTGGGTTTGAATTGATCCACCGCCAAGGTTTGGATTTCCTTGCGGACGTCCTACCCGGCGTGCGCCAACCCTTTGCATCAGCCCCGGAATGGACGGTGCTGATCGAACTTGGCCTCAGCGGCGATATTGATCCGGCTGGCGCATTGGAAACCCTGTTTGGCAATGCAATGGAGGCGGGTCTGGTTACGGATGGCCTGATCGCCCAAAGCCAGCAGCAATCAGACGATTTCTGGCGCATCCGTGAAATGATCCCAGAAGCGAACCGTTTGATCGGATCGGTATCAAGTCACGACATTTCTGTGCCTTTGGGCGCGATCCCTGACTTTATTGCGCAAGGTGGTGAGAAGATTGCTACGCTAGGTGATTTCCGCATCAACTGCTTTGGTCATGTGGGGGACGGCAATCTGCATTACAATGTCTTTCCAATGCCGGGCAAAAGCCGCGCAGATCATGATCATCAACGTGATCAGATTAAAAAGGTTGTGCATGATCTGGTTGATGAAATGGGCGGATCGATCAGTGCTGAACACGGTATCGGGCGTCTTAAAGTGGGTGATTTGGAACGCTACGGCGATCCTGCAAAATTATCTGCGATGCGGGCAATCAAAACGGCGCTTGATCCGAACGGGATTATGAATCCGGGGGCTGTGTTGCGGGCTTAGAATTACAAAGCGTGGATGTGAGTTTTGCAAGCGATACAACGATGGCTTGGCATGAAATTAAACCAATAGCTGACGTGGGTTTGCTGCCAGCAAAAGGTGCAGCCGGCTTGGTGTGTCGCAAAAAAGGGAAGCGACCAAAACCTAAGGCTTTTGTCGCTTCACGACCATCGAAACTCTGGCTATCGCGTCATGCTCTGCATGATGAACCGTTAAAATAACACTGGGATACGACACATGGATCGCATTAAAGAAATTCACATTTATCAATACGACTTGCCTGTCGTTGGTCCCTCGTATCGCATGGCGCTGTCCCATTTGACCAAGCTGGATACGACCCTCGTGAAGATCGTCTGCGAGAGCGGCGTAACTGGATTTGGTGAAGTCTGCCCCCTTGGAGATACCTACCAACCTGCGCATCCATCAGGTGCGCGTGCTGCTCTTCAACTTTTGGCACCCCATCTCATCGGGATGAACCCACTGCATTCTCAAACCATCAACTCCAAGATGGACCTTGCGTTGTCAGGACATGCATACGCAAAGGCAGCAATTGATATTGCTCTTTGGGACCTCAAGGGCAAGATATTTGGAGTAAGCCTGTCTGATTTGCTTGGTGGTGCCGTCGTTGATCACGTTCCGAGCTATTATGCGATCAGCACCGATACACCGGATAATGTTGCGAAAATTGTGCAAGAGAAACAAGGGCAAGGCTATCCACGTTTGCAACTTAAAGTCGGCGGACGTGATATCGAAGAAGATATCGCAGTCGCACGCAAAGCCTTTGAGGTGCGCAAACCTGGTGTTAAAATTGTCCTTGATGCAAATCGAAGCCTGTCGAGCCGGGATGCAATCTTTTTATCAAACGCATGTCGTGATCTAAATTTCACACTCGAACAACCCTGCAACACTTACGAAGAAATTAAATCTCTTAAGGGTCGGCTGAACCATCCAATCTTTGTTGATGAAAGCGCCACTGGGATCGATATGGTGTGTCGCAGCATCCATGATGATGTGGCAAACGGTTTTGGCATGAAAATCACCCGTGTCGGAGGCTTGTCCAACATGATTGCAATTCGCGATATTTGCCGTGGTTTTAACCGTCCGATGACCTGCGAAGACAGTTGGGGTGGCGATATTATCGCCGCTGCGTGTGTTCATATGGGGGCGACCATAGCGCCAAAACTACTTGAGGGCGTGTGGGTTGCAGACAACTACATTGACGGCAATTACGACGAGGAAAATCCGATTTCTGCGGGAAGCCATATCAAGGTTCCAACTGGCCTAGGCTTAGGTATCAACCCTGACACGTCCAAATGGACGGCATTCGCGTGTATTGATTGAGGCCGGTCAAAAGCGAAACCCAATGCTGTTAAGTTTTAGCCATTTTAGCAAACACCAGCCGCTTAACCAAATCCGCACGTTGCGAGTAGACACAACGCGCGTATTGTTCTGACTTAGCTCACAAACCCTCAAACGCACAAAGCGTGTTCACTTCCATACCCATCGCTTCCAAGCGTTTGCGTCCACCGAGTTCCGGCAGATCAATGATAAACGAACAAGAAATAATTTCACCGCCCAGCCGTTCAATCAGTTTGATCCCAGCTTCTGCTGTGCCGCCTGTGGCCAGCAGATCATCAACTACGAGCACCTTTTCACCGGGCTGAATGGCATCATCGTGAATTTCCACAATCGCGTCACCGTATTCCAACGTGTAATCTTGGCTAATTGTACGGCCGGGCAATTTACCTTTCTTACGGATCGGTATGAACCCGACCGATAATTGGTGCGCAATCGCACCGCCAAGGATAAATCCACGCGCCTCAAGCCCAACGACCTTATCAATATTGATGCCTGCATAGGGGTGCAGCATTTGATCGATTGCCATGCGAAACCCGCGTGGGTCTGCGAACAAAGTGGTCACGTCGCGAAACATGATCCCTTCATGGGGGAAATCGACAATTGTGCGGATGTAGTCCTGAACTTGTTTCACTGTGTGGTCCTTCTAAGAGTGGCGGTCAAAACGCCCATGCTGATCAGCGCGACACCGCCGCCGCGCGTGATCCAAGTGATGACTGATGGGCGCCCAATGACTTGGCGCAAACGGTCCGCGAGCAGTGCATAGAGCAGTGCATTTAACCCGCCCATGGTGACAAAGGTCGTGATAAGGATCGCAAATTGCGGGGCCAAGGGGGCCTCTGGTCGAATGAACTGCGGCACAAAGGCGATAAAGAACGCGATGGCTTTGGGGTTCAACGCCGTCACAACCGCCGCATGGCGAAACACATGTTTCGCGCTTACATCTGCGGGTGGCACCGCCATCCCTTTAGAGGGGGCAGAGCGAATAAGCTTAATGCCCAACCAAACCAAATAGGCCGCACCCACCCACTTGAGCGCCGTAAACAATGTGGCCGAGGTCAACACCAAGGCACCAAGCCCCGCAAGCGACGCACTCATCGCGATAAAATCGCCCAAAGCCACGCCGCCAGCAGAAGCAACCGCAACCGAGCGCCCCTTGCTGAGCGCATAACTAAGCACCAGCATCACAGTGGGGCCGGGGATCAGCATCATCGCGGCGGTGGCGGCAACAAAGGTTAGCCAAAGATCAAGAGGCATCATCATACTCCAAATGTCAGAGAGTTAATCAAAGACAGCATCAAGGCTTGGGCGCAACATCGAAAATGAAGCACGTCATCCCCTATTTCACCCTTTCTAAAATACCGTCAGCCCTCTCATCCGCGTGAGCTTCAGATAACACGCCCCGCAACGGCATCCAATTTTGCCATCACTGCAGGATCTCGCGCATCGGGTTGCGTTAAAATCGCAAACTCCAAGGCGCGGTCACATCCATGCGGGCAGGGCGCGCGTTCAGCCCCTAGCAGCGTCGGCAGGCGTGCAACCATGTCGCGGCCTTTGTCAGCGTTGCCCATCAATGTCGCGATAATCTGGGTCACATCAACTTCGCCGTGATCAGGATGCCAACTGTCATAATCGGTGATCATCGCCACGGATGCATAACAAAGCTCTGCCTCACGTGCTAATTTTGCCTCGGGCATGTTGGTCATGCCAATCACATCGGCCCCCCAACTTTCGCGGTACATTTTGGATTCCGCCAGCGTCGAAAATTGCGGTCCCTCCATCGCCAGATAGGTGCCGCCGCGATGCACGTTGATCCCTGCATCTTTGGCGGCCGTTTCACAGGCATCACTCAGGCGTGCGCAAGTGGGATGTGCCACGCTGACATGCGCCACACATCCGGTCCCAAAGAACGACTTTTCGCGGGCAAAGGTGCGGTCGATGAATTGGTCGACAATGACAAAATCACCCGGTGCCATTTCATCGCGAAATGACCCGCACGCGGACACCGATATCACATCCGTACAGCCCAGACGTTTCAGCGCATCAATGTTTGCGCGGTAGGGGACGGTCGTTGGCGAATGTACATGCCCGCGCCCGTGACGGGGTAAAAACGCCATCTCAACCCCCGCCAACGTACCGCATAAGATTGCATCGGATGGCGCGCCCCAAGGCCCTTCCACGGTGACCCATTCCGCACCTTCCAACCCATCAATGTCATAAATTCCTGATCCACCGATCACGGCAATCTTTGTCTGTATCATTGGGCGGGGGTACTCCTGAAGCTATGGTGTGTTCTTAGTGTTCTTACCAGTAACACGTTAGAGCAACTACCCAATATGGTGTTGCTTTGGCTGACGATTATGCGATCACCCGCATGCGCAGAATGAGGCGCAGAACCTGACGAGTATCAAATGTGTTAAACCGTATCGGATTTCACCGCGCTTTGACGTCGTATAAAGTAGATAGCACCGCATGGGGCGCACTCTTGCAAGGAACTGATGTGAAAAGAGGTGATCTCACTTGGTCACGTGGCCTAAACACCCCACAATCTTGCCCAGATAGGGCCGCATGCAGCACGAAACGCGCAAGGCTTTCCATCATCGCCAAACTGGTCTAGGTGGCGCTAACAAATGCACGCCTAACCGCGTGGCGTTTTTCTATTTCGTTCCGACAAAGGATGCTCATATGCCGCGCGCCACGCTGCACAATTTCGCCAAAAACCTCAATGTTACCGACCTACGTTGGATGTCCGAAGATGGGTTCAGTATCGGTCGCCTTCGGATTGAATTACTGTCTGGTCTGACTGTGGCGCTTGCCTTGGTGCCCGAAGCAGTGGCTTTTGCATTTGTCGCAGGTGTGCATCCCTTGGTTGGCCTTTATGCGGCATTCATCGTGGGCCTGATCACGGCGTTGATTGGTGGCCGTCCGGGGATGATTTCGGGGGCAACAGGTGCCTTGGCTGTGGTGATGGTCGCGCTTGTTGCGCAGCACGGCGTTGAATACCTATTTGCAACAGTGGTTCTGATGGGCGCGATCCAGATTTTCGCTGGTGTCATGCAGTGGGGCAAGTTTATCCGCCTTGTGCCGCATCCGGTGATGTTGGGTTTTGTGAATGGCCTCGCCATTGTGATTTTCCTTGCACAGATGAGCCAGTTTAAAGTGCCCGGCACGATGGTGGACACAGGTCACGGCATGTCTGGCGGCGAATGGTTGTCTGGAACGCCACTTTACCTGATGTTGGCATTGGTTGCGGCCACAATGGCGATCATCTGGGTCATGCCGCGGATCACGAAATTTATCCCCGCGCCCTTGGCAGGCATCGGCATCGTTGCTGCTGTTGTGATTTTCACTGGTATGGATGTGCCACGTGTTGGCGATTTGGCCTCGATCAGTGGTGGCTTCCCATCGCTGCACAATCCGTTTGGTGAGGGTCTTGGTATCTATGGTACTGCACTTGCACCTTTCACACTTGAAACGCTTTGGATCATCTTGCCTTACGCGGTCATCTTGGCGGCCATTGGGTTGATTGAATCACTGCTCACACTGAACCTTGTGGGCGATATGACCAACAAGCGTGGGGGGGCCAGTCAAGAATGTATCGCCCAAGGTGTCGCCAATACTGTCACTGGTTTCTTTGGTGGCATGGGCGGTTGTGCGATGATTGGTCAATCGATGATCAACGTGAAATCTGGTGGCCGCACACGTGTTGCGGGTATCGCCGCAGCGGTATTCTTGTTGCTGTTTATCCTTGTCGGGTCGTCAGTGATTGAATTGATCCCACTTGCCGCATTGGTCGGTGTGATGTTCATGGTCGTGATCGGGACATTCGCGTGGAACAGTCTGACAATCCTGCGCAAGGTGCCGATGACGGATGCATTTGTGATCCTTTTGGTTACGGTAGTGACTGTTTATAAAGACCTTGCCGTCGCCGTCGTTGTGGGGGTGATCGTTTCTGCACTGGCATATGCGTGGAACAACGCGCGCCGTATTGATGCGACAACGCGTGAATCAAGCACTGAAAAAGGTGCCAAAGTGTACGAAATCCACGGCCCATTGTTCTTTGGATCTTCGGATGGTTTTGCGGAACTGTTTAGCGTCGATACAGACCCTGATGTTGTGATCGTTGATTTTGCGGATAGCCGCGTAGTAGATCAATCAGCCCTCCAAGCGATCGAGGCGATTGCAGGCAAATATGAGGACGCAGGCAAGCGTATTCAATTGCGCCACCTCAGCCGTGATTGCCACAGTTTGCTGACCAAAGCAGGTCACCTGATGGTCGATAGTGACGATGACCCAGACTATGAATTGGCGGTGGATTACGATGTGCGCACTGGAGTTTTAGGCGGGCATTAAGGACCGGAAAAAGGTCTGGGTTTATCCCAGATTAGGTACGCTGTTCGATCCATCCGCACTTGGTAAACCATAACTCAACCCGCGCCCTATGCGATGCGCAAGCGTTGACCATGCTTGCGCCAAGGGTGCGGGCAATTCCTGTTCTAACACAGCGTCAAAAAGCGACAACCAAACTGGAAAGTGTTGCGCTTTGACGTTGCCAGCAGCCATATGCACTTGCATCGGGTTGCCGTCATAGCACCGCTGATACAACAGCGCATTTCGCCAAAAACGGCCAATCTTTTCCTCGTGCGGAGTCCACTCTGTGACGTGGGCTGCAAATACCGGACCAAGTGCGGGATGCGTGCGCACGCGGGCATAGAACTGCGATACCACGCGGTCGATTTGATGCTCAGTTACGTCAATACGTGGCGGTATGTTCATACGACAATGATCCAGACGAAAATCAGGCTCAATACCAAATAGACAAGCGTATTGACCAGCCAGCGGATCAATCCAGCATCAGCTTTGGGATCAATCCCCAGACGTTCGCAAACCTTCGTTCCCGGCCAGAGAATTGCATCAGAAAGTGACATGGAAGCTCTCCTTTAATAGGTATTTTATTTGCGTATTATCTATCGCTTTTAAATGCGCATTGTAAATGCTAAATATACGACATGCAGTTGGACAAGTTTACAGATTACGCATTGCGCGTTTTGATGATGTTGGCGGTACGAGCGCCAGCGCGGGTGCCCACCTCTGAAATTGCCGCCACTTATGATCTATCGGAAAATCACCTGTCAAAGGTTGCGACTCAATTGGTGCGAGAGGGATTTGTGATTTCTGAAAGGGGACGCAACGGCGGTTTGATCCTTGCACGCCCCGCCGCCGAAATCTGTATTGGCGGTGTCGTGCGGGCGATGAAACGAGACGCACCCGTCGCAGAGTGTTTTGGTGCAAACACATCCTGCCTTATCCTGCCCGCCTGCGGATTAAGGGACCCATTGGCACAAGCCCAAGAAGCATTTTTTGCCACGCTCGATCAATACACCCTCGCGGATGTGACGGGCGCGCGCACTGCATTGAACGCATTGTTGGTCGTTGAATAGTCGTGGGTTTCAGGTGTGGGTTTTAATCATCCGGCCTGACCATCTCAAACACGTCACGCACCGCAGTGTAGTCGCGATATCCCATCCGTGACAGGGGCGTGAATTGGGTCACATCAAACCGTCCATCTACAACGCAGTCATCGCGCAGATGCACGCCAATGACCTCACCAAACACAACAAAATTACTCTCGCCTTCGATCTTAACGATTTGCGTCATACGACATTCAAGCGATGCGGGGGCGTTCGCCACACGGGCGCAATCAATCTGTTCACAGGCTGCTTTTTCCACACCTGCGGCCCCGAATTCATCGGTGCCACGTGGTAATCCCTTAGACGTTACATTCATCGCATCGCGCGCTGCATATTCCACCACATTGACGCAGAACACGCCGGTTTCGCGAATGTTGGCGACGTTGTCTTTGGTGTCACCTGCATCGGGTTTGGCCCCAGTTGAGGCAAACATAACCTGAGGTGGCGTATAAGCGACGCCGTTAAAGAACGAATATGGCGACAGATTATCACGCCCTTGGGCATCGCGTGTGGATATCCAGCCGATGGGGCGCGGTGTGATGATCGCGTTAAACGGGTTATGGGGCAGGCCGTGGCCATCTGCGGGGCGATAAAACATCAGCTTGAAACTCCTATCTCATTTGCCCCATGGCTAACGGCATGTTAGGGGCATTGCCACCGCAAATCCCAGCGCAGATTTAGGCCCGGAACTGATCCCTTGTACCAACTGACCCCTGAAACCACAGCAGATTATTGGGAGGTTGAGGCGCTCTATGACACTTGTTTTGCGCCGGGACGCGAGGCGTTGTCGTCCTATCGGCTGCGTGACGGTGTGCCATCTGTTGTGGGTCTTTCGCATGTGGCGCGCGATCAGGACGGTATTTTGGCCGGGGCCATCCGGTATTGGCCCGTGCGCATTGGTGCGGATGCTGCATTGTTACTGGGCCCTGTTGCCGTGCACCCAACCCGCCAAAGCGAAGGCTTAGGCAGGGCATTGATTGAACAAAGCCTTGATCACGCCGGGCCCTTAGGTTGGACTCGGGTGATGTTGGTAGGCGATGCGCCGTATTATAGCCGCTATGGCTTTTCGCTTTTATCTGACGTCGTTATGCCGCCCCCCACCAACCCCGCGCGGGTGTTAGGGCGTGCGCTACATCCCGGTGCGTGGGACGGCATTGTGGGGGATGTCCTGCGCTGGCAGGATTGAAATTGCGCGCCCGTTCCCCACATTAAGATCAAAGAGGGGCCATCAATGCACATCGAAAGCAATCTTCCGAGCATCATCGACGTTGAGGCACGTCTGGATGACATCGCCACGCGCTATAAGCAAGCGGGCGGGGTTGGCATCAACGTGTTGAACTTGATCGGCGGGCAAGCGGACGGTTTGATTGAACGTCTACCAGCCCCTGTACGCCGCAATCTTGAGGCGGCAACGGTCAAAGCCTTGAACCACGCGATGAGGGCCGCACACACCAGCCGTTCGATGGTGCCGGATCAGAAAAGTTGGCTGAACCAAGCCGCAAGTGCGGCAATGGGAGCCGCGGGGGGGGCCGGCGGCCTGCCAACGGCCCTCGCAGAATTACCTGTGACAACGACGTTGTTGTTGCGCGTCATTCAGGGTGTCGCGGTTGAACATGGGTTTGATGCAGACGCAGAGAACGTACAGTTTGACTGCGTACAGGTGTTTTCGGCTGCGGGGCCTTTGTCGGGGGATGATGGTGCTGATTTAGGATTTCTGTCCGCGCGTATGGCATTGTCAGGTCGTGCTATGCAGGCAGTCATTGCAAAGGTTGCACCCCGTTTGGCCGTGGTCTTAGGGCAGAAACTCGCAGCCCAAGCAGTGCCCGTATTGGGTGCGGTTGCTGGGGCCGCAACGAATTACGCCTACACCAGCTATTATCAAGATATGGCGCATGTGCATTTTGGGCTGCGACGGCTGGCGATTGACGGCGATGTGGCACCAGATGAATTACTAGAACGGTTGCGTGACAAAATGGGCCGTACGCCTGTGGCGCGCTGACGTTTATCGACCAATGCTGCCCGGTGCGACTGTGGTTGCCTTGAGGATCGCATAACAATGCATGCCAGCATGCAGGCGCATATCCTTCACCGCGCGCGCCGTGATCCGCGCGAGCAATCGATCATCGCCAGCCCGTAAAGCAATCGCCGCACCAGGCCCATCACCGGGATGTACACCTTCGATCAGTACAGGCAGCACATTGACTGATGACAGCCCGTCAGGGCGATCCAGCGACAATATCACGTCCTGTGCCAATACCCGCAGCCGCACACGCGTGCCAACGGCGGCGTGGACACCCGGCAGTTCCAACTTTCCGGCACTGATGGAAAGCGTCGAAATACCATCCTCAGCATGGCTTTCCACGTCTGCTTCAATCACCGCACCAGCCTCCCGAACGCCAAGCAAGGGTACAGCGGCAGGGTCTGCCATCACATCAAACAACGGCCCTTGCGCCCGGACGCGGCCCTCTTGGATCAACACCAAGGTATCAGCCAAACGCGCGACCTCGTCCACAGCGTGACTGACATAGAGGATCGGTAATTGCATCGGTCCGTCGCGCAGGCGTTCGAGATAGGGTAGGATTTCCTGTTTGCGCGGACCATCCAGATTGGCAAGGGGTTCATCCATTAACAACATGCGCGGTTTCGCCAACAAGGCGCGCCCCAATGCGACACGCTGCTTTTCACCGCCCGAGAGGGTATTGGGTGAGCGTGTTAATAGCTTTTCCAAGCCCAGCAAACTCACCACATCGTCAAAATCTGCGCCTTTGCTGCCCGCCCGGGCATAACGCACCCCAAAGGTGAGGTTGTCCGCAACAGACAAATGCGGAAACAGCCGTGCATCTTGAAAGACATATCCAAGATGGCGCTGCGCAGGAGGCATGAACACACCTTGAACGATATCCGACAGCACGGTTTCGCCCAAACGTACATGCCCTGCGTCAGGGCGCAGCAGCCCGGCCACTGCGTTAATGACAGTTGTTTTTCCGGCCCCCGAACGGCCAAATATCGCGGTGATGCCCGGCCCGGCCTGAAACGCGATATCCAACGCGAAATCGGCAAAGCGATGTTTGATATGCACGTCTAAAGTCATGCGCCCGCGATCCTTTTGGCGACGCGCCGGGCCAGCGTTTCAGACAATAGAACCGCCCCAATTGCCACAACGCAGGCCATCAAGACCATGCCCACGACCTGTCCCTCAGCACCGGGAATTTGTAAGGCCGTCCAGATGGCACTGGGCAGTGTTTGGGTTTGACCGGGGATGTTGGCAACAAAGGTGATTGTGGCGCCAAATTCCCCCATGGCTTTGGCAAACCCCATTACTGATCCTGCCAAAATACCGGGGGCAATCAGGGGCAGGGTGACACGGGCAAAGACGGCGGTGCGCGGCGCACCAAGGGTTGCAGCGGCCTCTTCAAGTTTTGGGTCTACCGCCTCAATCGCCAACCGCATGGCCCTGACCATCAGCGGAAAGCCCATGATGATGGCGGCCAGCACAGCGCCAGACCAATGAAAGGCAAGGCGCAGACCGATAGCCTCCAGCGCCTGACCCAAAGGCGCGGTGCGGCCGAAGATGATCAGCAACACATAGCCTGTGACAACGGGGGGCAACACCAGCGGCAAATGCACTAATGCATTGAGAAGCGATTTGCCCCAAAATTCTTTGCGCGCCAATATCCACGCGATCCACAGGGCAAGCGGCACCGCCAGAAGTGTCGCCCAGCAAGCCACCCAAAGCGACAAACGTAGAGCCTCCCATGCAGTCGCGTCGGCGCTCATTTCGCCACCGGGGTAAAACCATGCAGGCTAAACGCCTTTTGCGCGTTTGGTGTGGTGAGTTCTTTGAGGAATATCTGACCCTGCATCGTTAGCGCAACAGCAGGATAGACGATCGGGCTATGCGTGTTGTCAGGGATCGGTGCCAAAATGCGCACCGTTGGGTCAACAGTGACATCGCTGGCGTAAACGACGCCAACCGGGGCTTGCCCACGTGCGACCAATGCAAGGGCTGCGCGTACGTTATCGGTTTCTGCAAGCCTGTCTTTTAGACCACCCCATTGGCCCGTATGTTCCAGCCATTCGCGCGCATAGAGACCGGCAGGCACGGCGTCGCGTTGACCCATAGCAAGCCTACCAGTGCCGCCAAGCAATGACAGCAGATCAGTTGTATCTGGCAGCGGCATTTCAGAAGCTGGACCAATCAGGACTAATTGATTGGCAACAAGATCAACGCGCGAGCCAGCGATAACCGCAACGCGATTTTCCAGCCAATCCATCCAAATAGCATTGGCCAAAACCACCACATCCGCCGGGGCACCCGCGCCAATCTGGCGCGCCATTGTGCCTGATCCACCATAAGACAAATGTACCTCGCCATCATAATCCTGTGCAATGGCGTCCAAGGCATTGCGCAGGCTTGCGGCGGCAAACACGGTGATCGGTGCGCGCTCTGCCAATAGCGCGGAGGCGCTGAACAAAATGGCAAAAAGTGTGGCTAGATATCTCATCCCGCTTAGTATCCGTTAAGGGGTGGGGCGCTACAAGAGCAATGCAGCGATCTGGCGTTTTTCAAGGACGCGCGTTATGATGGATTTGTAACGGGCAACGACCCCAAAGAGCAGACGAAAATGATCAAACAACTGCCCATATCGCTGCACGGCGCGCGCAAAGGCGATGTGCGCACCCAATTCGCGGCACTTTGTTACCGGATCAAGCGGGGCAAGGTGCAAATTTTGCTGGTGACCTCGCGCGGCTCAAAACGCTGGATTGTGCCAAAGGGCTGGCCGATGGACGGTAAAACCCCAGCGCAATCTGCACAACAAGAAGCATGGGAAGAGGCGGGTGTGACAGGCAAGCCAGATAGCACCTGTCTGGGTGTTTATTCTTATGCAAAGGATGTGGGCAGCATGGATGATTTACCATGCCTTGCGATGCTGTATCCGATTGCGGTCAAATCACTGGCCAAGAAATTTCCCGAACGCGGACAGCGGCGACGTCGCTGGGTGTCACGAAAACGTGCCGCACGGATGGTTCAAGAGGCCGAATTGACCCGGATGATCCTCGACTTTGATCCCAGACCTCGCAAATCTGCTGCTTGACCTGAGGCGGATTGCGCCCCATTTCATAAGGGACAGCAAAGGAATACAGTTAAGCCAATGATCCATTATGCGCTCAAATGTGGCAACGGTCATGACTTTGACAGCTGGTTTCAATCTGCCGCTGCTTTTGATGCTTTGGCAGGGGCCGGACATCTAAGCTGTAGTGTCTGTGGGTCAGGTGACGTCAAAAAAGCGATCATGGCACCGCGGGTGATTTCGAAATCGACAGTCAAGCCAACGCAAGATACGCCAGCGCCCGTCGAAACCGCCCCTGTTCCGGTGTTGAAAACACCCGAAGGATCAGAGGGTAATATTGAAAATGCCGTTGCCGAATTGCGCAAAAAGGTTGAGGAAACATCGGATTATGTGGGCAAGGATTTCACCGATCAGGCGCGCGCGATGCATCTGGGTGATGTTCCAGAGCGTGCGATTTATGGTGAAGCGCGGCCAGATCAAGCGCGCAGTTTGATCGAAGATGGCGTGCCTTTGCTGCCCCTACCGTTCCGCCCCAGACAAAAGTTGAGCTGAAAACACAAAGGACATGCCATGACTATTTTGATTACAGGTGCCTCACGGGGCATCGGTGCCGGGCTCGCGGCGCATTACATGTCACTGGGGGAAGAGGTGATTGGCACAGGTCGATCTGTCGCCGCGCAGGTCCAGTTGGATGTGACCCACCCCGCCAGCCATACGGAAATGGCTGAGACTTTAGGGGATCGGGCAATCGACATGTTGGTCTGCAATGCTGGTGTGTATCTTGATAAGGGTGACGACCTGGAAACCGGCTATGGCGCTGACCTTTGGGCACAAAGCTTTGCCACCAATGTGACCGGTGTGTTTCTCAGTATTCAGGCGTTACTGCCGCATCTGCGGCGTGCCAAGGCGGCTAAGATTGCGATTATTTCCTCGCAGATGGCCTCACACACCCGCGCGCCGGGCGGCAGCTATGTCTATCGAGCGTCCAAGGCTGCAGCCCTTAATCTGGGACGTAATCTTGCAACGGATCTAAAACCTGAAGGTATCGCCGTTGGGATATATCATCCCGGATGGGTCCAGACGGATATGGGCGGTGATACGGCAGAAATCACTACGGACGAGGCGGTGCGCGGTTTGGCCGATCGATTTTCGGCACTTAATATCGAAACAACGGGTTGTTTTGAAACGTGGGACGGCAGGGCACATGCGTATTAATGCAATGTCTTTGACGGTAACTTAGTCAGCAACGCCGCAATTTCGGGGGAAAGACAACATGAAGATAATCGTCATAGGTGCCGAAGGTGATATCGGCAAAACTGTTTGCCAAGAGCTTGGCGCGCGCCACGACATTGTCAAAGCAGGCAGAACCAAGGGTGATATGCTGGTTGATATGGCGGATCGCGCGTCCGTGGACGCTATGTATGCTAAGGTTGGCGAAGTGGATGCCGTTGTCTCAACAGCAGGTGAGGTTCATTTTGGGCCGCTGGACGAGTTTGATGAAACCACCTTCATGCTTGGTTTGCGCAACAAGGTGATGGGGCAGGTCAATCTGGTGCTGGCGGGGATGGATAAGATTGCTGAGGGTGGTTCATTTACCCTCACTAGCGGTGTTCTTGATCGTGATCCCATTCGTATGGGGGCAGGGGCCGCCACGGCAAATGGCGCATTGGGCGGTTTTGTTGTTGGCGCGGCTATCGAAATGCCACGTGGTCTGCGTCTGAACGTGGTCAGCCCCGGCATGTTAGAGGTATCTGCACCACGCTATGGCGCATGGTTCCCCGGTCATGATCCAGTATCATCCGTACGCGTGGGGCGCGCCTATGCCAAAAGTGTCGAGGGCGCGATTACCGGACAGGTCATTATCGTTGAGTGACGATAAGCTGCCGCTTCATTTGATCGACCGACAGCGTCTGCATTTGGCGTCGCGCTTGGTATTTGTAAAAGGGTGAATCTGAAGCCGCTGGTCTTGCCCTTACGCAACCTAGCGCGTAAACCGCGCCCGAACCGAATGCTGAGGGACCTATGCCTGTTCTGGTGATGAAATTTGGTGGCACATCCGTAGCCACATTGGACCGTATCCGCCGTGCTGCTAAACGTGTGGGCGTTGAAGTGGCCAAAGGCTATGATGTCATTGTCATCGTGTCGGCCATGTCTGGCAAAACCAACGAATTGGTGGGCTGGGTTGGTGAAACGTCGCCCATGTATGACGCGCGCGAATATGATGCTGTTGTGTCCAGTGGCGAGAACGTCACCGCCGGTTTGATGGCGCTGACCTTGCAGGAAATGGACGTGCCTGCGCGCTCTTGGCAGGGATGGCAAGTGCCGGTTCAAACAACATCTGCGCACGCCAATGCCCGGATTGAGGACATTCCACCTGAAAATATTCGAGCAAAATTTGTGGAAGGCATGAAGGTTGCAGTTGTCGCAGGCTTTCAAGGTGTCAGCCCAGAAGGCCGTATCACCACATTAGGTCGCGGTGGATCAGACACCACTGCTGTTGCTTTTGCCGCAGCTTTTGATGCGGAACGCTGTGATATTTATACGGATGTGGACGGCGTCTATACCACCGACCCGCGTGTTGAATCCAAGGCCCGCAAGCTGGATAAAATTGCCTTTGAAGAGATGTTGGAACTGGCATCCCTTGGCGCGAAGGTTTTGCAGACCCGCTCTGTTGAGCTGGCGATGCGGTATAAAGTCAAACTGCGGGTGCTTAGTAGTTTTGAAGAACAATCAGACGACGCTGGCACGCTTGTCTGCGATGAGGAGGAAATCATGGAAAGCAATGTAGTCGCTGGGGTCGCATTCAGCCGCGATGAAGCCAAAATGACGCTGGTCTCGGTCGCGGACCGCCCCGGTATCGCCGCCAACATCTTTACCGCGCTCAGCGAAGGCGGCGTAAATGTTGATATGATCGTCCAAAACATCGCTGAGGAAGGCCGCACAGACATGACGTGGTCGTGCCCCGTTGATCAGGTCAAGCGCGCCGAAAAGGCGATGGATCAAGCAAAAGCCGATGAAGTCATCAATTTTGATGAATTGATTGCTGATACGGATGTCGCCAAAATCAGTGTTGTTGGCATCGGGATGCGCAGCCACACAGGTGTTGCTGCCAAGATGTTCAAAGTGTTGTCGGACGAGGGCATCAATATCAAGGTCATCACCACATCTGAGATCAAGATCAGCGTGCTGATTGATCGTAAGTATATGGAGTTGGCGGTTCAGGCGCTGCATGATGCTTTTGAACTGGACAAAGCGGCCTAATTTTCGACCTTTGGCAGTTCAGTTACGTTTCCCGTTTCGCTTGTGCGGCGAGTATGGTCTAAGCTGACATTGACGTTCAATCGGGGGGCGCGCGTATGGCTGAGAGTTTTGAAACCGAAAGCCGCAAATTGCTGGGCCGTTTGCGCGATGCTATGGCCAGCGAGGGTGCCGGCCAAGAACGGCTGGACAAAATCACGACTCTGATCGCAAGTTCGATGGGCTGTGAGGTCTGTTCGATATATCTGTTTCGCGATGAAAAGACGTTAGAACTTTGCGCCACCGAAGGCCTGAACAAAGCATCAGTACATGAAACCCGCATGAAATTG
This sequence comes from uncultured Sulfitobacter sp., assembly GCA_938003685.1. GTDB lineage: Bacteria > Pseudomonadota > Alphaproteobacteria > Rhodobacterales > Rhodobacteraceae > Sulfitobacter. The sequence goes on along the minus strand of CALKXT010000060.1, from coordinate 4,786 downwards.
GGTGAGGGCCTTGTGGGCCGTGTGGCCAAGCGTGGCAACGTGATCAACACCTCTGATGCGCCTCAATCCCCCGGTTTCCGGTTCATGCCAGAAACGGGTGAAGAAATTTACTCAAGCTTTGTCGGGATCCCAATCCAACGCATTGGTGAGACTTTGGGGGTGCTGGTCGCGCAGTCAAAAACCGCACGCGAGTTTACGGCGGATGAGGTATATGCCTTGGAAGTTGTGGCAATGGTTCTGGCCGAAATGACCGAACTTGGCATCTTTGTTGGGGATGGTGCGGCGATGTCTGCGCGCCATTCACAACCAGTTTTGTCGCGCGGAACGGTGGGCCAAGAAGGCGTTGCAGAGGGCAATGTCTGGTTACATGAGCCGAGGGTTGTGGTTTCAAATCCAATTGCGGATGATCCCGAAGTCGAGGCAATCAGGCTAACAGCAGCTGTTGAGGAATTGCGCATCGGTGTCGATCAAATGCTGACGATGGCGGGAAACGACAAAGAACAACGTGAAGTTATCGAAGCCTACCGGATGTTTGCCAATTCCAAAGGCTGGATGCGGCGCATGTTGGACAGTATTTCCAGTGGCTTAAGCGCTGAAGCGGCTGTTGAAAAAGAACAATCCACAGCGCGCGCGCGCATGAACGGCCAGTCTGACGCCTATTTGCGTGAACGCTTGAGTGATCTGGATGATCTATCCAACAGATTGCTGCGTATCCTGACCGGGCAGGGTAGCGATACAGGTGCCGAAATGCCAGAGAACCCGATTCTCGTGGCGCGCAATATCGGTCCGGCTGAATTGTTGGATTATGGCCGTAAATTGCGCGGGATCGTGCTTGAAGGTGGTTCCGTGGGATCGCACGCAGCGATTATTGCCCGCGCATTGGCGATCCCGCTTTTGGTGCATGTTGGGCGTATCACCAATGATGCTGTGAACGGCGATCATATCATGGTGGATGGTGAACAAGGTATTGTGCATCTGCGCCCCGAAGATGCAGTAGCTGCGGCATTTCGTGATAAAATAGCGATGCAAGCTGCGGCACAGGAACGCTATTCATCGATCCGCGACCAACCTGCACAGGCCAAATGTGGTACGGTGATTGGGTTGGATATGAATGCGGGTTTGATGGCTGATCTACCGTCTTTGGAAAACTCAGGTGCCGAAGGCGTTGGGCTTTTCCGTACTGAATTGCAGTTTCTCGTACGCAACAAGATGCCAAAACGGTCCGAACTATCGGCGCTTTATGCGCGGGTTTTGGATGCTGCACAGGGTAAACGTGTCGTGTTTCGCACACTCGATATCGGTTCGGACAAAGTACTGCCCTATATGAAACCAAACGATGAACCGAACCCGGCGCTGGGCTGGCGCGCAATTCGCGTGGGGTTGGACAAGCCCGGCGTGATGCGCATGCAATTGCAGGCGCTGATCCGTGCGGCGAACGGGCGGCCACTGACCGTGATGTTCCCGTTTGTTGCCCAGTTCGAAGAATTCCGTGCGGCGCGTGCTGAGATGGATAAAACACTGGCGCGTGAAGAACGCCTTGGCCATATCTTGCCTTCCAAGATCGAAGTTGGGGCTATGCTAGAAACGCCAAGCCTTGCTTTTGCACCAACCAAGTTCTTTGAAGAGGTCGAATTCCTATCCATTGGTGGTAACGACCTAAAGCAGTTTTTCTTTGCTGCGGATCGTGAAAACGAACGGGTGCGCCGGCGCTATGATACATTGAATGTCAGCTATCTGACATTCCTTGAGGGCATCGTAAAACGCTGCCAAGAGACAAACACATCGCTGTCATTTTGTGGCGAAGATGCGGGGCGTCCGGTTGAGGCGTTGTGTTTTGCGGCTATAGGCTTTCGTCAGTTATCGATGCGTCCTGCATCCATTGGCCCGGTCAAAAGTCTGCTGCGGCGCTGCAATCTTGATGACGTCTTGGCCGTCATCAATGACGCACGAGACAGCGGTGAAATGTCCGTGCGCAGCGCGGTGATGGAATACGTGCGCGCGCAACATCAAAGCTGATGCAAACAACGGTTCTCGCTACATCACATCGCGCAAACGCATCATCGTGTTGCGATAGGCATGGGTGATTGCGGCGCGTGCGATATGTTGACCATTCTGCACAACATGACGCCCTGCGGCCCAGACATCGCGCACCTGCGCGTCGGTGCCTGCAAATATCCACGTGTCCAAAATGCTATCGCCTTGGCGGCCAATAAAGTCTGTTGCATCACCATTCAGAGCAACTAAGTCAGCCCACATGCCAACTTCAACTGCGCCAGAGTTTCGGCCCGCCGCCTGCGCGCCGCCCTGACAGGCCCCTTCAAACAAGACACGGCCGGTAGATTTTTCCGGTGTGGCCATGACCGCACGGTTGTGAGTGATTAAGCGTTGTGAGTATTCCAATGCGCGCAATTCTTCGGTCAGTGATATCAATATGTTACTGTCAGACCCAATGCCCCAACGGCCATTTGTTTCTGTCCATTCACTGCCATTGAATATCCCATCCCCAAGCGAGCCTTCGGTCAACGGGCATAGACCTGCGACCGCACCCGTTCCAGCCAGCCCACGTGTCTCTGCCGTTGTCATTTGCGTGCAATGGATCAGGCACCAGCGGGCGTCGATGCCCAGATGATCCAAGGCCCATGTCACCGGGCGGGCACCATATGCGGCTTTGATTTCATCCACCTCAGCAATCTGTTCGGCCAGATGCATGTGGATCGGCCCTTGGAATTGTTGCAGGTGTGTCAGCGACTCGGGCGTGACGGCGCGCAATGAATGGGGCGCAATGCCCAGATTTGCATCATCGGGTAGGTCCGCCACGATCTGCTGAGCGGTATCCATGATGCGCATATATCGGTCCATGTCGTTGCCAAACCTGATTTGCCCTGCACCCAATGCGCGGCCATCAACGCCGCCCTGTTGATAAAGCACAGGCAATAGGGTTAGGCCGATGCCCGTCTGATCCGCTGCTGCTGCGATGCGCGCGGACATCTCGCCCTCATTTTCATAGGGCGCACCGCCAGGTTGATGATGTAGATAATGAAATTCAACAGAGCCCGCATATCCGGCCTCCAGCATTTCCATCTGAACCTGTGCGGTGATTGCCTGTATGTCGTCAGGCGTGAGTTGATCCAAGAACCGGAACATCAACTGGCGCCATGTCCAAAAGCTATCTGTTTTATCCGCACCGCGCCGTTCGGTCAGCCCTGCCATGGCGCGTTGAAACGCGTGGCTGTGAAGGTTGGTTGGGGCGGGCAGCAAAATATCAACTGTCGTATCCGCAGGTCCGTCCGAGATTTTCGTAATCACCCCATCTGCCAAGGTTAAGGTTACATCAGATGTCCACCCAGTGGGCAGCAACGCGTGTTTGGCATGGATTGTGGTCATGATCGTCCTCGGGAACTCGCTGTGAATTAATATGTCTATACATAATGACAAAACGGTAACAGTAAAGAGGAAACATCACAGTCATAGGTGTCAAAGACAGCCACAAATTTGGGGCATTTTCTGTTGTGATCTGCATCATCAAGAAGATCGAAACTTCAGAGTCGTTGAACCGATAAACATCAAGACTTATCACGCGATCGCCCAACTACAGCCTATAAGACTGGGTTAAGCGACTGAATGTGGAAGTTTTATTTATTTATCCGCCATAACCCTTGATTGAAGCTAAATTCGCGGTAAGATAGTAGTGCTATTTAAGCAAAAACTACATTTCGTATCTATTTTCTCGTTTCGATTTTTGAACACTACAATTTTATAAATGGAATATTATTATGTCTGTATATGCTGTCCCTACGGCTGCTGCTCTTACGTCTGGTCCCCTGAAATTTAGCTATCCCATCACGCCGCTGATCTCTCTTGATACGGTTGTGTCCGGTGAAGCGCGCAATATTGCGAATGTTTCTATCGTGTATGGTTCGATGACCTTGTGGAGCGGCACGATGACACAGCTTGCGCCCACGATCACCATTCCTTTCGACATCGTTGCGGGTGACATCACCATCGAAAAAGGCGGCACATTCAATATGATCCCGCCAACAGCGACACAAGAGGGTTCGGTCACTGCGAGCCTAACAATCAAGTCGCCAACAAGCGAAGTGCCATTCACCGCACGCATTGCACACTGGCCCCTCGACAGCGGCGCATAAGCCCACCTGCCATTAAGCACATGATTTATCCGGTCGCGCGTGTTGCGACCGGGTGGATACAGCTTTGCCCGAAAGGAATTGACGCATGGCGCTTTTCCCGACTACTTTCTGTGTTGCTGGACGACTGGGGGGGTATTTCGACATACCCAAGGCGCAATATGACCTTAATCGTCATATAATAAGCGCCCGAACCGAACGGAAAACATGTGGCACACAAGACGCTCTTCGATCTTCGTACCGATCATGTATCGGCAGGCCCGCGCCAGTTAACGGCGGCGGAGTTATTGGCGAATTTCGATGGACTGCGGGCGGATGGCCTCACGTCAGGTCCGTTGAAAGTTTCCGCCAAGGCCGACGCGACGCGCGGACAGGCAGTGGTGGATGTGTTTCTGAACGAAACGCTGATCCATCGGGCAATGATGACATTTGCCAAGCCGGTTCTAGACATCAACGTGGCGGCAGGTGGTGCGGCGGCCAAGGGATGTATCCGGCTGGAATTGGAAAGCGCGCCGCAATTTTCAGCTGTGACAATCGATGTTCTGGCGAGCGACAGCGCGGGGTCGCATCCAATGCGTGGACAAGTGACGACATGGGCCGCCAAAGGACTGCCGGTGATTGGCGATTATGTGCGGGTGCTG
>CALKXT010000059.1 GCA_938003685.1 uncultured Sulfitobacter sp. | reverse complement strand
TGTTCTCACAACTGGGGATGCGGTGACGGGGTTCACGTGTCACAACGGCACTGGTGATTTCCGCGTGACGCATCCCAATATGACAGTCCCAAGCGAGACATCAGAATATGCGATCAACACCTCACGCTATCGCCACTGGGATGAACCTGTGCGGCGCTACATTGATGAATGTGTCGCGGGCAAAGAGGGCGTGCGCGGGCGTTCCTTTAACATGCGCTGGACGGCATCTATGGTTGCTGAAATACACCGTATTCTTACCCGTGGCGGTGTATTCCTTTATCCAGCAGACAGCGACAACCGCGCAGCGGGCGGCAAACTGCGCCTGATGTATGAGGCCAATCCAATGGCGATGATCATTGAACAAGCTGGCGGCGGTGCGTCAACGGGGTATGATCCGATTATGGATATTCAACCCACTGGCCCACATCAGCGCGTGCCCGTCATTCTCGGGTCAAAAGCCGAAGTTGACCGTTTGGTTGCATATCACGCTGAAGGATAAAGGTGGTGCATATCCAAGATGTTCTCGTTCCTTAGCCCTCAAGCGATCCACTTTGGCCGGGGCCAAAGCCAGCAAACCGTTGCACGTGCCGCGGCGCTTGGTAATAATATTGTTTTGGTGCATGGGGCGAGTGCAAGGCGTGCCCAGTGGCTTATAGATCAATGCACGACTGCGGGCTTAACGCTGCGCACGTTTGCTTGCGTGCAAGAACCATCGCTGCCCGATATTGAACAGGCATTGGCCCGTTTGAAAGGCACGCAACCTGATGTCGTTATTGGGTTGGGCGGCGGCTCTGTCATTGATTTTGCCAAGGCATTGGCAGCCCTAATCCCCTGTGTCAAAAGTCCGATTGAATACCTCGAAGGGGTAGGGGGCGGACGTGCTTTGGATCATCCTCCAATCCCAATGATCGCGCTGCCAACAACGGCGGGCACCGGCGCTGAGGTGACGAAAAATGCCGTGATCACTGTGCCGGAACACGCGGTCAAAGTCAGCTTGCGTGACGCGAGAATGATCCCGGACATTGCCATTGTTGATCCAGACCTCATGCAAGGCGCACCGAAACACGTGGCCCTGACGGCAGGGTTAGACGCGATAACACAAGTCATCGAGCCGTTCTTATCGATCAAAGCGAACCCGATGAGTGACGCATTATGTCGTGCGGCCATTCCTGTTGGTCTTGGCGCGATTAAGGATTTGGTCGAAAGGGATGCGGCCCAAGCTTGGGATGATATGGCGTGGGTCAGTACCTGTGGCGGTCTTGCTTTGGCAAACGCGGGCTTGGGTGCGGTCCATGGATTTGCGGGGGTGATTGGTGGTAAAACCAATGCCCCGCACGGCGAAATTTGTGGCGTGTTACTGCCTGCTGTTTTGGCCTCTCATTTACGCAAGGCACAAGAAGGGTCTGAGATTCATGCGCGCTTGATGTGGGTAAGCCATCAGATAGATGCAGCTTTTGCACATGGTAAAAGTGGAGCTGGCATTGACGCATTGCGCGAATGGTCCGCGCAAATGGGTCTGCGTGGTCTTGTTGAATTGGGGCTGTCGCCGTCAGACTTTGCAGATGTCGCCGCTGCCTCTGCCAACACATCGTCCATGAAAGGCAATCCCTTTCAGCTTTCTTTCGACGAGTTGTTTGTGATCTTAAATGCAGCGAAATAAGGGGCGTTACCAAGGCAAGCGTGGCTACGCTTCCTCAATCACTTTGCGTGCCACGCGGAAACATTCCAAGGCTTGCGGCACGCCACAATAGATGCCGATCACATGGATGATTGCGCGAATTTCGTCCTGAGTGACGCCATTGCTGATCGCGCCGCGACAATGGATTTCCCACTCGGTCATTTTGCCCAAGGCACCAATCATTGACAGGTTCATCATCGACCGTGTTTTGGCGTCGATCACATCATCACCCCACCCGAAACCCCAACACCATGCAGTCATTGCTTCTTGGAACGGGCGGGTGAAATCATCGGCGGCGGCCAAGTTTTTCTCAACATACTCAGCCCCAAGCGTAGCCTTGCGTTGCTCCAGTCCCTTGAGGAATAAGTCTTCGTCAAATGCGCTCATTTTTTGTCCTTTGAGGTTTCAAGGGTTTGATTAGGCTCTCATGCGATCATAGCCCGGATCATATGGTCCGCTTTCGATAATCCGTGCCGCGGTTGGTGCGCCTATGATGTCGATGGTGAGGTCTTGAGTGCGGCCAGTCATTTCAGGCTCAACAAAGGCATACGCCAGATTTAACCCGGTCCGATGCGCCCAATCCCCCGAGGTGACCGTGCCAATTATGCGCCCACCTGCGCGTACTGACGCGCCGCCATGTGCGGGTGCATGATCGCAATCGACCACCATTGTGACAAGCTTGCGATGTGGCCCAGACGTTGCCCGTTCTGCCAGCGCGGCCTTGCCAATAAAGTCAGGTTTGTCGAGCTTTACAAAGCGATCTAGACCCGTTTCGAAAGGATCAAATTCGGTCAAGATATCGGCCTTCCAATGCAGAAACCCTTTTTCCAAACGCATTGAGTCGACGGCACGTGCACCAAACAGCGTCAAACCGTATGCCTCCCCGGCTTTGCGCAAGGCCGCATAAGCCGCGTGCAGGTTCTGGTTTGGCACATGGATTTCATAAGCCAACTCACCAGAAAAACTGACGCCCATCACGGTCACTGGGGCAATGCCGATATGGGCCTCGCGCACCGACAACCATGGGAATACGTCGCGTGACCAATCACCGCGCGCAGCAGCGGCCAGCACATCGCGCGCCTTAGGACCTGCCAAGATCAGAATGGTTTGATCGTTGGTTAGCGATTTTATGGTGACGTCTTCATCTACTCGCAGGTGGGTTTGCAACCAATCCATGTCGTGAAACTCTGATGCCGCCGCAGAGCCATACCAAACCCTATCCGGTCCCCGGTTTGATGCAGGCAGGTTGGCAATTGTGGCCTCGCCTTTCAGCATCCCTTTTTCATTCAGCAAATACCCAAGCCCCACGCGGCCCCAGCGTTTGGTGACACTGCCACAGATCATCCTGTCCAGAAAACTGTGCACATCTTTGCCGATCATCTCAAATCGGTTGAAACCTGACACCTCGGTTAGCCCTACGCCTGTGGCGATGGCGTTCACTTCTTTTGCAACAACTGCGTGCACTTCGTTAAATCGAAAGCCCAGTGTTTCAGAGAAATCTGGCGTCGGCTTAATATAATCAATCCGCTCCCATCCATTGACGGTGGTCATTTCGGCATCCTCTGCCACCAAGAGGGGCGTCAGCGGTGTGGTTTTCATGGGCCGCCCGGCGGGGCGATGTTCGTGAGGAAAATGAAAGCGGAATTCGTTTTGATAGTCCTCAATCGCCTTGAGCGCGGTCAACTCAACTGTCGCGTGCCCGGTGAAACGACGCGGGTCGATGACCCATGTATCATACTGCGCCTCGCCGTGAACGATTTGCTGGGCGAGCAACCAACCATGTCCGCCACCTTCACCAAGGCCCGCACGCAGGCCGATGATGCAAAACGCATTACGCTTGCCGGGGATGGGGCCAACCAAGGGGGCACCGTCAATCGTATAGGTGATCGGGCCATTCACGACCTCACGAATACCGGTTTCCATCAAGGCGGGCATCCGTTCAAACGCGCCTTCGAGCACATCCGTAACGCGGTCCAGATCATCGGGACATAGGGCATTGGTGAAATGTGGATCGATCCCATCCATCCCCCATGTGCGACAATCCTGTTCGTAAAAACCCAGTAACAAACCATTCTTTTCTTGGCGTGAATAATAATCACTAATCGGACAGCGCAGCAGGGGAATACGGTGACCTGCCTCTGCGATGGCGGGGATATCTTCGGTTAGGAAGTACTGATGTTCCATTGATGCCACAGGATGCTGCACACCCATCATCGCGCCAATTTCATTGCAGCGATAGCCACCTGCGTTCACCACAATTTCACATTTTACATCACCCTTTTCGGTGTGAACGGTCCATGTGCTGTCGGGGTGTTGCGTCAATCCGGTGACAGGTGTGTGGCGGTTGACCTCAGCCCCGGCCAATCGGGCTCGCCGCGCAAGGGCTTGGCAAAGTTGTGCAGGATCAATGTGCCCATCTGTCGGATCCCAAAGGCCACCGAGCAGATTATCGGTTGAGATCAGTGGATGGCGGCGCGCGCATTCTGCTGCGTCGATGACTTCAAACTCAACATCCATTCCCGCAGCCATTGAGGTGAAATGGCGATATCCATCCATCTGTGCCTCTGTGTTGGCCAGTCGAATACCGCCATCGCCGTAATTGTACCCAACAGGATACTCAGGATCGTCTCGCAATTCTTTGTACAGATTTATGGAGTGGGTTTTCAGGCCGACCATGGTTTGGTTCATGCCAAAGTTGGTGACCTGCGCGGCGGAGTGCCATGTGGTGCCAGAGGTTAATTCGTCACGCTCAATCAGCATAACGTCGCTCCAACCCTCTTGGGTGAGGTGATACAGGGCAGAGCATCCCGCAATCCCGCCGCCAATAACAACAACCCTTGCCTGATCTCGCATCGCGATGTCCCACCTATCATCTATGTTAAACGCACGACATCACGGCGGGACGGGTGCGGTCAATGCGCATTAACCAGATTTAGACCTTTGCCGATATTCGCCGGGCGCAATCTTGAAAGATCGCATCATGGCGCGGCGCAGTCTTTCGTCATCGACAAACCCACTTTGCACGGCAATTCCACTCAGCGGCACGTCCGTTTCTTCCAACAATCGACAAGCCATGTCCAAACGGATGGCTTCGACGGCTTTTGCGGGTGAAATACCTGTGTTCTCTTTGTACAGACGGGCAAAGTTACGCGGACTCAT
>CALKXT010000058.1 GCA_938003685.1 uncultured Sulfitobacter sp. | reverse complement strand
TAGGCCCCCACAGCCATGAACCCGCCAGTGCCAAGGCTTACTTGGCCGCAGTATCCCACCAAGATGTTCAACCCAATCGCAGCAATCGCATAGATTAGGAACGGCATCAGTAGTGAGTTAACCCAGTAGTCATTCACCACGAACGGGATCACGACCACGGCGATGAACAGCACAAAATAGTAACGATACCGATCAAATTTGATCGGAAAGGTCTGTTGGTCTTCGGCGTACGTCGAATTGAAATCGCCTGCTTCACGATAGAACATCAGCCGCGCCCCTTTGTTTCATCTAGCAAAATAAACTTCGGGGTCCTGGGCTGGCCCTGGTCCGACATTACCACGTTAAACCCGCTCAATGATCTTCTCCCCGAACAAGCCTTGCGGACGGAACACCAAGAACAAGAGCGCCAACATATAGGCAAACCAGTTCTCTGTAGCCCCACCTAGGAACGGCGCACCGATCAGGAATTCAAACAGTTTCTCACCCACACCAATGATCAACCCGCCAACAATTGCACCGGGGATTGACGTAAATCCACCCAGCATCAGCACTGGGAGTGCTTTGAGCGCGATCAAGGATAGCGAGAATTGTACACCTGATTTTGCGCCCCACATGATGCCCGCGACCAAGGCGACAAACCCTGCTAGAGACCACACCAAAACCCAGATAAAATTCAGCGACACACCAACCGACAACGCTGCCTGATGGTCATCCGCAACGGCCCGCATCGCGCGGCCCTGCTTGGTGTATTGTGCGAACATGACCAGCCCGATGACGAGAATGGCGGCAACAATGCTGGCGACAATATCAAGGTTATCGATAAAGAACCCATAGCCTAGCGCCTCATAGGTCGTGCCCTCAAGCCAGACGTTCATGCCTTGTGGCAAACACGCACCTTCCGCCGCACAGACGTTCAACGACTTAATTTCGGATCCCCACATCAGGTCAGCCACACCTTCAAGGAAGTACGCCAAACCAATCGTCGCCATAAACAGTATGATGGGTTCTTGCCCCACCAGATGCTTGAACACAAATTTCTGCACCATCCACGCCAGCACAATCATCACGATCACGGTCAAAGCGATGGCGAGAAATGAATGCACATGCCAGCCAAAATGGTGCAAATCTGTCCCAAAAATCGCATTAATCAAATGCGAGAACGGCACTTGTCCGTTTTGGATGCCTACCAAGGTCATCGCAGCAAACAGCGCCATAACGCCTTGGGCATAGTTGAAAATTCCGGATGCTTTGTAGATCAGTACAAAGCCCAAAGCGACCAGCGCATAAAGCACACCGGCCATCAGACCGTTCGCGAACACCTCGATGGTAAAAGCCAGTTGTTCATTCATCAGACGCGTTCCTATTCTTGATCACATCAATCATGTGCCACCCCCAGATACGCATCAATCACCTCTTGATTGTTGCGCACATCATGCGGCGTACCGTCGCCAATCTTTTTGCCGTAATCCATCACAACCACACGGTCGCTCAGGTCCATGACCACGCCCATGTCGTGTTCGATCAGCGCAATTGTGGTGCCAAATTCATCGTTCACATCCAAAATAAAGCGGCTCATGTCCTCTTTTTCTTCGACGTTCATCCCGGCCATCGGTTCATCCAGCAACAGCAATGATGGCTCAGCTGCCAAGGCGCGCGCAAGTTCCACACGTTTTTTCAACCCATATGGCAAGCGCGCAACGGGTGTCTTGCGAATGGCCTGAATTTCCAAAAAGTCGATGACCTTTTCAGCAACTTCACGATTTTCAATTTCTTCGCGTTCAGCCTTGCCCTTCCAAAAAGATTGCGCGAATAGGCCGGTTTTCATGTGGGTCAAGCGCCCTGTCATGACGTTATCAAGCACAGACATGCCTTCAAACAACGCAATGTTTTGGAAGGTACGCGCGATGCCTTGCTCAGCAACCTGAAACGGCTTCATCGGTGGGCGACGGCTGCCATTGTACCAAACTTCGCCCTCTTGAGGGACATAGAAACCTGAAATCACGTTCAACATCGACGATTTACCAGCGCCATTTGGGCCAATAATCGCACGAATTTCACCCTCACGGATGTCGAACGAGATGTCCTTGATCGCCTCAACACCACCAAAGCGCAGGGTGATATTCTTCATCTCCATCACAACGGGGCCTATCGTACGGCCATCGTCGGTGACATAGCTTTCAGCTGCTGTATTCACGCCGCTCATCCCTTCACCCTTTCAAAAACACCACTGCAAATACTCATCACCCGAACCAAATTTATATTGCTCCCAGCAAATCGGGATGGCGGGAGGGGCGTCGCCGCAGGCGCGCGTCGCATGTTCATTCCGCGGCCATCTTTGTGACGTCCGCCACAACTTTCGCATCGCGCACTTCCAAGGTCGCCTTGATGCTGCCCTTGCGGCCATCTTCATAGGTCACTTCGGTTTCCGTGCTCACGGATTTTGATCCGTCATACAGGGCCGCGATGATATCGTCGTATTTCTCTTCGATGATTTTGCGGCGTACTTTACGGGTACGTGTGAGTTCACCGTCATCCGCATCCAACTCTTTGTGCAGAACCACAAACCGATAAATTTGGCAGCCCGACAACATCTCATCTTCGGCAACTGATTTATTCACATCTTCCACATGGCTTTGAATCGTGTCCATCACCTGTGGGTGGCGCGCGAGTTCCTGATAAGACGCATAACCAATATTATTGCGCTCTGCCCAGTTGCCCACCGCCGTCAGGTCGATGTTGATAAATGCAGTACATTCATCACGGCCATTGCCGAACACCACAACTTCCAGAACATTGGGGAAAAACTTGAGCTTGTTCTCAACATATTTAGGCGCGAACAGACGTCCATCGGCCATCTGTCCCACGTCCTTGGCGCGGTCAATAATCCGCAAGTGTCCGCTGCTTTCTTCGATAAAGCCCGCGTCACCCGTCGCGACCCAACCATCGGCGTCTTTTGTATCTGCGGTGCTTTCGGGGTTTTTGTAATACTCAACAAACACACCGGGCGAGCGATAAAACACTTCGCCATTGTCCGCGATTTTCAACTCAACACCGGGACAGGTCACGCCAACCGTATCAGAGCGCACTTCGCCGTCCGGCTGCGCGGTGATAAACACCGTTGCTTCGGTTTGGCCGTAGAGCTGTTTGAGATTGATGCCAAGCGAGCGATAAAAATCAAAAATCTCAGGCCCGATTGCCTCGCCCGCGGTATAGCCAACCCGCACCCGGCTAAAGCCAAGCGTGTTTTTCAGCGGACCATAAATAAACGCCTCACCCAGTTTGTATTTAAAACGGTCCCACTGGGAGACAGATTTGCCATCAAGGATATCAGGACCAACCTTGCGGGCGTGCGCCATAAAGACATCAAACAACCACTTTTTCATGCGGCTGGCGTCTTCCATGCGGATCATCACATTGGTCAGCTGCGTTTCAAACACACGTGGCGGTGCAAAATAGTAGGTTGGGCCAATTTCGCGCAGATCGACGTGCATCGTGTCAGCGGATTCTGGGCAGTTGGTGCAGAACCCTGTCCACAGTGCCTGACCCACGGAAAAGATAAAATCACCAACCCATGCCATCGGCAGATAGGCGAGAATTTCGTCAGTCTGACGCAGATCGTCAAATTCGGATGATGATTTCGCGGTCTCAATCACATTGCGATTGGACAGCACGACGCCCTTGGGCTTGCCTGTTGTACCAGATGTATACAGCATCACACCCGTACTGTCATAATCCAGCTTGGCTTGGCGGGCTTCCAGTTCCGCGATGTGTTTGTCGCGGTTGGTGCGGCCCATCTCTTGGACGGCAGAATATTGATCCAACACCGCATGATCGTATTTGCGTAAACCCCGTGGATCGAGGTAAATCATACGTTCAAAATCAGTCAGGCCGTCTTGGACTTCAAAGACTTTGTCGACTTGTTCTTGATCACCCACGATGGCAAAGCGTGCGCCGCAATGGCCCATCACATAGGCCATCTCTTCGGCGTTGGCGTCCTGATAAAGCGGTACAGGAACAGCACCACACATTTCAGCAGCCATCATTGCCCAATAAAAGTAGGGGCGGTTTCGCCCAATAATCGCAACAAAATCGCCCTCGTTAATCCCCAGTTCCATCAGGCCCAGCGCAAGTGCTTCGACCTCATCGCGGGTTTGCGACCACGTCCAGCTTTGCCAAATGCCGTATTCTTTTTCACGATACGCAGGTGCGTTCGCAAATTGCGTTGCGTTACGATGCAAAAGCGCCGGAACCGATTGCGGTCCGTCGGCGCGCTTTAGTGGCGTGGCCAATTGTCGTCCTCCCTTGCCTGTCTGTTTCGACAGGTGCGATCACTTGCGCGATTCTATCATCACGCAAGGATGTCTTATTTCTTCTGGGGGTCAACTTATTCATGATGTTTTCTCAATCCTTACGAATTGTAACAACGCGCTTTGTTACCGTCGGCCCATCTTCAGATGGTCAATTTATACCGTTGGCAACCTGCAATTCTCTGACGTAGGCAACTATCGCTTTTATATCGGCTGGGGTGACACCATCGACCGCTGGCATGTTCCCAAAGGGCCAATGGTGTTGGCGCACGCCATTTGCCGCAGCCACATAGAACGCCCGATCCCCATGGTGGTTGGGCTCATAGATTTTGTGGATCAACGGTGGACCAATGCCATCACGGCCCGCAGCATTCAAACCATGGCATGCCGCACATTTTGCTTCAAAGCCGATCTTTCCAATCTTGGCATTTGCACTCATCGTGGCGGGCAGAAGTACATCCGCCAACTCTGTACCAAGTGGCTCAGAAATATCTGCGATTGCTTCCTGACTGCGCATCCAATGGAAGTATCCAAACCCTAAAACCAAAATCAAAACGATGGCACCATAAATTGGCTTCATGCGAACTTTCCTCATCCTACAATATTGCCCCTCGCTACAAGGTTCCCCCGCCGGAGGGTCAAGCGAAAATGCGACGCCCTCTTTGCCTTTTGGGATCGCGATGTTAGCCGTACACAAGAAGGGGCAATATGCAGATCACCGACAATCAGACCAAGGCGATGACCAGCGCGGGCTTAAACCTGATTGCGCAGGCCCTTACGATTTACGACCAAGACTTGCGATTGGCCGTTTGTAATGCGCCGTTTCAATCCATGTTTGATCTGCCCGCTGCCCTTGTGACACCCGGTGCCACGTTCGAAGATACCATTCACCATCTCGCCAGTCGTGGCGAATATGGGCAGGTTGATGATATCGATGCCTTTATCACCGAGCGCGTTGAGGTCGCCCGCGCATTTAAACCGCATTATATGGAACGCACCCGCGCCAATGGCCGCACAATCAGCGTAGAAGGGTCGCCCCTGCCTCAAGGTGGTTGGGTGACTGTCTACACCGACATCACAAGCGCCAAACAACAAGAAGCACTATTACGCGCCCGCTCTGATGCACTTTCTACGCAGGTGTTGAGCCATGCAGAACAATTGGCCGCGACCAACCGCGAATTAGCGTCAATGATCACCGCGTTAGAGGAAACAAAGCGACAGTTAACAGAATCCGAGGCCCGCACACGACTTACCACCGAAATGATGCCCGCCCACATCGCGCATGTGGATGAAAACGGCCATTACACCTATTCTAATCGTCGACTATCAGCAGTGATTCCCGGACGAGCTAGCAACATTGTGGGCATGCACATCAGCGCGGCCTTGGGACAATCTATCTACGCGCATATTGGACCCGCGTTGGCGAAGGCATATATTGGCAAAGCGGCAGTCAAAGAGTTCACCGATGATCACAGCGCGCGGCGTATTCGCACCGCCTTTACGCCTGACACACGCGGTGGGGTCTATATTCTGTCGATGGATGTGACCGAAGAAACCCAAACGCGCGTTGCATTGCAGCAAACCCGAAAACGCGAATTGGCCGCCCAGATGATTTCTGGCTTAGCCCATGATTTTTCCAATCTGCTGACAATCATCCTTGGCATGCAGTCGCGTATGGGCCGCCTACCCGACCTGCCGTCAGACGCTGCTGACTTGATCGAGGGAACGCTGGCTGCGGCCCGAAGGGGCGGCGTCTTGTTAAGCTCCATCGCAGATGTCACTGGCCCCCGGGCTCTGCGGCTTGTTGCCACCAATCTTGATGCCTTGCTCGCTGAGATGGTCACACTAGCGACACCGACACTGCCAGAGAAAGTGCGCCTGACAGTCGAAAACCACGCGCCCAACACACGCGCCCTTCTTGACAAAGGCATGGCCCAAGACAGCCTACTGAATCTTATCCTGAATGCGCGCGATGCATGTGGGGCCACCGGTCAGATCACATTGTCGCAATCACTTGTCCACGACACTTGGATCGAATGGTGCCTCGAAGATTCTGGGCCGGGTTTTTCAGCATCAGCGCTAAAACGCGGCTTTGATCCGTTTTTTACAACCAAGGGCAGTGAAGGATCCGGTTTGGGCCTGTCGATGGTCTATGACATGACCAAAACCGCGGGGGGTGACCTGCGACTGTCAAATGCCCCGACAGGCGGCGCACGCGTGATCCTGCGCCTTCCATACCGCACGGCAATGTCCGCCGCCACTGGCCTTGCCCTATTGGTCGAAGACGAAGACGATATTCGCGCCTCTGTACGAGATATGCTGATGCAGTTGGGCCATTCTGTTATAGAGGCATCAAACGCCGATGAGGCCAGTGCATTGCTGGCTGACCTACCCGATATCGCAATGGTCCTATCCGACATCCAACTGTCAGGCGAAGCGACGGGCATTGATCTGGCCACGCGTATTGGTTCAAGTGTACCGCTTGCATTGATGACATCGCTGCCCATTGATGACCCTATGTTTCTTGAGGCACAAAAGCGGGCACCTGTTCTGCGCAAACCATTTACCACAGACGATCTGGCAGCCCTCATTTCTCCGAACGAAAGCTTGCTCACATGACACCCCCCTTGGTGACCATACTGGATGACGAACCTGAAATTCGCACCCTTTTGTCAGAAGCGCTAGAAGAAGCAGGGTTCGCAACCCTCAGCTTTGGCCGCGCACGCGCATTTGAAGCCGCGTTAGCGACCCACAAACCTGATGTCTGTCTTGTCGACTTGTCCTTACCAGATACCGACGGGTTAACATTGGTGCATCGTTTGGCTCTGGAACTGGGTGCCATAGTGATCATTATTTCAGGCCGCGCACAGGTCCAAGATCGCGTAACCGGCTTAGAGTTGGGCGCAGACGATTATATCATCAAACCCTTTGACCCAGCCGAGGTTGTCGCCCGTATCCGTGCCCGATTACGGAGCCCAAAACCCACCACACAAACAGGTGACACTGCTGTTTTTAACGGATGGATAGCGCATTTTGACCGCTACGTCCTACAAGACGCCGAGGGTGACGAAACACCCTTCTCACATGCAGAAGGCGAAGTGTTACGACTGTTCCTCGATAGCCCCAAGCGTTTGATCAGCCGTGCGCAAATGCAAGAACACCTTGGTGGAGCCGCCTCAGAAAGTTTTGATCGCGCAATGGACGTGCGTATCTCTCGCTTGCGCACGAAGCTACGAGAAGACCCCAAAAACCCCCAATTGATTAAAACGATTTATGGGGCGGGATACATCTTTTTGGGTGATGTGAGCTGGACTTAACCTAAAAGCGATACTGCGCGCGCCAAAACCTCAACGCCTGCAATCAAATCCGCCTCATCTGTGTCTTCTTCAAACGCGTGACTGATCCCACCAATCGACGGTACAAACAGCATTGCAACAGGCATAATTTTCGACACATTTGTTGCATCATGCAACGCCCCTGACGGAAGGGTACGCCACTTTTCTGGTGCGATTTCTTGCGCGGCTGCTTCTAGCGCGCCACGCAACTGCACGTCCATTTTGACAGGCTCAAGCCCTAACATAGGACCAAAATTCAACATCATCTCACGCGCATCAGCAACCTCTGCCGCCGTGTCACGAATGATCTTTTCCATCCGCGCCAATCGATCCGCATCACCGTCACGCCACTGCATCGAAAAAACGACCTTTCCCGGCACGATCGACGACGCGTTTGGATGCAAACTGACATGACCTATTGTCCAAACCGTGCTTGGCGTCACAACATTGCGGAACCGTTCATTGATCAGCGTGTTAAACGCTGACATGGCCTGAAATGCATCCTTGCGCAGATGCATTGGTGTCGTGCCAGCGTGGTTTTGCTGACCTTCAAACGTCACTTTCATATCACGAATACCAACAATGTCGGTCACAACGCCAATCTGCTCACCACTTTGATCAAGGGTTGGACCCTGTTCGATATGCAACTCAATAAACCCATGGAATTGCGCACTATCCACCGGACCCGTCGACAAATCAGCCATGGCGTGGCGGGCCGTCGCCACTGATACGCCCGTATGATCAACCAACTTATCAGCCTCAGCTAAAGGCAAATGCCCAGACCAAACAGCCGATCCAGTGGTGACACCAAAGCGCCCTTCTTCATCTTGAAAAGACACTACAGAAATTGCAGGTCCACCAGCCTCGCGGCTACTACGCGCCACTTCCAACGCAGCAATCACGCCCAGAGCTCCGTCAAGCCACCCCCCCGTTGGTTGGCTATCGGAATGTGACCCCAGCAACAACGACGGACCATCTGCAACGCCAAAAAGGTTTCCCATCTCATCAATCTGCACCCGTAATCCAGCGTCGTGAAACCGCGACGCCAACCACTTTCGCGCCGCGATATCTGGTTCTGAATAGGCAGGGCGTATCACACCTTTTCCAACACCCGAGTCCCCAAAGGTCCGCAAATGATGCAAGTCCATCAAAAATCGTTCTGCATTGATCTTCATACTACACCCATTCTTTTTGGCCGAAAATATCCGGCCTTATGTATCAAACGCACCAAGCGGGGTGTAGGGGGGGCTTTGTTTCTCTAGGAACGTAATTTAAGATTGAAGAATCGCGTGACGATTGTGATGCTATTTCCTTACATTGTGTAGGGTGAATTAATGTCTGAGATATTATTTGAACAGTTCCGGCTAAATCTTAGATCAAGAAAACAGAGAACCCTATTTGGAAAATATGATGATCTATCTCGTGAGGAATGGATAGGGAAACTATTTTCGACCGATGTAGAGTTCACCCACTATGGTTCGCTTTATCATTATGTCCCCAAGCCACCTACCAAAGGCTCTGAAGTCCTTATTGGAAGGCTGGGCCGAAAAACATATTCCACTAAAAACAAACCTCCCGAAGCTGGCTTAGAAGAGTACATTAACGAAACGTGGCGTGCGGGAGTTATTGTAGTAGACCCAACCGAACATAAAGACGGGCAAAAAGTTGCGATGCAAAGGCTGGGTGATGTTGGAAGCCCACTAGCCCTTCTGCCCCGGTTGATACAGGCGCTAGATGATCAGTACGCTTCAGATGGCGTCCCCTTCTTTACATCTATTAACCCCATTGGGAATTCGCGGAAGTTCAAAAAATTTGTGAAAAAGAACAGAGGGAAAATTACTAGAGTCACCTTTTTCCTTGATGTCCCCAACATGTTTAGCTCAGACGATGAATATGACAAAGAAATGAAGGCGTACCGCGATAAGGACCATGCCCAAAAAGTGAAGATTGAAATTTCGAACCCTGACGGTATCGACGCTAGCTCGAAGCGTGTCAGCTACACGGCTGAGAAGGCTATGGAGCGCGGTACGGGCAAAGTGACTGCAAAGGCGATGGGGAAAAATAACACTTTTTCCTCGCAAAAGACGCAAAAAAATGTTAAGATTCAACTAGATGAAGATGACAGCGACACACCTCTGATAGACCAGGCAGAGGCCAATTCGAATAGGATTTTTGGACGTGATGAGGGTTGATGCAAGACTTACGTTTTGTTTGTATTGCTTGGGTGCGGGACTTATCACAGCGGTTTTTCCTTGGGCGCTCAGTGATCAAAATGATTTTTTGAAACAGTTTATGAATCATGAATTTCTCAACTTCATGGGGGTAGTGGTGACTATTACATTGGCATCAACAGCCAACATCCACATTGCCTTACAGCGCAAAGAAGAGGCGCTTGGTGAGGATGGAATATTTTCTGGAACGCGCAAGAAGGTTAAGCAGTCGGCTTTTTCACTAATTTGGACAATGTTTCTTTCAGTCGCGCTAGTTGTAGCGAAGCCATTGCTCCCCGCAGGTCAACACATCGAAGCTATCGCAAACGCGACAGGGCTGGGAATAATTCTCTGGGGCATATTGATAATTTTAGACATCACAAAATTATCCTTTAAGCTGTAGGTCGGACTAAAGCCTCAGTTCGCTTACCTCAATTGCAGACATGCACTGTAAGAAGAAAGCCATTGTAAAAACGCCCCTGCTGATCTTGTTCGCAATGTTCTTTTCATTTTCGTCTACGCCAATCTTACTAAGCAAGTCAGACAGTTGGGCGTATGTCACACCCTTTCTCTTCAGCTCTGAACGAAGCAAGTTTTTTGACTTATCGGACCATTCTGTGTCGGTTTGGTTCTTTGGCATCCTCTATCTCCGAGATTAAAACCCTATAAATAGGGTTGTACCCCTTGACTTGATGATTATCAAACCCTATTTATAGGGTATAGACATCACAGGTAATGACAATGGCCCAGCACTTTCTTCTTTCAGCAGCATCTAGGACGCTCTCTTTGCGTTCTATTTACAAAGCTGGCGAAGACGCGGCCTATAAGGTGTTCTGCGAAATGCGCTGGTCTGAGACAGACGGTGAAGCCGTTTGCCCGCGTTGCTCAAACCATGAAACCTACAACATCACCACACGCCGCAAATTCAAGTGCAAGGCATGTGCGCACCAGTTCAGCGTCACATCCGGCACAATCTTTGCCAGCCGCAAAATGGATTTTGTGGACCTGCTGGCCGCGATCTGCATCATCGTGAACGCATCCAAGGGATTGAGCATGGTTCAACTGTCCCGCGATCTGGATTGCCAGTACAAGACAGCGTTCGTTCTGGCCCACAAACTGCGCGAAGCCATGGCGCAAGAGGTCCACACGGGCGAAGTCTTGAACGGTCATGTTGAGATTGATGGCGCATACTTTGGCGGTCACATTCGCCAAGAGAACGCCAAGAAAGACCGCAAAGAC
>CALKXT010000057.1 GCA_938003685.1 uncultured Sulfitobacter sp. | reverse complement strand
ACGGTAAGTGGCCCGCCGCGGCTTAGTTGATCTTGAAACAACGGCACAACGGACCCTGAGGATCCCAATACATTACCAAAGCGCACCATGGAAAAGATGGTTTTTGCATTGCCACGACGACCGCGTGCCATGTCCTGAACCAGCAATTCAGCCAACCGTTTGGACGCGCCCATAATGTTGGTTGGCCGCACAGCCTTGTCTGACGACACGAGGATAAAGCGTTCGACGTTGGCCTTTGCGGCCTGTTCGGCAAGCGCTTGAGTGCCAAATACATTGTTCACCAAGCCTGCTAGCGGGTTCGCCTCAACGAGTGGCACGTGTTTGTAGGCGGCAGCGTGCAGAATAACTTGTACACCATGATCTGACAAAACCTTACGCACTTGTCTGGTGTCTGTAATTGACCCCAAAACCGGGATGATCTCAATATCCATGCCTTCGGTTAATTGGCGACATTCCATGTCAGCATTGTAAAGCGCCAGTTCGCTAAGCTCGTAGAGCACCATCTTGACGGGGCGACATTCTAATACCTGACGGCACAGTTCTGACCCGATAGAGCCGCCAGCGCCGGATACCAAAATGACTTTACCTGCGTAACATGCAGCGCCATCGCTGATCGAATGATCAACTTCGTCGCGGTTTAGAAAGCTGTGTGCGGAAATTGGTTTCAGCTTATCAACCAGCGCCTCTTCACCAATCAACTGTGCAAAGGAGGGCAAGGTTTGAACTTCTAGGCCCATCTTTTCCAACCGGCGCGCGATCTGTGCCTGCTTTGGTTGGCTAAGCGACGGCACGGCCAAGAGGACACGATCGATTTTCTTTTCGATGGCGACTTCGGCAATGCGCAACGGTGTGTAAACGGGAAGGTGCGCAACGCTGAGGCCTTGTATTGCGACGTTGTCATCGACAAAGGCAACGGGCTCAATATTTTCATGGCTACGCAGGGCGGACACCAATTGAGTACCAGTTGTGCCGGCACCGTAAATCAGCACCCGGCATCTAGGGGCGGACCGGCGATAGATGGCCAAGACCAGTTGCAACAACACAGCCCGGCTGATCACAACGGCGGCAAAAAAGACCACACCAAAGACAAGGTGCACGCCCAAAGGCAGGCCAAGGTTCGCAATGTTTGAAACGATTGTTGATGCAATGGCTAAAAATAGCGCAAAAACGCCAGTCATTCCAATGGCTGCGGTTTCATAGGCGTTCAGTTGGATCGAACAGACCCCAAGCCAAACGGAAACACCAACCCCAACGATCAAAACATACGGAAGGACAGGCAGATAGTTGATCAGATTAACAACCAAACCACCGGGTAGGCCTTGCGTGGACAGAGCAAACAGAAGCGATGCCAGAACAAGCACAGAGTCTAATCCAAGCATGATGGCGCGTTTTTGACGCTTTGTAAGTGACTTGATTAAACTTAGCACAAAACAAACCTTTTAATCTTCATACACTATCGTTTCCGGCGTTCCCGGGCCGTCGAAAGATGCGTTTATGACCAGTATTGGCGGGCACATCACGTAAAATTGGGTTCAGTAGAATATCTCTTTTTACTACAATACTATGGCACCAATTCACAGTTCGTTTTGCAGGTGCAGAAAGGTATCGCAACCGTAGGTCGAATTTGTTTTATTTTTGGGCGGTTTTTGGCTTGTTGTGGCGTCTAAACAGATTTCCGATGGTTTGGAATACCAGATCAAAGTCGTAGCAGGTCGTCTGGTTGCGTTGATAAATCAGATCAAGATGGGCCTTACGAGGTACACAGATTCGGCAGTAAATATCGTCTGTTTCTTGTGGGGTTTCGCAGCGCGACAAAAGCCGTTCTTCGTGTTTATGAAACCTGATGGTGGCCAATCCGGTAACGCCGGGTCGCGATTTCAGCACTTTGCTGTAAATCTTGGGGAAGCGTTCGACATATTCGCGCAAAGGCGGGCGTGGTCCGACAAAGCTTAGATCGCCGCGCAAAATATTCCAAAGTTGGGGAAACTCATCCAGTCGTTTACGCCGCAGCCATGCACCGGTTTCGGTAATTCGAGACGATTTGTTCCCACCGGACACACCATGGTCATCGTCAACCACGGTCATTGTGCGCAACTTCCACAGATTAAAAGGCTGGTCCGGGCCTTTCATACGCTCTGCAACGTGAAAAAGCGGACGGCCTTCTTTGATTAGCAAATAGACGATCAACCAAAGCAAGACTGGTCCAAGGATAATCACCAGCAGGCTGGCAAAAAACAGATCAAAAATGCGCTTGCGCCACGTCATACCAGTGCTTTCAATTGGGCACCGTTACCCGACGCCATTCCGAAACAATACCAGCGGCGGTACTGTTCTGTGTTGTAAACTCTATGTGCCGTTCAAGCAGTTTTGTCGACAGTTCAACATTTTCAATAACGCCCTGTGGGGCGGGGCGGGGTGACCAATCAAGGTGAGCGGCGTCCAAAAGGTGGCCCATTTCAATCGCACCGGGTGCTGCAATGTTTAATATGTCTGGTAGATCGTGCGTGTTTACCAACCCTTGGATGACGCGCGTCAATGTTTCCGGCCCGATGTAACTGCGCCGCGGTGTACTGGTGTCAGACAGTTGATCGATCTGCATGCCCTCGCGCCAACCGCCAAGAAT
>CALKXT010000056.1 GCA_938003685.1 uncultured Sulfitobacter sp. | reverse complement strand
CTGTTGTGTCCTGTTCTGGAGGCCTAAGATCATAATTAAATCTTGCGTAATCTGCCGCATAGAGCTCTGCAACCCGTTCCAACGCCTCTTGGCTAAGGGCAACCTGCGGGATCGGCCGATTTTCGGACTGTAGACGTCTGTTCAGTACATTCAGGGGTCTAAGCGGAACATCATCGGCTGTCTCACCTGAAACACGATCAAGCCAATCAATAACTGCTTGCAAACCTGTTTCTAACGCAAACACTTTTGCCTGCTCTGGCACACAGTCCGACATGGGCCGTAGGTGCCCATCCAATGCAAACGGCGAAGCACTAACATTCGACAAAGACGCCAGCCAGTCTTCAAAATGTTGTTCCTTCGGTATGCCGCCCTGAATTTCACGCTGAAACAAAAACACACTGCGCAAGCGTGTCGCGGGATGGCGAACAATGGCGAAACTTGCATCTATGAAATCATCCGGCAGGTACCGCTGCCGTACTTTCTCGGGCATGTGTTGAGGCGACGTAAGTGACCATCGATCACTAAGATCTATCGCACCATATTGACGATCTAAGAATCCCAAAGTGCCAAACCGTGTCTCTAAGTAGCGCTCAATCGTGGTTCCTGCGCATTTGGGCACATGTGCGAAATAGATCAGCTTGGCGTTGGGCAGGCGGATCAATGGCATGGATCAGATCTTTCTGAACATCGCTATTGGTGCAAAATGTTTCACGCCTTTACACCCAACCGCTCACCAACGCCATCACGCGCTTGCAAGGCACGCCACCATTCTTCGTTGTCCAAATACCATTGCACGGTCAATTCCAGACCTTGTTCAAGGGTAACTGAGGGACGCCAACCCAGTTCGTCACGGATACGGCTCGGGTCGATGGCATAACGCATGTCATGACCCAAACGATCCGTCACGAACTTCATTTGATCCGCATAAGCAGTTTCTTTGGGGCGCTTGGTATCCAAAATCGCGCAAATGCTCCGCACGATATCGATATTTTGCGCTTCGTTTTCGCCGCCAATATTATAGCTGCGGCCCAACGCGCCTTTCTCCAAAACCAGCAACAGCGCATCAGCATGGTCTTCGACATACAGCCAATCACGTACGTTTTCGCCCTTGCCGTAGATCGGAATATCTTTGCCAGCTAAAGCGTTCAGGATCACCACTGGAACCAGCTTTTCGGGGAAATGGTAGGGACCGTAATTATTCGAACAATTGGTTAGTACGACAGGCAGGCCATATGTCTCGTGCCACGCACGCACCAGATGGTCACTCGCGGCCTTTGACGCCGAATAGGGCGAGCGCGGATCATAAGACGTGTCTTCAGTAAACAACCCCTCGTTGCCCAAACTGCCGAACACTTCATCCGTTGAAATGTGATGAAAGCGGAACGCCTCAGGTTTGCCAGCACTAGCCCAAAAAGCGCGCGCAGCCTCAAGCATGTTGTAGGTGCCAGTAATGTTGGTTTCGACAAAATCACCAGGGCCATCGATGGATCGATCTACATGCGACTCTGCTGCGAGATGCATAACTGCATCTGGTTTATGGTCATCAAATACACGGTCCAAAGCAACGCGATCACGGATATCCACATGCTCAAATGTATAAAGGGGGCTGTCTGCGACGCTGGTTAAATTCTCAAGACATCCAGCATAGGTCAGCGCGTCAACATTGATGACCTCATGCCCCCGCGAAATCGCCAATCGCGCAACGGCAGAACCGATAAATCCCGCACCACCTGTGATCAGAATTTTCATGCTGTACCCTCGAATGTAAAGGGACTGTCGAAATTAGACATCAAAGGGGCCTTGGCGTCTTTGTCTGACAACACAGCCTCGCCATCCAGACCCCAATCAATGCCAATCTCAGGATCATCAAAGCGCACCGCGCCATCACATTCAGGCGAATAATAATCGGTGCATTTATAGACGATCTCAGTATCCGGGGTGCGGGTGGCAAAGCCGTGCAAGAACCCGCCGGGGATCAACAATTGTAGCCCGTTTTCTGCGGTCAATTCGTAGCCAACCCATTGACCGAATGTCTCACTTCCAACGCGGATATCAACCGCCACATCGAACAATGCACCACGACCACAGCGCACCAGCTTAGCCTGCGCATGTGGGGGCGATTGAAAATGCAAACCGCGCACCGTGTTTACGGCGGCTGATACAGAATGATTGTCCTGCACAAAATCAATATCGATGCCATGTTCAGACATCGTTTTGCGATTCCAGCTTTCGGAAAAAAACCCGCGTGCATCACCAAACCGCGCAGGTTTTAGCAACAATACACCGGGCAATTTTGTCTTGGTAACTTCCACAAAAACGCTCCGTAACTCTTTGTTCCATTGCATTTAGCAAGCAGCCCAAAGAATGTCACGGAGCGATTAGCAAAGGGTTCTCCCCTCTACTTTTTTGTTTTCTGAGTAGGCTTTGGTTTTTCGGCCACATCCAATTCTGCCATGACTTCAGCGTCACTTAGGTGAGCAGGCACCATCACACGCCCAAGTCCGGGCAAGATGACTTCGCGATATTTCGTTTCGGCTGACTTTTTCTTGGTCATTTCATTTACCCATGGTTGAAAGTGTGAACAGTCGGTTAGAACCCAGCCGGTTTTCGATATACATGCGGCGCACACCACCCGCGTTATCAATCGCCATGTTCAACTCCCCATCGGGGCCTGACGTTCCGGACAACGGACCATCGAGAAAATTCAATGATGCGGCGGGGCTTGCAAATATCTCAGCGAAATTTCGGGCACCGGTCATGTCGCCTGTCACAGCCATCAAATAAGACCGATCGAGCATATTCAGGCTGAGCCACAGCAATATACGCGCGGGGTTTGACCACGGCATGATAAATGACCACGCGGTATCATTGAGGATAAATGCTTCTTGGAAATAGGTTTGACCCGTTGGAAATTGAACGGCACCTACATTAGCATCAACAGACAACGCAGTGCGAAATGTTGTGCCATCCCCACTAACCTTAACTGAAAAATCATCTGACCCCGTTGTGCCCATTTCGGCACGACCAGAAAATCCAGTCTGGAACAACAAGCTGGATGTGTCAGAAACGGCTGCCTTATTCAGCTTAAGCTGATGCCCAGCGCCTGCGTTATTCAACAGCGTCGCGTCCGCCGAAACTGCCAATCGGTTTGTCGTGTCAGCAGTGGTGCCAATACCAACCAGTGGGATATTTTGTAACGTAGGCGCAGCTGGGCTAACCCAAGATGTGCCATCAAATCGAAGCTCTGCACCCGTGCTGGCGTCATCAGCGCGCCAGCCAACGCTTGGCTCAAAAAACTGCCATGTGTTATCAGTCCAAACGGCGATGTTCTGATCTTGCCCAACCCATGCACCAACCGCCGCATTGGCAACGATATATCTGTCCCCCTCGTCGGGCAGTTCCGGCGGGGTCGTTAACGATGCTGTCAGCACGCTTAACTGGGTAACAGCATCCAATATCCTAAGGGCCTCATTATGGGTGACGTGTTTTTGCGCTTGCGCGGGTTGCAGATAAGGCAACGACAGGGTTGGAGAAGTTTCTGGCATGCGGGATGTCCTTTGCGGCGTGAATAAATGCGACGTGTCGCGGACATTGTTAAACCAAGGTAAAGATTATCCGAGGGAACCGCCCGCCAAGGCCAACCCAGACGCAACAGCATTCTTCTAAAATCTACGATAAGCGCCATAGAAATGCCGCATTGCCATCACGCCCACCTCCCCACCTGTCTGCCAGTTTTATTCTGGGTAAACTGGAGAGTGGTGAAATGGTTAGGGCGGTATTTGCCACCCAAGGACCTCTTGTGACAGCGCAAGAAGGGGCATTGGTGGGGTTAAATGATTTGCAGCTTGTCGAGTCTGCCAATGGCACGATGCTATACGCGGCAACACGTGGCGGCGGTTGGGTTTCTGCGTTCGATGTGAGTGGCTCAGCTGGTCAAACGAACGCACAAGGCAATTGGCAGATTGCGTCGCAATTCTTGCAGTTGGAAAGCACGGATTTGGTTGTCCGCGAAACGGACGGCGGGCCACGGCTGTATATGGCGGGACTAAATAGCAGCAGTTTGCGTGGTGTTGGCATCGATGGTGACGGATATGGCCCGACGTTCCAAGGTAACTATGCAGCCACAGCAGGCAGTCAAAACCTAAGCAACTTTACCGAGATGGAGCTTTTCGCAGGCAGTCAAAATGGACTGGCAGCGATACGCGGCGGCGGCTTGGTGAATGTTTCTTTTGGGCCTGGCGAAACGCTTAACGTGACGACCCTTAACCAAGGTCAAGGCATGCAAAGCGCGCGCGCTGACGACATCATTTCCACAACCCACAACGGCCAATCCTATGCTTTTGTCAGTTATGGCAATGTCGATACGGTCAGCATGTTTAGACAGCTTGCCAATGGACGGATGGAACATGTGGTAGACGTTGATGCGGGCAATGGTCTCTGGGTGGATCGTCCCGGCGCGCTAACTGTGACAACGGCAGCGGATGGTGGCCTTTATGTGGTTGTTGCTGCATCCGGCAGTGCTTCGTTGTCCGTTCTGTCAGTTGCGGCAGATGGCAGTGGTATGGCACCGGTCGATCACATCATGGATGGCCTTGATACGCGATTTTCCAACGCCAGCCATGTCACCAGCGTTAGCATTACAGGCCAAGATTACGTTTTGGCAGCTGGGTCTGACAGCGGCATCAGTCTTTTTGTTGTGTTGCCCGAGGGACGGCTCCAACACGTTGAAACAATGGCAGGCAGTCTCGACGCACCGCTGCGTGGCATTACCTCACTTGAGGCAATGGCCGTTCCCGGCGGTATCCGTATCTGGGCGGCGACCGAAACAGCGCCATATTTGTCAGAATTCTCCGTCACACTGCAAAACGTCGGTATCTCACTGGCCGCCGCCGTGGGGGGTGGAACCCTTGATGGGACAGGCAATGATGACGTGTTGGGTGGCGGTGTTGGCAATGATCAATTAAACGGCGGTAACGGGAACGATATTCTGATCGACGGTGCTGGCCAGGATACGCTGCGGGGCGGCGGCGGCGCGGACCTGTTCATCTTTACCCGAGATGATGCACGCGACGTGATTTTGGATTATCAGGCTGGCATTGATCAAATCGATCTATCTGGCTTTGGCCAAATTGGTGGCGCCTTTGGCCTAACCGTTACATCACGCAGTTGGGGTGCTGAACTGAGGTTTGGCAACGAAATCATCGAAGTTCGGTCAGCCACTGGCACATCGTTATCGGCAAGCGACTTTGGCCCAGAGAGCGTGATCATTGGAGGTCGGGTTGTGACGGACCCAGATTTGTACCCTGATCCAGATGGCGAAACAGACCCTGATCCGATACCTGATCCACCTCTGCCGCCGGGTCAGCACGCGCCAACACAGCTTGCTGGCACGCCACCGGCACACCCGACATGGCAAGCTGAACCAGTCTATTCCCTTGATGCCATGTCCGGCGACGTAAGAGGCAACAGCGCAGCTAATTTCATCCGTACGACAGGTGCCAATGATTGTATTTTTGGAAACCTTGGTGACGACACCATTCAATCTGCGGACGGGAACGACAGCGTTAGCGGTGATGGCGGAAATGACGACATCCACGGCGGAGGTGGTGATGATCTACTGCTTGGGGGCCTGGGGTTTGATACCATCTTTGGTGGCGATGGCGATGACACAATTTTAGGTGGCGGGCACGCCGATTCTCTTTCAGGCGGGAACGGCAATGACATCATCATTGGCGGTGATGGATACGATCAAATCAACGGCGGTGAAGGCAACGATAGTGTCTGGGCAGGTGCTACACCTGACCGGGTTTATGGTGGTGATGGCGACGATTGGTTAAGCGCTGGAAGCAATTTTGGCTATAGCGTTGATGGTGTCTGGGGTGAGGGCGGAAATGACACGATTTTTGGCGATGCTGGTTTTGACTATCTAAACGGAGGCGATGGCGACGATGTGTTGGATGGGGGTCATCAGGCCGATAACCTTTTTGGCGAAGCAGGCAACGACATCCTTATTGGCGGACTTGGCTTTGATCGGTTGTTTGGCGGCACGGGTGATGATCAATGTTATGGCGGGGACAGCGGTGATGGCCTTTTTGGCCAAGAGGGCGACGATACCTTATGGGGTGGTGAAGGGAGTGATCGTTTCTTTGGCGGATCAGGTAATGACATACTTGATGGGGGTACTGGCGATGATACGATTTATGCAGGATCCGGGTTTGATACGATTATCGGCGGTGAAGATGATGATCTCATGTTCGGTAACTTTAATGCAGATAGATTTGTATTTGCAGATGGTCACGGCAATGACACCATCGCTGATTTTGATGCGACGAGTACGCTTGAATTGATTGATTTCACCAACCTAACAGGATTCAGAAATATCAACGATGTTTTGGATGCAGCCACTCAAACAGGTCAGGATATCTTGATTGATACCGGGGCGGATAATTCAATCCGTCTTGTCGGGGTCAGTCTAGCCGAAATAGACGCAACCGACTTCCTGTTTTAGGCTGTCACCTTGTGATCGTGTAATACTTGCTCAACCAACTTTGCAAAGGCAGCAGCCTGTTCATCAAAGCTGGTAACGGGGTGCGGATATTGTTCTAGTTTCTCATTCAACACAGTTTCCAGCTGCCCACGCAACACCGCAGCAGATGCACCAATAGGAATCAGCTTTTCCGCGTCAATCGCACCATGTTCGACCGTGCCGCCACTGTCTGTCTGAATGACTTTGATACCACGTGCCAACGCCTCGCGAATTGCTAGACCAAAGGTCTCTTTCCATTGTGACATAAACAACAAGACATCGATCTCAGAATAGAAATCATCCATGCTGCCTTGAGTAAATCGTGGGACTACCTCCCATTCACCGGGTAGCTTGCTCAGGTCATGACCAGTCCACCACGATCCATCCAAACTGCCATCTACAACCAAAACCCGGAAATCTTCATGTTCTAGTTCGGAAAATGCCTTGCGAATCAACGGCCAGCCCTTGAT
>CALKXT010000055.1 GCA_938003685.1 uncultured Sulfitobacter sp. | reverse complement strand
TTCATCGCGCGGATGCGATCAAAGATCGGTTTGTAACGGGCAAGATCGGCGTTGCCAGCGAACAACCCATCCAGATGATCATCTTCTAGGCGGTTGAGTTCGAGCGTAAAAAACACCAAAGGCGTGGTAAAATTGGTGATGCTCTCTTGCATGTCAGACATGAATTTTGCCCGGCCCGCATCGGTGGTCAGTTGGTAATACCGCAAGCCTGCAAAGGACATGATGCGCCCAGCAACTTGGTTGATCTTTTCGTTGCGCAGCACACAATCCAGCAAGCCGGCGGCATCAAGGGAGGCCAAATTACCTTCAAAATCAGTTGCAAAGCTGGCACAGGCTTGTTCAAGCCAATCCAAATCGCGTTTCAATTCTGGCGCATCTTCGCCTGTGTACAGATCGCTCAGATCCCATTCTGGCAGATTGCCTAGGGATTTGTCGCCGCCACCGGCATTTGCGTCACGAACAGGGAAGGGAAGCTGGAACATAAAAGACCTCAAATTGCGTTTTCACATACCTAAGCGCCGAGGCGGTCAGGGACAAGCGCCCCTCAACCATAGATGCGCAGCATTTCGTTCAGATCGTCCAATGTATTGGCCTCTTGTAGCGGTTTGTCCTGTCGCCAGCGCGACATACGCGGAAATCGCAGCGCGATGCCGGACTTGTGACGCGGGCTGGCTTGGATGCCCTCAAAGGCGATTTCAAACACGTGATGCGGGGTGACTTTGCGCACCGGGCCAAAGCGTTCAAGGGTGTTTTTACGCACCCATGCGGTGATCTGGCGAAACTCTGCGTCGGTGAGGCCGGAATAGGCTTTGGTAAAGGGGACAAGGTCGTTGCCATTCCAAACTGCAAAAGTGAAATCCGTAAACAGGTTCGCGCGCCGCCCTGATCCGGCTTGCGCATAGATCATCACCGCATCAATGGTCAGCGGATCAAGTTTCCATTTCCACCAATCGCCCTTTTTGCGGCCCGCCAAATAAGGGCTTTCTGCGCGTTTGATCATCAATCCTTCGGCGTGGGCATCGCGGGCGTTGGTGCGCAGAGTGCTTAGCTCAGACCACTGCGAAAACCTGTGTTGCGGCGATAGCTTTACGGGTGCATCTGAGGGCAGACCCGCGCAAGCCGCCTCAAGCATAGCGCGACGTTCTGCAAACGGTTTATCCCTTATATCAACGCCTTGCCATTCCAATAGGTCATAGGCGTGCAAAACCACAGGGGCGTCCGCAAGCAGTTTCTTTGGAACTTTTTTGCGACCAATGCGGGCCTGAAGCGCGTTGAAGGATGCGGGATAGGTTTCCCCCGGCTGCCAGACCAGTAATTCGCCATCAAGCACGGTCCCGGGCGGCAGATGATCAATCGCGCGGGCAAGTTCGGGAAACCGATCCGTCATCAACTCTTCACCGCGTGACCAAACAAAGTAGTTGCCGTCACGCAGGATCAATTGCCCCCGTATCCCATCCCATTTCCATTCAGCGCGCCAATCGCTTGGATCCCCCAAGTCCTCTGGTGTGTTTTCAAGGCCATATGCAAGGTAGAACGGATAGGGGCGTGACGCATCCGCTGTGGCATCCTCTGCTTCGATCAATTCATGCCATGACACATCATCAGGATGCCAATTGCCCATCAGGCGATGTGCCAGTTCTGCTTCGGGTTTTCCGGTCGCACGTGACAATGCGCGGGTCATGAGTTTTTGGCTGATCCCAACCCGAAACCCGCCCGTGATCAGCTTGTTAAACAGGAACCGTTCCGCCCCGCCAAGGCGCTGCCATGCCGCAAGCACAAAATCCTTGCGCGCGGGTTCATCCACATCAGCAAGGGCGCGCAAGGCGTTGATCCATTGTGTCAGTGTTTGGTTGTCCACAGAGGCATTTAAGGGCAGGACCAGTGAGATGGTTTCTGCGAGATCCCCCACGATGGAATAGCTTTCCTCGAACAGCCACAGCGGAACGCCTGACGCCTCAGCCGCCCATTCACGTAACTTGGTTGTGGTTACAGCACGTTTTGGACGGCGCCCCGAAAACAGCGCAATTGTCCACATCCGGTCCATATCTTCTGCATCGCTGAAATAGGCGGCCAATGCGGCGACTTTTACTGTGGTTTTGGTGCTTTGATCAATGGCATTAAACAGGGTCGCAAACCGTTTCATCCGTCGTCCCCACGGCCTTGCCCTTCATCGGACGCATCGCTGTCAAACTGGGTTGGCACAACTTTGGCGTTCCAGCCATTTTCATTCAAGTAACGGGTGAGGATATCAGTGTAACCATGTGTCACATATATATTTTCTGCCTCAGTTTGTTTGATTGCCCAAAGCAATCCCGCCCAGTCGGCGTGATCAGATATGACAAACCCGCGATCGCCCGTACGTCTACGTCTGATCCCACGCAAAGCCATCCAGCCAGAGGCAAAAGCGGTTTCTTGCGCCCCAAACCGGCGCGCCCAAGTAGACCCTTGTGCCGAGGGCGGTGACAGGACCAAGGCACCGGGATATTGTTTTGGATCAAGTTCAGGCGTGACATGAACAGTGTCTGCTAAGTATATACCCTGATTGCGTAAAACCACATTTGTATTTTCAACAGCCGTATGTGTCAGGATCGGGCCAATACTTGGGTCCAGCATCGCCATCAACCGCTGCGCCTTGCCCAAAGAATAGGCACCCAGAAACGCAGTTTTTCCAGCCTCTGCACAACCGCGCCACCACGTGTTCAGATCACGCGCCACAGCGTCTTGATCAGGCCAGCGGAACACCGGCAGACCAAAGGTGCTTTCGGTAATAAAGTGGTGACATTTCACTGGCTCAAACGGGTCTGACAGGCCATCATCAACAACTTTGTAATCCCCAGAGGCCACCCAAATCTCGCCTGCGACCTCAATCCTGATCTGGGCAGAACCGGGTACGTGACCTGCGGGGTGGAACGATACGCGCGCATCCCTAATTGTGCGCATCTCACCATAATTCACACCCTCGGCACGGATATCGCCCAAGCGGTGGCGCATGACGGGCAGGGCCAGATGTGTAGCAAGGTACGATCCCATGCCTGGACGGGCGTGATCTGCGTGCCCATGGGTGATCAATGCGCGATCCACAGGCTTCCAAGGATCGATGTAAAAATCCCCTGCGGGGCAATAGATGCCCTGTTGCGTAAATGTGATGATGGGATTGGGTGACATGACGGCCAATGTAGCGGGCTGTTTGGATTTGCCCAACCTTTTAGAACATATAGGCAGTCCAAAAAGGGGTTGTTAAGTTGTGACCGTGCCCAAAAACAGCTTTTGAACGGCATCCATGACGGGCGTGCGTATAGCTTCGCCTTCCATCAGCACTTCGTGTTCAGCACCATCCACCATTTCAAGGCGACCGCCGTTCCAAGCATCCATGCGTTCGTGAATAAGCGCGGCGTCAACCA
This sequence comes from uncultured Sulfitobacter sp., assembly GCA_938003685.1. GTDB lineage: Bacteria > Pseudomonadota > Alphaproteobacteria > Rhodobacterales > Rhodobacteraceae > Sulfitobacter. The sequence goes on along the minus strand of CALKXT010000055.1, from coordinate 4,339 downwards.
CGCGTTCATTGCTGCCAACCCATGACACGCAAGGCAGGCTAGGCGCAGCACGACCAGCAAGATGTTTGGTTTCTCTCAAGGCTTCACGCAGCCAAACAAAGCTAGGTCCACCTAATGCCAACTCTGGATGGGCCGTAATTTGATCGCGCATCATGTGAAACATCACCGGATCTGTGGTTAGCATGTTGTCTTCAAAGGGCTCAGACAGAACATAGGGATCAGGCTTTGTGCCAGGTGGCAACAAATGCCCCCTGCCAAAGTGAGGCATCGTATGGGCCAACACATGCGCCAGATGCCACAGGTGCGGGGCGATACGGATGCCCCACATCGGCGCGGTAAAGGCCGCAGCCTGCACTGGCAGCCCCTCAATCACCGCGCGCAATCCGATACAGCCGCCCATAGAATGGGCGAGCAAGAAAAACGGGCGCGGCAAGCTAAGTTCGCGTGCCGCACGCAACAGGGCAGCCACGTCTTTTTGATAGTCAGGGAAAGCGTCAACATGACCGATGCGTGGATCATCCAGCATACGATCTGCTAACCCTTGACCACGCCAATCGATTGCTATTGTGCCAAGGCCACGGTCGGCCAAATCAGATGCTGTCTGCCCGTATTTTTCGATGTATTCGGTGCGTCCGGGGAACAATAAAACTGTCCCCTTTGCACCTTCTACAGGCCAATGACCGACCCTGATCCTTTTACTATCAGATGTTTCGACCCAATGGGCCACCCCGCCCGATGGGCCGGGGTGTACATCTGTGAAAAAAGGAGCAGGCGTTAATGTCATTAGGACAGGGCGGCCGCCAATTTCATTGCCATTCCCATGTCGCCGTCGACCTTAAGTTTGCCGGTCATAAAGGCGGATGTCGGGTTAGTGTCGCCCTCGATGATGGATTGGAACGTGTCAGCATCCGCACTCAGCGTGACGTCTGCGTCTTCGTCCGCAGCGCGTGCGCCATTGGCGTCCATCATCACAGCGCCTTCGCCTTCGATGTCAAATTTGGCAGTGCCACCAAAATCATTTCCCGCCAGTTTTTCGTTCAAAACAACAACCGCTTCGTTAACTATATCGCTCATCTTTAGCCCTTTTTGGCAAAATGGCTGCAACTACGTCTGGAAATGCGGCGGCAGCCTGTTACATTCACCATTGTTATGCGCATCAAACCCGTCAACCTCAAACGTCACGTAGCGGCAATTGGATCAGCTTTGTTGCTGTCCAGCATTGCTTTGGGCGCTAACATTACTCCGGCATTTGCGGATGAAGCATCGCCAGAATTGTTGGAGCGTTTGCGCAGCGCGTCTGCCGTTGACGCGCCTCGTGTAGCGCGGGAAGTTGAAACCACTTGGTCGCGCTCTGGCTCTGCGGCGATGGATTTACTGCTCAAGCGGGGGCGGGATGCGTTGGATGCAGGGGACGCGCGTCTGGCGATTGATCATTTTACCGCGTTGACCGACCATGCCCCTGATTTTGCCGAAGGCTATCACATGCGCGCGCAGGCCTATTTCCGCGCCAACCTTTATGGCCCAGCGATTGATGATCTGGAAACCACGCTGTCGCTAAACCCGAACAATTTTAATGCAATATTTGGATTTGCGGTGATGGTGCAGGAATTTGGTGATCTGCGCCGCGCTGCCGAATTGTACCGCAAGGTTTTGGCGATCCATCCAAACCATGAAAACGCCAAATCGGCGCTCTCTTCCCTGAAACGCGACGGCATTGGCCGCGAACTGTAATTTTCAAGGATAGTGAAGTGTCGAATGATGCACGGGTTGTGGCCGTATTAGGCCCGACCAATACAGGTAAAACCACCTATGCGATAGAACGGATGCTGGGGCATCGTACGGGCATCATCGGCCTGCCGCTGCGCTTGCTTGCGCGCGAAGTGTACGACCGGATTGTCGCCATACGCGGACCATCCGTGGTGGCACTGGTCACTGGCGAAGAACGTATCGTACCACCGCGCACGCAATATTGGGTCTGCACAGTCGAAGCGATGCCAGAAGGCATGGGCGCGGATTGCGTGGCGGTGGACGAAATACAACTCTGCGCTGATCCTGAACGCGGGCACGTGTTTACCGACCGGTTGTTGCGCGCGCGTGGGCTGCATGAGACCTTATTCTTAGGCTCTGACACCATGCGCGGCACCATTGCGGCCCTGATCCCACAAGCGCAATTTGTGCGCCGCGAGCGCATGTCCGAACTGACCTATACGGGTCAACGAAAAACCAGTCGTATGAAACCGCGCTCCGCCATCGTCGGGTTTTCAGTTGAAAACGTCTATGCGATTGCCGAACTTCTGCGCCGTCAAAAGGGCGGGGCTGCGGTTGTGATGGGCGCGCTTAGCCCGCGTACCCGCAATGCGCAGGTTGAGATGTATCAAAACGGCGATGTTGATTATCTGGTGGCGACGGATGCGATTGGCATGGGGCTGAACCTTGATGTTGATCACGTCGCGTTTTCGGCGTTGTCAAAATTTGATGGCCGCCGCATGCGACCTTTGGCCCCGAATGAGTTAGCTCAGATCGCAGGCCGTGCCGGGCGCGGGTTTAAATCAGGGACGTTTGGGGTCACAGGCGATGCGCGCCCTTTGGATGATCACGTGTCCAAAGCGATCATGGATCATAATTTTACACCGCAGGATAAGGTGATCTGGCGCAATCACGCGCTACAATTTGGATCGGTGAACCGCCTTATCCAGACCCTTGAGCAATCACCTGACAACGAACGACTGGTGCGCGCGCGCGAGGCGGATGACCTTAAGGCACTCAAAACATTGGCGCAAATTGACGAAATCTATGCGCGCGCTAGTGATGGTCCGTCGATTAAACTACTGTGGGATGTCTGCCGTATCCCGGATTTCCGCGGGATCAGTCACGCAGAACACGCCAGCATCCTTGAGACTATTTTCACCGACCTACATCAACTCGGAACGATATCGGAAAACTGGCTGGCGCTGCATATCAAGCGCATTGATCGCACAGACGGCGACATTGATGCGCTGTCAAAACGATTGGCGTTTATCCGCACATGGACCTATGTGGCGCAACGCAAAGGCTGGACACGTGACGAAAGCCATTGGCGCGGGGCCACACGTGAAGTAGAAGACCGCTTATCAGACGCCTTGCACGCGCGTTTGACTGAAAAATTTGTAGATCGGCGCACATCCGTGCTTTTGCGCCGGCTAGGACAGAAGGAAGCCATGGTGGCCGAAGTAAACGAGACTGGTGAAGTAACTGTTGAAGGCGAATTTGTAGGCAAGTTGGACGGTTTCCGTTTCCGCGCCGACAAGGGCGCAGGCGGGGCCGAGGAAAAGACGATCAAGTCTGCGGCCATGCAGGCGCTTGCGCCACAATTCCATCTGCGCGCGGATCGTTTTTACAACGCGCCCGATACCGAGATTGATTTCACCGAACAGGGTGGATTGATGTGGGGATCATCAGCGGTTGGAAAACTGGTTGCTGGGACGGATGGGTTGAAGCCATCTGTCGAAGTTTTCGTTGATGACGTTGCTGGCCCTGAGGTTGCGCAAAAAGTGCAGCGCCGTTTGCAGCACTTCATTGATCGCAAGGTTGCGGCGTTGTTCGAGCCACTGTTGAACCTCAGCAAAGACGAGACATTGAACGGTCTTGCACGCGGTTTTGCATTCCAGCTGGTTGAAAACTTTGGCCTTCTGACGCGCGCAAGTGTTGCGGATGATGTCAAAGCACTGGATCAAGATGCCCGTGGGGCCTTGCGCAAGCATGGTGTGCGTTTTGGTCAGTTCACGATCTTTATGCCTTTGTTGCTGAAACCCGCGCCGACGCGCCTGCGTCTTGTTCTGTGGTCGCTGACCAAAGGCTTGTCTGAATTTCCAGAATCACCGCCCCCCGGTTTGGTCACCATTCCGGTTGAAGCTGGCGCGCCTGAGGGTGCCGACACGATGTCGGGCTATCGCAATGCAGGCAGCCGCGCGATCCGCATCGATATGCTGGAACGCTTGGCCGATATGTTGCGCGGTGAAGATTCGCGTGGCGGGTTCGAAGCAAAGCCAGACATGTTGTCGATCACCGGGATGACGCTTGAACAGTTCTCTGAACTGATGGGCGGGCTAGGCTATAAGGCGGAAAAAGGCGAACGCGCCAAGGTTAAGGCCGTCACAGAAGTAATGCCTGAAGCCGCAAAAGATGTGGCCGAAGACACGCCTGTGATGGATGTTGCCGCTGAGGTGCCCGAGGGCGCGATCACCGAAACACCAACGCCAGATGCACCTGCACCTGCGGATGGCGTTGTTGATGATGCGATCCCGGCCGTGGCTGATGGGGAAACGCCACAAAGCGTCGCACCTGACGCCGATGTTGCTGT
>CALKXT010000054.1 GCA_938003685.1 uncultured Sulfitobacter sp. | reverse complement strand
ATTGAATTCTTCAGTAATGTTGTCTGCGTGCAAGGTGAAGTAGTGCATTAAGCTGGCCAGATCACAGCCACCGCGCGCAAAGATATGATCGAACCGCAACGCAGCGCCATCGCTGGGTGCGTCCATGTCTTCGATATTTGCAGGCGTGATCCAGTCAACCGACAGATCAGGATTGTGCACGTCCGAAAGCACCTCTCCCACCACGGTTAGTTTCGGGCGCCCCAGAAATTCATACACCCAATGTTCGATGTACATGTTCAGCGTGCGGCAAGAAAAGCAGAAGTGTTCAAGCGAGCGCGCGTTGTTGATCCGTTTGGTCAGGTAAAACCCAACAAATCCGTAATCACCAAAATCATCCCGAACTCGGATCAAGGCCGCATCACTGGTGTTATGCGCCAGACGTTTGCGTAACTCTTCACGCGCGATATCAGGATCATCGGACAAACGGTTCTTGGTGAAATTCAACTGATTGGTGCGATTTACCAGCTCAACGGCACGATCAATATTACCTTCAACATCATAGTCCAAAAACACTTTGACGTTGGATTGGCGCAAAAACGCAGCCGTATCGCCGCCTGTCACCTTCGCCGCGACTGTCTTTTTCTCAGTCACTTTATACTGTGCAAGACGTGTCATGTTCGAGTCATCTTTGCCCTCGAACTCGGGCAAGTCTCGCAACGATGCGATCACGTCTGGCAAGGCAACGTTCAAACCGGGATTGATATGTTCCGCCTGTGCCAAATTCTGATGGTTATCATCCAAAAATAATGTCGATGCCGCGCGCAACCCAATGGTTTCCAACATCGCTTTGATACGTGGCCCTTTTGGGGTCCAATCAATGCTGGGGAAAATGAAATAATCCCATAGACCTTTTTCACGCAACACTTCTTCGATCGGGTCAAATTCGTTCTTTGAACAAATTGCGCTCATGATGCCGCGCTTGGCTAGATCAATGACCAGTTGATGGTGGTCATCGCGATAGGTGATGCCACCCTCGGTCAGGGTGCCATCCCAAAAGGTCTCATCCAAATCCCAGATGACCAGTCGGATATTCTCAGCAAACTGAGGTGTCGACATGTTTCGCCCCTGCCTTACAGTTTGCGCAGGTAACCATTCGGGTTGGTCGTCGCATTGATGCCGAACATGTCACAGTAATTGGTATCAATCTCAAACACACCGGGGTTGGCGTTCAGATATTCTTCCAACGCGCGGCTGGGGCCACCATCAAAACGATCCGCAAGGTCCAGCTCTTCTAGAACGCTATCTTCCATGATCAGGTATTCGCCGGGCTGCAAATGCTTTGCCGCAAATTCCAGTACGACCATGCAGGCGTCAAAGGTGTGCGCGCTGTCTTCGGACAATATCCAAGGGCGTGGCAGATCGAACAAATTGTTCTTGGCGAACGTGCCTTCCATGTCCATGACATTGCCTTGGACAAATTCGATCCCGTCAAAGCGTTCGTCGACTTCTGGCGGGCTACGGTCGATGGTGACGATACGCGTATCCATATCGTACATCTTGCACACATCACGGAACAGCAACGCCGAGCCACCAAATTTTGTGCCGATCTCAATATAACTGCCGGGCTGAACCGCCCAGATCATGTGCAGGTACAACCCAATATCAATCGGAGATTTATTGCACATCACATCGCGGTAATGATAGTTCATGACCCCTTTTTGATACCCACCAAGAGCGGGACGTGAAAACGGAGTTTTAAATGAACGCACCATGGATGAACCTCTTGATGGACGAAGCCGCGCACTGCGACTGCTTTCCCCTCCATAGAAGGGAAAGCGCCGAGTGTGAAGAACCCGCTTAACGGATCGTAAAAATGAGCGGATCATTTTTGGTTAGAAAATGAAGTCGTCAGCGGTGAGGTTGGCCTCAATCACATTGTTCAATTGGATGGAGTTACCGCCACCTGTGTTGATCACCACGTGGTTACCAACCTGTGTCGTGTTCGCGTAGATGCTGCTGATGTTGGTAAAGTTAAATACCGTGTTGCTCAGATTGATCCGCTCTGCACCACTGAACTCATCAAAGTCGCCAATGGTGTCATTACCATGTGCGCCATTGAATACGAATGTATCGGCGTTAAAGAAACCAAACATGACATCGTTGCCCGCACCGGCATCAATCGTATCAAAGCCTGAGTCGGCATAGATCGTATCGTTGCCATTGCCCGCAAGGATCAAGTCATTTCCAGAGCCACCAAAGAAGCGGTCATCGCCATCGCCACCATAAATGGTGTCATTGCCTTGCTGACCAAAGTGACCATCAGGACCATTACCGCCGTTCAGAACATCGTCACCGGTGCCACCGAACAAACGATCAAAACCTTCGCCGCCACTTAAGGTGTCATTACCCGCATCGCCGTAAAGGTTGTCAGCTTGGTTGCCGCCATCCAGAACGTCGTCACCATCGCCGCCGCGCAGCAAGTCAAAACCACCTTCACCGCGCAACGTATCATTGCCAGCGCCACCATCAAGCAATTCAACCGACGTACCAATGTTCAAACCACCCAGCAGCAAGTCGTTGCCCTCGCCACCATAGAGATAGTCGTTGCTGTTGCCGCCTTGTAGGGTGTCATTGCCCGCTTCACCATAGAGTTGGTCAAAGCCGTCACCGCCGATGATCAAGTCATTGTCAGCGCCGCCATACAAAGAGTCAGCACCGTTGCCGCCGTCAATTGTATCGTTGCCAGCGTTGCCAGCGATGGTGTCAAAGCCACCAAAGCCCACAAGATTGTTGTTGGCGCTGTTCCCGATTATATAGTCGTTAGAAGAGCCGCCAAAGGCGTTTTCAATCACAGCACCGTTGGCGATAGTGAACCCACCACGTGTTCCATCAACCGCTGATACAAAACCACCGCCGCCATTTTCCATTTCAAGCGTTGCAGCACGCAGATCGATCTGTGCTGCAGTTGAGCCATTGTGACGGATGCTATCAACGCCGCCTGTATCCCAGATTGTGGACCAATATGTGCCCACACCTGTACCTGTTGGCAAGAAATAGGTGTCGTTGCCTGAAGCGTAGGTTGTGTTTGCCCCATACAGCGCCTGCAAAATACCGATATCAATAGCCATCGGACCAGTGGCGTAACCATAGTTCACACCAGATCCACTGCCAGTACCAGCGGCAGGCGCAGAACCGGGTGTACCTGTGTGATACGCAGGGTTGTAGGACATCACAGAAAAGATGCCTTGGCTGAGGTCGTAGTCACCATAATCGCCCCGCGGGGAGCCAACGCCTGGCAGAACACTCGAATCACCACCAGCATCGTGAGGGTGCGACAAGCCGAGACCGTGCAGCAATTCATGCATGATGATGTAGAAGCCAAAGCCACCAACCGTCAGGTCGCCATTAGCAAAACGGTCCCAGAGATTCCCGTTGAATTGGCCAACGCCGTCGTTGCCTTCTCCACCGTATCCGGGCGGGTTGAAACGCCCGTACAAACCACTGCTCAATTCATTGGTGTCCAAGATCATTTCAAGGTCAGCATCGACGCCTGTATTCACAATTGTGAACGTCAGCCCAGAAACCGCTTCAACGGCATCAAACACCGCGCGGAACTGTTGGATTTCCCACGCATTGAAACCTTCAGACGTTACGCCATCAGCAGTGTAACCGGCTGCACCGAAATAGACGGTCAGATCAGTGTGGCTAAAACGCTGACCCCATGACATCGCATCCAAAAGCGGGCTATCGAAACCGGGCGAATTTTCCCATGAATCGTTGGGGTTAATCTGAATTTCATTCACAGAGAGGGTGTATGTGCCTGTGTAGGAAGCATACGCCTCGGCTGAGATATAGAATGTGCCCGACGACGTGGCTGTAAAGTTGATTAAGGAATTAACTCCAGGTCCACCGTCATCATTTGAGGTGATAATTGAACCCGTTGAGCTGTAAAGACGAAGCAGCGGATCAGACAATGTACCGCCACCCAAAGAACTACCATTTAGCGTAATCTGATAGGTTTGCCCGGCAACAAGGTTAATGCCGAACCAATCATTGTCTCCAGCAGTGTCGATGGTATTCACGATTGACTGACCAACAGCAATCGAACCGGCAGTACCAATTGTTTCGCCAATATCTGGGCCGATAGCAGTGGGCAACTCTGGTGCTACAGAATCGGCGTCAGTAAAATCGGTTGAATAGAAAGAAGGCATGACAACATTCCAATCTTTAAGGGTGCTAATAGGCATTTTAACTCTTCTTTAAGGAATTATGCCATTTTCCGCAACATTAAGAGTTGGAAACGATCTGTTTAGGTACGCGACTTTTTGCCGCTTTTTTGTTCTATATCAATAGAATGATCACCGCTTTTCCACCTCTAATTGTAATTTCGCCAATTACCTATGCACTATAACTCATCGCATACTTAATTTGACCTCTGTCGATAGCTAAAACACTCTCTCGCGCGCTTCGCTTGCTGTCATCCCAAACTCTGATTTAAAAGCCCGCGCCATGGCGCTTGGGTTTTGATAGCCACTGCGCAACGCGACTTCTGACAGCTCTAGGTGAGTATCCTCGGCCAATCTACGCGCAAGATTTAACCGCAACCGCCGATAAACCACCTGTGGCGTTTCGCCAAATTCACGCTGCATGACTTGCTCAAGCTTTTTTTGACTACACACCAGTTGCGCCGCGATTTCCGTAACCTTCAACGGCCGCTCCAAATTTGCCTGCATCAACGCAACGGCGGCATTTGCCACCCGCCCCTTGCCACGTAACGGGTACAAAGGTGCATCCGCGTCATGGGCCATGAAAAGTTGTTCAACTTCCAATGCCAACGCTTTTCCATGATCCTGTGCGATCAAATGTAACACCATATCAAACGCAGCCATCGCGCCAGAACACGTTATCCGATCATCCTCCACAACAAACCGTTCGCGCACTGCATCGACTTCGGTAAACGCCTCAGCAAATACTGTTAAGACATCCCAGTGGATCGTCGCGCGATACCCGTTCAACAAACTCGCTTTTGCCAATAACCAGCTGCCTGTATCCAATCCAACAAGTGTATCAAACCGCTTTGCTGCGGCGCGCAACTCTTGCTGAATAGCAAGACCGCCAAGATCCTGATATCCATATGATGGCATCACCATCAAAAGATCACCCTGCTCATCGTTCAACCGTCCGTCTGGAATTATCTTTAGGCCGCTCGAGCTTTCCGCCGCTTCGCCGTTAAGCGTTAGATATCGCCAGTTATAATGCGTTTGACGGCCCAAGGTGTTAGCCGCGCGTAATGGTTCAACGGCATTTGCTACGCAGTGGTTTGAAAAACCATCAAATAGCAACACACCTACAGACATCGGTTTTATTGAGATTTTTTTCCAATTAGGCATACTGATTTCTAATTCTGCACAGTGGTGTTCTGCAAGATGAATAATGCTGCTTAGCAAATCAAAGGGGAGAATGGTGTGCAGTTTGGTTTGTCTGAAGAACAAGAAATGATCGTTTCGACTGTGCGCAGCTTTGTCGAAAAAGAGATTTATCCGCATGAGGCCGAAGTTGAACGCACAGGCCATGTCCCTCATGATGTCGCCGAAGCAATCAAGCAAAAGACCATTGATCTGGGATTTTATGCCTGCAACTTTCCAGAAGAGGTTGGCGGCGCTGGCCTAAATCACTTTGAATTTGCACTGGTCGAACGCGAGTTAGGGCGCGGCTCTATGGCGCTTAACCACTTCTTTGGGCGCCCACAAAACATCTTAATGGCGTGCAACGATGAACAGCGTAAACGCTATCTATTACCCGCTGTGCGGGGCGAACGGATGGACGCACTTGCGATGACAGAGCCGGGTGCGGGATCAGACGTGCGCGGCATGAAATGCACTGCACGTCGTGATGGTGGTGACTGGGTGCTGAACGGTACAAAACACTTCATCTCTGGCGCGGATCACGCTGATTTCATCATCGTTTTTGTAGCAACCGGCGAAGACGACACACCGCGTGGCCCGAAAAAGCGTATCACCACATTCCTTGTAGATCGTGGCACGCCCGGCTTTACGATTCGCGATGGTTATAAATCGGTCAGCCATCGTGGTTACAAAAACATGATCCTAGAATTCGATGATTGTCGTCTGCCCGATGCACAGGTGTTGGGTGAAGTTGATGGCGGTTTTGCCGTGATGAATGAATGGCTGTATGCGACCCGCATCACAGTTGCCACGATGGCCGTTGGTCGCGCAAGACGGTGTTTTGATATGGCGCTCAACTACTCCGCTGAACGTCAACAGTTCGGACAGCCTATTGGGAAGTTTCAAGGAATCAGCTTTCAAATCGCAGACATGATCACTGAAATTGACGCCGCCGATTGGCTGACACTGGCCGCCGCGTGGCGCTTGGATCAAGGATTACCGGCGAACCGCGAGATTGCGTCAGCTAAACTCTATGCTTCTGAAATGCTCGCGCGCGTCACGGATGCGACTTTGCAAATCTATGGCGGCATGGGCCTGATGGATGATTTCCCAATTGAGCGGTTTTGGCGCGATGCGCGTGTCGAACGCATCTGGGATGGTACATCAGAAATTCAGCGCCACATCATTTCGCGTGACCTGTTGCGCCCGCTTGGCGCATGACGCGCGATTTGAACCGCCTCTTGCGACCACGAACAATCGCCGTAATTGGCGGTGGTGCGTGGTGCAGACAGGTCATCGAACAGTGTCAAAAAATGGGTTTCGACGGAGATGTCTGGCCTGTGCATCCGTCAACACCTGAGATCGCTGGCGTACCCTGCTTTCGCAGTGTCAAAGACCTGCCAAGCGCACCAGATGCAAGTTTCATTGGCGTAAACCGAGACACAACCATCAACTTAGTTCAAACACTATCTGAAATGAAGGCCGGTGGTGCCGTTTGCTTTGCTTCTGGCTTTCTTGAGGCTGTTGCAGAAGACGCAAGCGGTGCAGATTTACAAAGTCAGTTACTCTATGCAGCCGGAGGCATGCCTATCCTTGGTCCAAATTGCTACGGCTTCATCAACTACCTTGATGGCGCGTTACTATGGCCAGATCAGCATGGTGGAAAACGGGTCAATAATGGTGTGGCCATCGTCACCCAAAGCTCAAACATTGCGATCAATCTAACGATGCAGCAGCGTGGGTTGCCACTGGCTTATGTGATAACAGCGGGCAATCAGGCGCAAACTGGGATATCCGAAATTGGCCGCGCCTTGCTGGATGATCCGCGCGTTACAGCACTTGGGTTGCACATCGAGGGTATAGGAAACCTGCGTGCCTTTGAAGATTTAGCGGCCCACGCACGTGCATTAGGAAAAAGCATTGTTGCCATCAAGGTTGGCCGCTCCACCCAAGCACGCGCAGCAACCGTATCTCATACGGCATCATTGGCGGGTGGTGATGCAGGTGCAAATGCTCTTTTGAAGCGCCTAGGTATCGCGCGCGTTTCTGACCTGCCAACGTTCATTGAGACGCTTAAAGTACTACACATCACAGGGCCTCTTACCCAAAACACCGTTGCAACGATCAGTTGTTCAGGTGGCGAAGCGAGCCTTGCCGCCGATACAGGCTTGGATCATGGTGCCACCTTTCCAGCCCTTAACAACCGGCAAAAGACTGATCTACGCATCGCTCTTGGGCCTCGCGTTGCTTTGGCAAATCCGTTGGATTATCACACATATATCTGGCGTGATGTTACTGCGATGACCCAAGCCTTTGCCGCTATGGCAGATCCAGCAATTGCCATGACAATCTTGATTGTAGACTTCCCTCGCCCAGACCGATGTTCGCCAGACGATTGGGACTGCGTGATTGCCGCTGCCATCGGCGCGCAAAAGCAAACTGGTACGCATTATGGTATGGCGGCGACCCTGCCTGAACTCATGCCGGAATCTGTTAGTGAAACATTGATCGCTTCCGGTATTGTCCCGTTTTGTGGGTTAAGTGAAGCCCTTGCTGCTTGCGCCGCTGCGGTGATTCAGCTGTCATCAAACACTGATCCAATTTTACGACCCGGCCCAGAAATCATTCCAATACTGATCCCTGAGGGTGATGCAAAAAACCGCCTTGCCCTCCATGGTCTGAACATCCCAAAATCAGAACGCTGCGCAACCAAAACAGACGTTTTTGACGCAGCCAGCAATATAGGCTTTCCTTTGGTGCTTAAAGGAGAAGGCGTTGCCCACAAAACCGAAGCTGGGGCCGTACGCCTGAACATCAGGTCAGCAAAAGAGGCAAGAAGTGCCGCTGAAAATATGGATGCGCCCAGCTTTTTGATTGAACAAATGATCACTGATACAGTCGTGGAACTGTTGATTGGGGTGGTCCGTGACCCTGCGCATGGTTTTGTGCTGACTATTGCAGCGGGTGGAATTTTGACCGAAGTATTGCAAGACTCCGCATCGCTTCTGGTCCCTGCGTCACAAGCAGCGATCGAGCAGTCGCTGGATTCACTGAAGATCGCACCGCTGCTCAATGGCTACCGCGGCGCGCAGTCTGCGGACAGGTCCGCAATCTTACGTGCCATCCAAGCCGTCCAAGACTATACAATAGCCAACGCAATCGGGTTGAGCGAGATTGAGATCAATCCACTTATCTGCACACCAAACGACGCAATTGCCGCTGACGCGCTGTTGCGCTGCATCAAATGAAAGAACCCATATGTCTGATAACCCCATCAAGACTCGGCGCGACGGTGCGATCCTAGAGGTTACATTGGATCGCCCCAAGGCCAACGCTATCGACCTGCATACTTCTCGCAAAATGGGTGAAGTATTCGCTAGTTTTCGTGATGATCCGGAGTTGCGCGTCGCGATCATAACGGGTGGTGGTGACAAGTTTTTTTGCCCCGGGTGGGATCTAAAAGCGGCAGCAGATGGCGACGCAGTAGATGGTGATTACGGCGTCGGAGGCTTTGGTGGGTTGCAGGAATTGCCTGGGTTGAACAAACCCGTCATTGCCGCTGTAAATGGCATCGCTTGCGGAGGTGGTTTGGAGCTGGCGTTGAGCGCAGACATGATACTGGCTGCTGAGCATGCCACATTCGCCTTACCTGAAATTAGATCTGGAACCGTGGCAGATGCGGCCTCTGTTAAACTGCCAAAACGCATTCCCTATCATATCGCAATGGAACTCCTGCTGACGGGTCGCTGGTTTGATGTGAGCGAGGCAAAAGATTGGGGGTTAATAAACGAGGTTTTGCCAGCCAATCAGCTGATGGATCGCGCATGGGAGTTGGCGCGTTTGCTCGCGTCGGGTCCGCCGCTTGTCTATGCCGCAATCAAAGAGATTGTACGCGATGCTGAGGATTCAAAATTTCAGGACAGTATGAACCGGATCACAAAACGCCAGCTATCATCGGTTGATGTGCTTTATTCTTCTGATGATCAGATGGAAGGCGCACGTGCCTTTTCCGAAAAACGAGACCCTGTTTGGAAGGGCAAGTAATACCGGCGGGGCCAAAACGGCCCCGCCAATTTACAGTTTTTACATTTTACATTCAGCGGCATAGACGTCGCTGTGATTTTCCAACACTGGTCCGATCAGCTTGTTTGTGTAGACGTCACCCTCTTTGATGACTTCACGTACATAAATCGTCTGAATGGGGTGATGGTTTGAACCAAACTTAAAATCACCACGCGTCGAATTAAAATCAGCCGCTTCCAATGCAGTGCGGAACGTATCGGCGTCAGAAACTTCGGCCTTGCCCAGCGCGCTTAGAATCAAATTGGCAGTATCGAACCCTTGGCTCGCATAGAGTGATGGCAGGCGACCATACTTCTCTGAAAAGGACGCTACAAAGGCTGCGTTGGTTTCATTGTCGATGTCTTTGTTCCATTGAGAGGTGTTTTTAACACCCAAAGCCGCATCACCAACCGCTTGCAGAATGCCTTGATCAAACGAAAACGCAGGACCAACCAACGGTACTTCGACGCCGGATGCTGCGTATTGCTTCATAAACGAAATGCCCATGCCGCCGGGTAGGAAAAAGAACACACTGTCTGCACCAGAAGCACGAATTTGCGCAATCTCGGCAGCGTAGTCGGTTTGGCCAAGCTTGGTATACAGCTCTCCAGCCAATTCACCCTCGTACATGCGCTTGTAGCCGATCAGTGCATCTTTGCCCGCTGGATAGTTTGGCGCGAGGATAAAGCTATTTTTGTAATCAGCAGAATTCGCATAGGCACCTGCCGCTTCATGCAAATTATCGTTCTGCCACGCGACATTGAAATAGTTTTCATGGCATCCCTTGCCCGCGAGCGCAGAAGGTCCAGCATTAGGCGAAAGGTAGAACACGCCTTGCGCAGTCGCAGGCGGTACAACAGCCATTGCTAGGTTTGACCAAATAATCCCAGTCATGATGTCCACTTTTTCAGATTGGATCATCCGGTCAGCCAATTGGACAGCGATGTCAGGTTTGCGCTGATCATCCTCGATCACGACTTCTACGTCATCACGACCAGATTGTTCGATGGCCAACATAAACCCATCTCGCACATCGATGCCCAGCCCTGCACCACCGCCAGATAGCGTGGTGATCATCCCGATCTTGGTATCAGCCAACGCCGGTGTGACCATACTGGTCACGGCAAGCGCAAGCGCTGCAAGTTTTGAAACAGTCATAGAATTCTCCCTATTGGTGATCTTGGTCTCTTATGGACCCAATCACTTTTGATACGTCCAGATAAAGCCGCGAATAGGGAGTTTCCGCAAGCCCATTGGACATATCAGTGCAAATCGCCGCGCCCAAAAGGCGTAGCACAACACAAATACCTTAGGCTTTTGCCTCTTTCGAATCGCCATTCAGGTCTGGCTCTGGTGCATCTGTGATCAGCTCCGCATCTTCAATATCACTGCGAGTCGCAACTTTTTCAGCAGTATCTGCGCCTGAATTATCCTCAATCGATCCAACAATCAGGGGCAACATTTGGACACCGCCGGGCATTGCAACTTCGGACAATGGTGGCGATTTCCATGCAAGCGTATCGAAGCTTTTGCAATTCTCGCAAATCGGTTTCCACTCCGCATGGATGTGATGACAGTTATCGCAAATCCACTGCGGGCCGCGGGACACAGACAGCGCACGCGCCAACCAACCTTTGACCACGGTATCTGACGCACCTTCGCCCCGCTCAATCGCGGCCATCAACGTAACAGACCGCGCTGTTGGATCGCTTTCGACCAAATCACCCAATGCGCGACGCGCTTCGGGGAAGTCTTCGTTGGCGATGTGCAATTCAGACAGCAACATGCGTGTCTCTGGATGATCAGGTTGCGATTTTGTCAGAGTTCTAAACCGCTTGATCCGCTGTGATGGTGTTTCATCAGGCGCAACCCCGGCATATGCCGCTGCCAAATCGGGATGCGGATGCACGCTCCATGCTTTTTGCAACACGCGCGATGCATATTTTGGTTTATCCTGCTTGATGTAGCTATGTGCGGCCATCACCGCTGCTGGGATCAAATCCGGGGACAGACGATTTGCTTCAATCGCGGCTTCGCGCGCTTCAATGCTGTTGCCTTCTTCAAATACATCTTTGGCCTCGGAAAGCGCCAACACTGCATCACGTCGCTTATGCACATCGCGTGGCAAGTGCCCATTTTTTAACTTGGCACTCAAGGTTTGCCGCGCACCGCTCCAGTCTTCTTTTGCCGCCTGAAGCTGCAATAGCACATCACCGGTTTCTTCGTGTTTCGGCTTAAGGGCAAATGCCTTCTCAGCCAGCTTGAGTGCGGTCTCTGTATCGCCCGCAGCCAGCTTTTGCTTCATGATCCCACGTACACCAACAAACCGCGTTGTTTCATCCTCAACCAACTTGCGATAAGTTTCCTCGGCCTTGCGGCTGTCACCTGCCAACTCAGCAGCTTGTGCTGTCAGTAGGTTCGTTAAAGCGGGTTTGTTGAGATATTTATCTGCCTTAGCCGCTTTTGCCATCGCAACGCGACCTTCACCGCTAGCAAGTGCCATCAACCCTTCTGAAAGCGCCTCAAAGCCTTTCTTTTCACGATTGCGATCAAAATACCGAGAAAGCGCAGTTTCATCACCGTTCAAGAATTTCCACGTGGCAACAAGCAAAGTGAAAACCTTAAGCAATACCCAAACACCGACCATAAGAAGAATAACAGCGATGACTGATTGTAGTGGGCCAAAACTATATTCGGTTCCCATGAGGGTGACTTGAATACCTCCTTGGCTTTCGAGCAAATACCCAGCACCCCAAGCCATAATCGCAACAACGGCGACAAACAAAACGATCTTGATCAATGACCATAGCATAAATTCAATTTCCTTAGTTTGCTGTCAGGCGTTGTGAAAGGTCTTCGGCAGCGGCTTCTGCGGCTTGTCTGGCGCGCGCATCCGCTGTCCAGTCTTGCATCGCGTTTTGGGATGGCTCTGGCAAGGTATCAATTTCTGCAAGTGCATCGGTCAAACGACCATCACGCACCGCTGCCTCTATGCGGGATAATACTGCGTCAGGGTCTGTGCCCTCACGCGGGGCAACAGACCGTGCGCCAAGCTGTCGGCGCAAGAAACCACCAACACCACCCTCAGCACCATCTGATCCAATAGCCCGAGCAGAAGATAGCGCCACCCGCGCAACATCTGGAAACCGCGATTGCAGGTTGATCAAAGTCACAACACCACTGTCAGCCACATCCACGAGCGCGGCGGGGGTTTCGCCCATTCCGTTTGCTTCAAGGTCTGCCAATGCAGACTTAAATGGTTTGCCGCCATTAAGGGCCGTAGTGATACGGGTAAGCGCGCCTTGCAAAGCCGCCTTGCGCGATGCCTCTGCTGTCGCCTCTTCAACACTCAACGCATTGCTCAACAAGCCTTCGATTTCTGAACGCTGTTGTTCAACAGAAGCCTGCAATGCTTGCAATTCACTTTCATATACCGCGACATCAGCGGACGATGAAGAACCTTTCGCAACTGGGCGTTTCTCAACGTCACTTAACCGCGCATCAATTGCTGCTACAGTTGGCACCAATTCCGCCAGTTCAATCGTCAAACTGTCCAATGCAGCAAATTCGACATCAGGCGTTTTGGATTCTGCGTTTTCAAGTTCTGCTATCTGCGCCTGCTGTTTATTCAAGATGGCGCGCAAATCGCTCGTGTCACTTCGGGTGCCAAGCAAATTCATTTCAGAGGCAACAAAACCCATCACAGCCGCTAGGGCACCGCCAATCAATAGAGGCCAGAAAATGCTACCACTTGTCTCTGGCTCTGCGTGCGGTGGTGTTTGAGTTGTGGTGTTATTTGATGCTTTGGCTTCGGCTTTTTCAGCTTCATCAGCCTTAGCTGGTTCAACGGCCTTAACGGTATCAACTACTTTTGCGGCTTCAGGTGCCGATGACTTTGGCGCAACCATATCCTTGGTTGCTGTCGAATCTGGCTTGGCTTTAGCTGTCGCTGCAGGCTTTGCTGCACTGGTGCGCGATCTAGGCGTTTTGGGCACAGACCCCGCAGGCTTCTCTAACTCAGCCTTTGGTGTGTCTTTTGCTTTGCCGCCTGTCGAGGCTGGTTTTTTCGCTTTAGCCACTCTGCCACCTTTCCGATTCCGACCAACAAGGTCAGCTTAACTATTCAACCTTACCCGGCATCCATGCGCCCCTCAAGCCAAGGTAATGTCGCACAATGCTTTTTCCACACTGCGGATCATTTCCTCACGGGTGGGTGCCTCTGCAATTTGTATTGCATGTACTCCTTTGCAAAGGGACGCTACCGCATCGCTTATTGCAATAACTGTCACACGATCCAACCGTTGTGCTTGTTCGATAAAGTGCTTGGCGGTACGGGGCGAAAAAAGGGGAACTACAACGCGAGCTTCCCCATTCAACAAAGACTGTGCCTCTTCCGATAACGGCAATAGTTGCTGATCATACAAAGTATGAACATCAACATGTGTTCCCTGTATTGACAATTTTTCAGCGATCTCACCGCGTCGATGTCGACCTGCCAAGTGAATAAACGGACCAGTCGCGCCAGCGTTGATAATATTATCAATAAGCCCATCAGCATTTATGGCTGTGCTCAAGACCTTCCAACCCGCTGCTAAGGCAATCTTTGTAGTAGTTCCACCTACGCAATGGGCAGAACGTCCATCACCCATTGGGGCACATTCTACCGCATTTACCGATGTGAATATCACGCCGGAGTAACCCAACAAATTCGGCTTTTCCCCCGCTGGAACGATCTTCATAAGCGGCGAAACCAATACTGAGGACTGCGCCTGAATATCTTGACTTAACCGCGCAACAAAGCTGTCTGCACTGGCTTGGGGTCGTGTGATCAATAGGTGTGGGCGCTTCATATGAGCACTATCTTATAAGGCGCTGGCATTGTTTGCCATGGGTAGTGGTGTTACCTCCGGGAAAGGCACCTTACAATGGAAGGCACACATGCCAAAGGTCATGACCATACTCGGGATAGAGAGTAGCTGTGATGATACCGCAGCAGCAGTGGTGCGTATTGATGCAAATGGACACGCATCAGTTTTGTCATCCATAGTCGCAGATCAGGCTGATCTTCATGCAGCTTTTGGTGGGGTGGTGCCGGAAATCGCAGCGCGTGCCCATGCTGAAAAGCTCGATTTGTGTATTGAACAGGCTCTAACAGAGGCCGATATGTCCATGTCTGATATCACTGGCATTGCTGTTACTGCGGGCCCGGGCCTAATTGGCGGCGTCATTTCTGGCGTAATGTGTGCCAAAGGTCTGTCTCTTGCGACGGGTAAGCCGCTGTTTGGTGTAAACCATTTAGCTGGTCACGCACTGACACCCCGCCTGACCAATAACGTGCCTTATCCCTATTTGATGCTGTTGGTATCTGGCGGACATTGTCAGTTCTTGATGGTGCACGGCCCAGCAGAGTTTCAACGCTTGGGTGGCACCATTGACGATGCCCCAGGTGAAGCATTTGATAAAATCGCCCGACTGCTTGGCTTATCGCAACCGGGGGGGCCGGCAATTGAACAAGCCGCGAAACAGGGTGATCCTAAACGGTTCAAATTCCCGCGTCCCCTTTTGGATCGTCATGGATGCGACATGTCATTCTCTGGTCTGAAAACCGCGGTCTTGAGGACTCGGGACAAAGTCATTGAGCTGGGTGGCGGACTAACCAAACAAGATCAATCAGATTTGGCTGCTGGATTCCAAGCAGCTGTCATTGATGTGTTAGCCGAAAAGACACGCCGCGCGTTTCGTGCGTACCCAACTGATGCGCCTCGTACACTATGTGTTGCTGGCGGGGTGGCCGCGAATCAATCTATCAGAGTCGAGTTAGAAGGTGTCTCAATTAGTGAGGATGCGGCATTTGTTGCCCCTCCACTGGCTTTATGTACCGATAATGCAGCAATGATTGCATATGCCGCGAGCGAACAATTAGGCACATACCCAGACGATCTAACACTATCCGCACGACCGCGCTGGCCACTCGATACATCGCAACCTGCAATGCTAGGCAGCGGTAAAAAGGGGGCAAAGGCATGAGTATTTCAGTCCTAGGCGCTGGCGCATTTGGCACCGCGCTTGCAATTTCCCTAGCAAACACCGGTCCCGTTACGCTTTGGGCACGCAACCTAGGTAATATGGCAAACGCCCGAAAAAATACGAACCGCTTGCCGGGCTGCATATTTCCTGACGCCCTACATGTGACAGATAATATGAATAAAGCTTGCCAAGCCGATATCTTACTTATTGCTGTGCCAATGCAGAAACTGCGCGGGTTCCTTATTGAAAATGCTAGTGACCTGTCTGGGAAAAAACTGGTCGCTTGTTGCAAAGGTATTGAGCTGTCTTCGGGCGCTGGCCCTGTCAAAGTTATCGAGGATACAGCTACCTCTGCAACGCCTGCTATCTTAACGGGCCCAAGCTTTGCAGCTGATATTGCCCGTGGTCTTCCCACTGCGCTCACGCTTGCATGTGCGGATGACGACGTAGGACAATACCTGCAACAGTATCTAACAAGCCAAAATATCCGAATATACCGAACCACGGATACCATTGGTGCTGAACTAGGCGGTGCGTTAAAGAACGTGATTGCCATCGCTTGCGGCACCGCGATTGGGGCTGGTTTAGGCGAAAGCGCGCGCGCTGCGCTGATGACGCGCGGCTATGCTGAAATGCAGCGATTGGCAGCGCATTTAAACGCTGACCCCACCACACTGTCAGGTCTTTCTGGGTTTGGTGATCTGACGCTCACCTGCACTTCTGAACAATCACGCAATTATCGTCTGGGCTTGTCACTTGGCAAGAATACAAAATTTGATCCATCAACCACAGTTGAAGGCGCCGCAACGGCTCATGCGGTGAATACACTAGCAAAAAAAGCCGATCTCGATATGCCGATAACCGCTGCCGTTGCAGGATTGTTGGACAATACGCTAAATGTATCTGACGCCATGCAGTTGCTGCTGGCCCGACCGCTAAAGGAAGAATGAATGTTTGTTGCCCTCATCGCGAAAGACAAATCTGGCGCACAAGCCATACGTGCCGAAAACCGGCCCGCACATATTGCTTACCTCAAATCCACTGATCTGGTGGCACAGGCGGGTCCGTTTCTGGATAATGATGGCGACATGATTGGGTCGCTGATCATTCTGGACGTGCCTGACATGGCTACGGCTCAAGTCTGGGTTGAAAATGACCCCTATGCAAAAGCAGGCTTGTTTGGGTCTGTTGAATTGATCCATTGGAACCGGGTAATCGGCTAATGCCGTATTGGTTGTTCAAATCAGAACCCAGCACATGGGGATGGGATGATCAGCTCGCCAAAGGTGACGTGGGTGAAGAATGGGATGGTGTGCGCAATTACCAAGCCCGCAATTTCATGCGGGATATGACCGTTGGCGATCTGGGTTTCTTTTACCATTCGCAAAAAGAACGGGCCGTGGTTGGCATTGTTGAGGTCATCACAGCCGCGCATCTGGACAGCACAACCAATGATGAGCGTTGGGAATGTGTAGATATCAAAGCAGTGCGTCCGTTCAAAAAAACAGTTACTTTGGATCAGATCAAGGCTGATGAGCGGTTGGCTGGGATGATCCTTGTTCGGAACTCTCGCCTGTCGGTGCAGCCTGTCACGTCTGATGAGTGGCAAGCCATTTGCGCGCTGGGCAATACGAAACCTTAGGAATATCGGCGTTTTCGGCCCATACTTTCCCTAGTGCATAAAACTAGGAGAAATAAATGGATTTTATTGCAGTAATCGTTTCAGCAGCGGCTGGTTTCGGATTTGGTGCGGTCTGGTACATGGTTTTGGCCAAAACATGGATGGAAGCAGCAGGTATAAAGGCTGGACCAGATGGCAAGCCTATGGGCGATTCGCCACTGCCCTACGTCATGGCGGCCATTGCGATGGTGCTGGTAGCAGGCATGATGAGGCACATTTTTGCACTGTCGAATATTGATACGATTGGCAAAGGGTTAATTTCGGGCCTTGGTATTGGTCTATTTTTCATCAGCCCTTGGATCATGATCAACAATGGTTACGGCGGGCGACCATTCAGGCTCACCCTGATTGACGGAGGTTATGCCACCTTTGGATGTGCAATCATCGGACTTGTGCTTACGTTGTTTTAAAGGCTGTTGGAACTTACATGCCGACGAAAAAAAGGGTTCTGACACCCCGCCAGAACCCTTTCTCACCCCGCGTGCTCCCAAAGCCACCACACACGTATCTGAAATCTGTTCTGGCCGTACTGGCCTGTTCAATATGGATAGCGAAGACAGTAGATTCTCGCAACAAAAGTGTACTTCAAAACCAACCTAAAAACGAAACGCCCGCTTAACCAAGCGGGCGTTAGGGTATTGAAACATCTAAGCTAAATTAGCCGTAAACAGA
Source organism: uncultured Sulfitobacter sp. (assembly GCA_938003685.1). Lineage (GTDB taxonomy): Bacteria > Pseudomonadota > Alphaproteobacteria > Rhodobacterales > Rhodobacteraceae > Sulfitobacter. Next base: position 331 of record CALKXT010000054.1, on the reverse strand, counting down.
TTCTTTGCCAAAGTGCTTTGTCAGCATATAATAGACCACAGCGCGGTACTTGTTACGCTCGGATTTGCCATAAGTTTCGATCACGCTGTGGATTGCTTCCATCAAATTCGGACCATCTGCCATACCCAGCTTCTTGATAAGGAAGTTGTTTTTGACCAACTCAAGTTCGCTTTCTTGTGATCCTGCGACGGTCTGTGCGTCAGCGTTATAGATCGACGGACCACATCCGATTGTCACTTTTGTCAGCAGATCCATGTCTGGCGTCATGCCACATTTGTTCTTCAGATCTTCTGCGTATTTCGCGATCCACTCATCCCGCTTGCCCATAAAA
>CALKXT010000053.1 GCA_938003685.1 uncultured Sulfitobacter sp. | reverse complement strand
GTGCCGTCCGCGTTCACATCGACAAACACGCGGGTGTCGCCGTTGGGGTCTTCGAATATCCGTACCTCTGCAATGTTGCCGTTGGCCGCGTAGGCACCCGTTCCGATGAAACGCGCGTTGAACGCGGTGAGGTCGATCAGGTCTTGGCCTTGGGTAAAGTCCATGATGCGATCCCATGCAGCACCCGCATTGGTGCTCTCTGAGGCAGTGTTAAACACGAACGTATCGCCACCACCGTTGCCATACATCGTGTCCTCGCCCAAGCCACCGATGATGATGTCTTCGCCCGCACCTCCGCGCATAAAGTCATCGCCGCTGCCGCCATCCAGCACATCGTCCCCGCGACCTGCGCGCACGATATCATTACCCGCGCCGCCAAAGAGTTCGTCCGCACCCGCACGGCCACGAATGTCGTCATTGTCGCCGTCACCATACATAATGTCTGTTCCGGTACCGCCTCTGAGGGTGTCATCGCCGAACCCGCCATAGACAACTTCCCCGCCAGCGTTCCCAAGTTGGGCTGTGTCATCCCCGTCCTCAAGAAAGATAAAGCCCATCACAACGCCGTCGCCACTGCCCGTGTAAAAGTCTGCTTCATCACCCAAGTTGATATCGCCCACGATTGTGCCGCTGTTATAGATGACGTCATTTCCTATGTCGCCGCCGATTGCGATGCTTGGGACCGGACCATTGCTGCCGATCGTTCCCGAATTGTAAACCAACAAAGAGGCCCCGGTTGTGAAAACCCCATACCCGGCACTCCCAAGGCTGCCGTCTGCCATGATTGTCCCGCTGTTGGTGATCGTTGCGCCGGTGCCTTGGACAAGAACCCCATTGCCACCAGTGATCGTGCCTGAGTTGTCCAAGGCCCCATTTGTTGAGGTGCTCGTAAAACGAACGCCTCCGATAAGCCCATAAACCGATCCGGTATTGGTGAAAACAGTGTTGCCGCCAAACGAGGCGAGGCCCGCCTGTTCATAGCCAAAGACGCTGCCATTGTTAATGATAGTGATATCTGGTCTCCCAACGTCCGCCGCAATGCCAAACCGCTGACCCGCAACAAGACCAGTATCGGAGACTGTTATGGTCGAGTTTTGGGCAGAGCCATTGGTGATCACCGCGACATTACCGGCAATGACCGTCCCGGCGATCACAAGGTCAACTCCTGTCAACGTGTCGTTAATAATCCCATTGCTGAGGCCGGAGGTGAAAACTGTGTCGTCTTGTGCGAGGTAGTGCAGAGTAGCTGTGGTCATTGTGTATGATGTCGTTTGACCGCCAATATTAATGGGCATGATAAAACCTTTCCTAAAGATATTCTGACCGTCATTGGTCGTTTGATCGCGACAAAGCGCATTTGGAGTACAGTTTTTGCCTTGAGCTTTTTAAGCATCGGAGCCGGCAGCACCCTTCAAAATTGATTGGGAGGGCCGGACCAGAGCATCGTGACTAAATTCAAATCTAAATGAGCAACGGCAAAACTGATAATATGTCCAAGCTGGCAGAAAGATACTTAGCTGACAACTGTGTTTGGTGGGCTGCCACTAAGGGTTGAAAAATGGTTAAATCGGATGGCTGAATACGAGAAATGCCCCATCGTTGGATGACGGGGCATTTTAAGGGGCGCTGTCATTCGAATGCTCTAAAGAATGAAATCATCCGCAGTCACACCCAGTGTATTCACCAGATAGAACCGCATGTCCGACGTGCCATCAGCGTTCACGTCCACAAACACGCGGGTGTCGCCGTTGGGGTCTTCAAATATCCGTACCTCCGCGATATTGCCGTTGGCCGCATAGGCACCCGTACCGATGAAACGCGCGTTGAACGCCGACAAGTCGATCAGATCTTCGCCTTGGGTGAAGTCCATTATCCGGTCCCACGCGATGCCAGCATTGGTGCTTTCAGACGCTGAGTTGAACACAAACGTGTCTGCACCGCCGTTGCCGTACATCGTATCCTGACCAAGCCCGCCGATGATGATATCTTCACCTGCACCGCCACGCATGAAATCGTTGCCTGAGCCGCCATCCAAGATATCGTCACCTTGACCCGCCCGCACCGTGTCATTGCCGCTACCACCATCAAGGAGATCATCGCCCTGACGCCCGCGAATGTCATCCTCATTGTTGCCGCCAATGATCTCGTCTGATCCAGTACCGCCCCGGATGGTATCATCGCCTGATCCACCTTCAACAATGCCCCCGCCGTTACCCAAAACGGCATAATCGTCACCAGAATTCAGGTTCAAGACGCCCGCTATGACGCCGTCGCCGCTGCCCAGATAATAGTCCGCAGCGCTACTCAATGTCACATCCCCGGTAATGGTACCTGAGTTGAACATTTCGGTCACACCTGTCAGCACCACTTCGCCGTCGATAAGCCCGGAGTTTTCAATAAAGTTTACAGTTGCGGAGCTATAAACAGCCCGCGCGCCATCCGCGAGAATGGAGCCAGAATTGTTTAGCTCAAACTCAGCACCGCTGGAGTTCTGGACTGTGGAATAAAACGATGTACCCGTAGACTGCGGCGCGCCGTAGATGATGCCGGTGTTGGTCAATTCGCGGATATTGGTGCCGTCTGCGGTGGCGTTGAAAATCACAGCGCCTTGGCCGCCATTGCCGAACGAGGTCAACGTGCCGTGGTTCACAAACGTCGCTTCGCCACCTTGAAAGTAAATGCCAGCCTGCTGCGCCGTAATTTCACCGTGGTTTATGATTATGTTGTCATCCCCTTGGCGGATCGCAATCGCATCCTCGGTGCCATGCAGGTGCGCGCCTACACCAACGTAAATCCAGGTATCGTTGTTTTCGGTTGAGTTCTCCCAAAGGTCGATTGCTGTTTCACCGTAGAGCGAACCTTGTACGGTCACAGTGATGCCGTTGTTGGCACCTGCAAAGTTGGCTTCGATGGCATCATCGACTGTGAAAATCGTGGCGCTTGCCAGAACAATAACATCATCGCTGCTTTGAACGCTCCAAGTCGTCATTGTGTTTGAACTGATATATTCTATGGGCATATTGGTAGTCCTTTCTATAGCCTCGGGATGAGGCTGTATGAAATGTTTTGAGGGGCGAAACGGCATGACCAAAAGCATGGCAGAACAGCAACGGACCCCACCGTTGAATCAAATGTAAATAAAAGCTGTCAGAAAGCCTCAGTTTTTCCAAGGAAAATAATGCCGTAGCGTCACCCTATGCGGTGAAAAGGCCAATGTTCTTTCACTTTCCAACCTAGAGTTGCTGCGATTTGGAGATTTAGGGAAAGAGGGCCGTGGACCAGAAGCTACCGTTAAAAGCGTCTGACGATGGTTTTGTGATCTAGGTGCCTTCGATCTGTGGCAAACGAGACACAGGAGGCATGTCGCACTCTTCGCGGGTTTCTCGCTTCTTCTGTTGTCTTAATAACTTTGGTTGCACCGTAGCATCGCGGTCTTAATCTGATGGCATGGAATACGGTACGCGCCCATGCAAAATCAAAGACAAACCACGTGTGCGACAGGGAAAGATATATCGTTATTTTTTGTGTTTGCATCACTTGAAAATCTCTCTTGGGCGATGTTTCAAATGATGCAGTATTGAGCCAAAAGATTGGCTGGATCGGTGTTTTTGATTAGGAAAAGGATGCATCCAAAGCAGCAAGCGTCGCCCGCGCATCTGGGACTGTGGTGATGTAGTCAAGCAGGCTCGCATCGGCAAACCCTTGGGCCACAACGTGGTCCATCAAGCCTATCAGAATATCCCAATACCCATTTGTATTCACTAGGAAAATAGGTTTTTCATGCAGTCCTAATTGCCGCCATGTCAGTGCTTCAAAAAGCTCATCCAATGAACCCGCACCACCGGGTAAGACCACAACAGCATCGCAGTTCATGAACATGACTTTCTTACGCTCGTGCATTGTTTCGGTCACGACATAGGTGGTCAGATCGGTTTTGCCGACTTCCCAATCCACTAGGTGTTGTGGGATCACCCCAAAGGTTTCGCCGCCCGCCGCTTGGGCGGCCCGTGCCACGCTGCCCATCAACCCCACATCACCTGCGCCGTACACCAAGCGCATCCCGGACTGTGCCAGACCCGTGCCCAAATCTTCGGCATCTTTGGTAAATGCCGGGTCGCTTCCGGGGCGGGAACCGCAATAAACGCAGACTGATTTTTTGATCATGGGATGTATCCTATGGTGGGTTTCATCGGGGTGTCGCTGGGAAAACGACAATTGTGATCGCGTGTGTTTTGACCCGTGTTAGCGCGCTTGCTACAAGGTCTCAACCATGGGGGTGGCCGACTGTTTGGCCAAAGGGACAAATTGACATGAGCAAACTTTTGGCAAGTCTTGGTGGCAATGCTGGTGCTGTGGCAGCAGGCGCTGTTGTTGTAGGTGTCTTGGCCGTTGGCGCATGGATCGGCAGCAAGCGTGACGAGGCTGCAATCCTCACTCCAACACTTGCGGTCCAAACGCAGCCAGAACCAAAGATAACGGTTACGCCCGCCACACCTGAGATCAAAGACGCGCCCAAGGTCGCTGATGTTGCTCCGGTTCCAGCACCCGCGTTTGACGAAGTGCGCCGTGAGCCTGATGGGATGACCGTTGTTGCAGGTCGCGCTCTGCCCGGTGCGGTGGTCAAGCTTTTGAAAGACGGTGCAGAAATTGCGACGACAACAGCGGATGGTTCTGGGAAATTTGCGACACTTGCGATGATCGCACCGGATGGTGAAGGCCATGTGCTGTCCTTGATCCAAAGTTTGAATGGCGAAGATGTAGCATCTGCGGATGAGATTATTCTGGCACCTACAGTAGCTCCGGTTCTTGTGGCTGCTTTGGATGAGATCGTTGCGCAAAGCGATACACCTGACGTAGCCGAAACAGTCGCTGTTCCAGAAATTGAAGGAACCGAAGTGGCCGTTGCGCCAGAAGTCACAGACGTTGCAAAACCTACTGATAAGGTCGTGCAAGGCGTTGTGCCGACAGCAGCGGATGTGAAAACTGAAACTGTTGCGACAACCCAAGACGCTGTTGCCGTGTCAGAAACGCAAAGAACCCCAGCCGTTGAAACTGTTGCGGAGGGCGACGATCAAACCGAACCTTCCAAACAGCCCGTTGTTGCAACTGAACAAGCAGCCCCCCAGACGGAAACACCCAATCCCGAACCTGAACCCACTGTTGCAGTTTTGAAATCCTCCGCAGAGGGTGTTGAGCTGCTAAACCCCACAGCCCCAGACGTGATGGATACTGTTGCGTTGGATACGATCAGTTATTCTGATGCGGGTGATGTGCAATTGGCGGGAAGGGCGCAGGCCGACACGCAGGCGGTGCGCGTCTATTTGGACAATGACGCGGTGATCAATCTGCCCGTAGATGATCAGGGTCGGTGGCGCGGCGATGTTCCAAATGTGGACGAAGGCATCTATACGCTGCGGGTTGATGAAGTCGCAGCAGATGGCACCGTGACCAGCCGCGTTGAAACCCCCTTCAAACGCGAGGCGCCCGAGGTATTGGCGCAAGCCTCAGAGGCACAGGATGGCCCCATCAAGGCAATTACCGTCCAGACAGGTGCGACCCTGTGGGCAATCGCGCGAGAGCGCTACGGCGATGGGCGGCTCTATGTGCGGGTTGTCAAAGCGAATGAAAGCAGCATCCGCGATCCTGATTTAATTTATCCAGGTCAAATTTTCGATTTACCAGAATGATTGAACGCATGAGTGCCCCATTGAGTTCATGAAAAATGCGCCCACCGCTGGCAACTGAGCGACACGAGGGCTATGTAACAATCCAACCCATATTGGAAGTTATATGCCTAGCGACACTGCCCGTCCCAACACATCACAAAAGCCGGCCCCAAACACACTGCTAACTGACCAAGAGCTTGCTGATCAGGCAGAGCGCCAGTCGGGCATGTTGGTGTTGCGCAAGGTCGCGCCGTACCTCTGGCCTGCTAATATGCCGTGGGTGAAGCGGCGTGTGGTTTGGGCAATGATCGCGCTTTTTGTGTCCAAGTTGGTCACTGTGATCACGCCGTTTTTCTACAAAGGTGCCGTTGACGCCCTGTCAAACGAAGGTGTGCCGATGCTGGCGCTGGGTGCTGTTGGCCTGACTGTTGCCTATGGCATGGCGCGCTTGATGGGCGTGGGATTTCAACAATTGCGCGACGCAATTTTTGCGCGTGTAGGGCAACGCGCATTACGGATGTTGGCGCTTGAGACGTTCCAGCATATTCACAAGCTTTCTATGCGTTACCACATCACCCGCAAGACCGGCGGGTTATCTCGGATCATCGAACGCGGTGTCAAAGGTGTGGACTTTCTGTTGCGCTTTTTGCTGTTTTCTATCGGCCCTTTGATCCTCGAACTGGCGATGATCGGGGTCATCCTGACGATCTTCTTTGATATTTCGTATCTGGCAGTCGTGGCCATTACGATCGCATTATATGTCTGGTTCACCTTTGCCGTCACCGAATGGCGTGTAAAGCTGCGCCGTCAAATGAATGATCAAGATACCGATGCCAACCAAAAAGCCATCGACAGTCTGCTGAACTATGAAACGGTCAAGTATTTCGGGGCCGAGGCACGCGAAGCAGAACGCTATGACAGCGCGATGGCGGGCTATGAGGTCGCGGCAATCAAGACGAACTATTCGCTGGCGTTCTTAAACTTTGGCCAATCGATGATCATCACCGCGGGCCTGATTGGCGTCATGGTGATGGCGGCGTTTGGTGTGCAGAACGGCACATTGACGGTTGGTGATTTTGTTATGGTGAATGCCTATATGGTGCAGATCACCGTGCCTCTAAACTTTCTGGGCACTGTCTACCGCGAAATTCGTCAAGCTCTGGTCGACATGGGGCAAATGTTTGGTCTGCTCGAACAACCTGCCGAGATTTCTGACAAAGCTGATGCACCTGATCTGAACATCAATGGGGGCCACGTCACCCTAGAAAACGTCACCTTTGGCTATGATCCTGAGCGCACGATCCTGAGTGGCGTGACGTTGGAAGCAAAGCCGGGACAGACTGTTGCGATTGTTGGATCCACCGGGTCGGGCAAATCCACCATCGGGCGTTTGTTGTTCCGCTTTTATGACGTGCAAGGTGGGGCGCTGAAAATCGACGGGCAAGACATTCGCGATATCACCCAACTTAGTCTTCACAAGGCTATTGGTGTCGTGCCGCAGGACACGGTGCTGTTCAACGATACCATCGGTTATAATATCGCTTATGGCCGTGATGGGGCCAGCATAGCGGACATTGAACAGGCCGCACGTGATGCGCAAATCCACGATTTCATCGTCAGCCTTCCAGATGGCTATGACACTACTGTGGGTGAGCGTGGGCTGAAACTGTCAGGTGGTGAAAAGCAACGTGTGGGCATCGCGCGCACCTTGCTCAAGGACCCACCAATCTTGTTGCTGGATGAGGCGACAAGTGCGCTGGACAGCGAGACAGAGCATGAAATTCAAGATGCGTTGCAGCGTGCGGGGCAGGGGCGCACTGTGCTGACGATTGCGCACCGCCTGAGTACCATTGCGGATGCAGACACAATTGTGGTCCTTGAAAAAGGTGAGATCGTTGAGCAGGGCAGCCACGATTATCTGCTGGCTCGTGACGGTCGCTATGCGCAGTTGTGGCATCGCCAGCAGGCCGAAGACGACGTTTCCTAGTCTAGAGTAAGGGACGTGACATTGGACGGCGGTAATTGGTTTGTGCAAGACTGCACCAAACCATAAAGGAACACGCCCATGTCCATCCTCGCTATGATCCTCGTCGCCTTAATCGCGGCCCTGCACGTCTATATCGCGTGGTTCGAAATGTTCGCATGGGAAAGCCGTGGACCCAAAGTGTTCAGCAGTTTTCCCGCTGACCTGTTCAAACCAACCAAAGCAATGGCTGCCAATCAAGGTTTATATAACGGCTTTCTGGCGGCGGGTCTGTTGTGGTCTTTGTTCATTGGGGACGCGGCATGGCAGCAATCTGTCGCGGTGTTCTTTCTGCTGTGTGTTGCCATTGCCGGGGCTTACGGTGCCGCAACAGTTTCCAAGCGCATCATGTACGTGCAAACGGTGCCAGCGGTCCTAGCGCTGTTTTTGATCCTTATTTTCTAAGCGTCCGAGATTGACGTGCAAGTCATGTCATTCACCCCCTACATCCACTTTCAAGGACGGCTTTGGCACCCACTGGATGATATCGATCCCCGGGTAGGGTTTGGCGAATGCTTTACATACATGCTAAATCTGTGCCTACTTGCTCTGGATATAAACCGGAGATTTCATGTCCCGTTAAGGACGAGTTGCATGTGCGACTCAAAATAATGGCTTTCGACTGATCTGCGTTTCGCAGATCCCATTATTATTTCAACTCAGATATTAACGAACCATCCCGCAATCGCGGCGATGAGACATGAAAGTTGATCCAAGACAATGATCAGACAATACACATCACACGACAACACGGCCCTTGTGCGCGTTTGGAAAGCTGCAAACGCCTTAGCGCACCCGTTTCTGCCAGATGCATTTGTTACCGCAGAAGAAGCCAATGTGCGCGACATCTATCCGCAATACGCCCAAATTCACGTCATAGAAGCCGATGGCGCAGTGCAAGGTTTCATCGCGATGCTGGGGGACGAAATTGGCGGATTGTTCCTGAACCCTGCATACCATGGGCAAGGACTTGGGCGCGTCATGGTAGATCACATTGTGGCACAGCAGGGTCCGCTAAAGGTACAGGTGTTTGAGCAAAACACCATCGGGCGGCGGTTCTATGACAGGTGTGGCTTTGCCTATCAAGAGTGTTCAATCCATGAAGCAACGGGCGAGGTTCTCTTGCATTTGGAAATGCCCAAGAGCCTATAAATAAGGTCGCCGCCACCCTTGTTTGGGGTGGCGGCACCAAGGGTAAAAGATCAGTCCTCTGCAATCGCCTTGGACGTCAGTTTATCCAATGCGCCCGTCATCATAGCCAGATATTTTGCATCCGCAGGCAGGCCATGTGTCTGACCCAAGTGAGCCGGATCATGATAGGTCACATGCACCACGCCTTTCTCATCAGCAAAGGCCAGCACACGCAGGGGCAGATCAAGACCCGAGGTTTGGCCATCAATCATTGCGGGCGTCCCGAGCTTTGGGTTGCCGAAAATCAACAATTCTGTGGGGCGCAGGATTAAATCAACCTTCTCTGCGCCCGCGGCGTGGTCGACGCGGGCAAACACGGTTGCTCCAGCGCCTTCAACGGCTGCGGTCAAACGATCCATGGTGATGGTGACAGAATGGGGGCTAACTTTGGAAATCAGATCAGCGGCATAGGCAGGTAGGGTCATGATGGTACTCACAGCAGTGGCAAGGATTAGGGGACGCAGCATAGGAAACTCCTTTTGGAACAAATCTATGCCAATCCTAACGCCAAAAAACAGAACCGCGAGGGGCTGACCCCTCACGATCCGTTGATCGGATTTATTCTGCTGGTTTTAGCGTCACTGGAACAGGTGCGGGTGGCACAACCACATCTTCACCCCAAACGATCTCAGTCGCAGAACTGCGCCGTGCATCACGTTGTAGCGCCCAATCACGTGCCGCCTTGCTGGCACGGCCCATCGACAGTTTCGCAAGCAAGCGTGCTATCCAGTGAATGTAGGTCGTTGCCCAGACCCGGATGGCCAGCATGGATGGCGTTACCATCAGCGTCAGGACCGTTGCAATTCCTAGGCCAAAGACCACGGCAGTCGCCAGTTGTTTCCACCACAATGCGGTCGGGGAATCGATGGTATAGCCGCCTTCGGAAAAGTTTAGCGAAAGACCAAACATCATCGGTGCCAGCCCTGCCATGGTGGTGATTGTGGTCAGTAAAACCGGACGAATACGCGCCTGTGCGGTACGTATAATCGCCTCAATTCGCGGCATGTATCGTTCGTATTCTTGATAAGTATCGATCAAGATAATGTTGTTGTTCACCACAATTCCGGCCAAGGCCACAATCCCGGTGCCCGTCATAATGATCGAAAATGTCTGATCCATGACCAACATACCAATCAACACACCTGTGGTGGACAGCACCACCGCCAATAGTACTAAAACAGCATTGTATATCGAATTGAACTGCGCGAGCAGGATGATGAACATCAAACCCAATGCCGCAGAGAATGCAGAGCTAAGGAAGGCTTGAGATTCTGCCTGATCTTCTTGGTCGCCCGTCCATTCATAGCTGACCCCGAATGGCAGCGGCTTGGTATCGAGCCACTCGGTCAGCAGGGTGATCCGTTCGTTGGCGTTGATTGGCACCAATCGCAGCGCACCGCCATCTGCACGTTCTTGCAGATCAACACCGCGCGCCACATCGGTACGTTGCAGCACCTTATAGGCGACACCATCGGCAGCCGTAAAATCAGCATCCCCAGCAGCAGGGCGCAGGCTTGCAAAAGCAGTTTGGGTTTCGACACCGTCAACCGTGTTTGTCTCGACCAGTTTCATCAATCCAACTCCAACACCGGCCTTAATATCCAAATGGCGTTTTTGATCGACGCGTGTGATCTCTGCCAGTTTTGGCACAGGGGTGCGGGTGATAAAGTTGCTAAGTGGGATCAACCCATCCGCCGTACGCACCTTGAGGGTATCAAGCGTACTCAGCACACGATCTTCTTCGGGCAGACGCACACGGATTTCGATTTCTTCGTCGGAACTGTCAACACGCATGGTGTCCAGCAGCAAACCGCGTGTGACCAATTGCACCATCGCGCCAACGGTAAGCACATCCGCGCCGTAGCGTCCGGCTTTTTCGACGTCTACGTCAATCTGCCAATCAATGCCGGGCAGGGGGCGCGTATCTTCGATCAAGGTTAGACCGGGAGTCGTGTCAAATTGCGCGCGGGCCAATGCCGTGGCTGCCACCAGATCCGGAAAGCTGTCTGCTTTCAGGCGCAAGTGAACGGGTTTCGCAGAGGCTGGGCCACGGGCCTGTGCCAAGATTTCGATGCGGATACCGGGAATATTTTCCAGCTGTTCGGTGAGTTCAGTGATGATCAGATCGCCATCATAGGCTGGGTCTTGGCTGTCGCGCATAATCTGATAGCCAATGAAGGGAATAGTGAACAAAGGGGTGCGCAGGTTCGGGCGATCTTCCCATGGAATTGTCTCAAACTGTATTTGCCCAATTGAATCCTTGGGGGCGACAGCACCACCTGTGTTGCTATCAAGACCACCTTGGCCTGCAAAAGAAAACGCTGTTTGGACACCGGGATGAGCAAGGACAACCTGCTCTGCCTCGAGGAGCAGCTCGTCCTTTTCCTCAAGGCCCAAGTTGCCGCGTGCTAAGACATAGACAATCGCCTGTTCGGGTTCAGATTCCACAAAGAATTCAACGCCTTTGGAGTTGTTGCCAAAGAAGATCATCACCGTGCCCACAAACACAAAAACGATGCCCGCGACCACAAGTGGCATCACCGGGTTGCCGGTGATGAATTCGATCACACGACCAAATGCGTTACGACGGTAGCCTGCGTGAATTTGCTCTGGCGGTTTGCGAAACAATCTAGATGCGATCCAACGGCCACCACGGCCCAAACGCGTGAAGACGCCAAAGAACGACAAAAGTCCCATCATCGCCCCGGCCAATCCAATTGCGATTAGCGCGCTTAGGGCGACAATACACAGGAAGACAACCGTGAATGTTGGGACCACGGAACCCAATACATTCAATCCATCCATGACGGCGAAACGTGCCGAAATGATACCAAAGAGCGGCTGCATTAGTGCCATCGGCAACATGATCATGACGATTGCACAGGGAAACAGCAGGATGTGTAGATACCACTTCAAGCCCGCGATGACTTCCATTTGATCCGCCATCCAGCGCTCCAAACGACCCGTCACACCACCCATAACAGGCAGATAGATTAGAGCGACGACCAGTGACGCGGACAAGACAAAGATCAGCGTGACCGGCAACATGCCCATGAATTGCCCCGGCACGCCGGGCCAAAATAGCATTGGCAGAAACGCACATAGCGTTGTGGCCGTGGACGAAATGATCGGCCAGAACATGCGCTGCGCAGATTCGACATAAGCATGCATCGGGCCAACGCCCTCTTGCTGGCGCGCATCGGCGTATTCAACGACTACGATGGCACCATCCACCAACATGCCCACGGCCAAGATCAGGCCGAACATCACGATGTTGGATACAGAAATACCCATTAAGGCGAGGAAAGCAAAACACAGCAGGAATGAGGTTGGGATAGCAAATCCAACCAAAATCGCCGCACGGATGCCAAGTGCTGCCAAGACAACGATCATCACCAATGCAATCGCGGTGAACACAGAACCCAACAACTGCTGAACCATGCTGTCCACAACGCGGCTTTGGTCATTGGATGTGCCAACGGTCACCGCTGCACGTAAACCATCAGGCCACGCAGCGCTTTTTTCAGCAACGATTTCTTTGACGGCTGTCGAGGTGTCGATTAGGTTGAAACCCTTGCGCTTAACCACCTGCAAGGCCAGCGTTTTTTCACCGTTGAAACGGGCCGTACCAAGGCGATCTTCAAACGTCAGGTTGATTTCAGCCAGATCGCCCAATGTCACAACACGGTCGCCGTTTGTCTTAACGGGTAGGCCGTAAACATCGCGTGGATCATCAAAGGAAGACGGAATTTTAACCGCAAATGTCCCTTGGGCAGTTTCAATTTCGCCCGCTGCAATCAACTGGTTGTTGTTTTGCACGGTATTGATCAATTCGCCCGCTGTTACGTTATACGCCTCAAGGCGCAAGGGATCGATCAACACCTCAAGCATTTCGTCGCGGTTGCCGGCAATGCCAGCTTCCAATACCGCATCCATCGCCTCAAGGTCATCCTGCAAGTCGCGCGCAACACGCGCCATCGTGCGTTCAGGCACCGGCCCGGTGAGATTCACAATGATGATCGGGAATTCGGAAAAGTTGATCTCGTTGATGGAATATTTGTCCGCACCTTCGGGAAAGTCTGCCTCGGCTTTCGACATCGCATCGCGCACATCAGCCATGATTTTAGTCTTGTCCCAGCCAAATTCAAACTCAAGCGCAACGCCCGCATAGTTTTCTGCTGCTTGACCAGAAATGGTTTTCAAACCGTCCAGATCGGCCAGTTCGGTTTCCATCGGTTTGACCAATAGCGTTTCGGAATCAGCCGCCGAAATACCGGGAAACGGGACCGACACAAAGAGTGCCGGGATTTCGATATCTGGTTCGCCCTCTTTGGGCAGAGTTGAATAGGCGTATCCGCCTACAACAAGACTAAGAAGGATAAACGCAAGAACCATGCGGGCACGATTTGCGGCCCATGCGACAACGCCACTCATTGAGAAACCTCACGCCATGTCGGTGCCACGGTGACACCAGCGGTCACGTACTCTTGGCCGCGCACAATCACATTTGCCACGTCATCAAGGCCCGTTACCCAAACTCCATCCACTGTGTCGCGCATGATCTGAAGCGGCGCAAAAGAAACAACGGCGGCGTCATCGACCAACCGGACGCCTAAAGTTCCCTCATTGTTGAGCGTCAAAGCAGATTGCGGAAGTAAATGTGCCGTAACCCCAGCTGATGAGATACCGATTTCAGCCGTTTGGCCATCGCGGATCGCTAGATCGGTGTTTGGCACTTCGATTTCGACGCGGAATGTCCGCGTTGAGGGATCAGCAGAACGCGACAGGAAGGTCACTTTGCCCGCGACCTCTGTACCTCCGGCCGCCAGCCGCGCCCCGGCCAAAGCCCCAAGAGTGACGCGATTCACTTCGGTTTCAGGCACAAAACCAACCAATTTAATGGGATCAAGTTGAATGATCGTTGCACATAATGCGCCGGGTTGCAGCAAGCTACCAAGCTCTGCTGTGTCACTTTCCAACAGACCACTGAATGGTGCTTTGATGGTCAGACGCTCGATTTCCTTTTCGGCGACGGCAACGGCTGCGGTTGCAGCTTCAATACCTGATTGCGCCGTGCCAAGCCCAGTGGTGGCGGAAGTCACCGCTGCTTTGGCTGCGGCAACAGCAGCATCCGCAGATGCGACACGGGTTTGGGATGCGAATCCATCTTGGATCAAACGGGCGGCGGCATTTTGGTTGATCTCAGCTTCTTCAAGACGCGCACGTGCTTCTTCAACGCGGGCCTTGGATTCGGGCACACGTGATTTTGCCTCGCTCAGGCGCGCACGTGCTTCTTCAAGGGCTGCACCACGTGTGCCGGGGTCTAGCACACACATTTCTTCACCGACTGTGATGTTTGCCCCTTTGCGCAACGGTTCTGAAATTACAACGGCAGAGGTTTCAGCGCGCACATCAACTTGCCGCGCCGCTGCGGTCTGACCGCGCAACACCACACCACTGCCCACTTGCTCAGCTTTTGAACGCAGGACCATCACTTTGACCAAACCGGATGTGTCAGGTTTTTCCACCGCTTCATCGTTTGTTTCTGGAACGTCGCTTTGGGCTGCGGCGGCTTCAGATCCAGCGCCAAAAATCGCCATCAGCTGCGGCCTTGCCAATATTGTCATTGCTAAAAGAACGGTGAGGGCAATTGCTGCCAGAATGGAAAACACACGCATTGTGAGGCCTCGTGTTGAATGTACTGGCGCACCATGCACCACAGAGATTGAGTTTTATCTAGCTCATGATAACTGAACTGACCAGTTCAGATTGCAAATCTTTTTGCCACACCATGCCTGTATCGGTATGTGGTTAGCCGATGTGGGTTGCACAAGGTCTTGGCTTGGACCGCGCTGCGCTGTAAGAGGGGCAAAATTCAGGCCGGGGGCAGGTGCGTTGAGCGATACCGACAGTTTTATTGAAGAGGTCAACGAAGAGGTCCGCCGGGACCGTCTTTATGGATATTTGCGCCGTTACGGCTGGATTGCGCTGCTGATTGTTGTCCTGATTGTGGGTGGTGCAGCATGGTCTGAGTACAGCAAATCACAAGAGCGCGCACAGGCTGAAGCCTTGGGTGATGCGATGTTGTCAGCCTTGAGTGAAAATGAAAATGCAGATCGCGCAACGGCTTTGGCCGCGATTGAGCCGGGATCGCCTTCATCTGCGGCTGTCTTGCGCATGTTAACTGCGGCAGAGCAGGTTGAGGCAGGCGATACCGCTGCTGCAATCGAAACATTAAATACTGTGGCTGTTGATGGTGCGTTGCCAGAGATTTATCGCCAGATTGCAGGGTTCAAATCGGTGACATTGCAAGCTGATACCACACCGGTTGAAGAGCGCCGTCAAACGCTTGAAGCAATGGCCACTCCCGGGCATGTCTTGCGCATGCTGGCGAGTGAACAATTGGCCCTGATCAACATCGCTGAAGGCGATGCAGAGGCCGCAATTATCCGCTATCAGGCGATCTTGGCAGACGCTGAGGTCAGCTCGGACTTGCAACAACGCGCGCTACAGGTGATTGTGGCACTAGGCGGCGACCCTGATCTGGACGGTATTCCCGGACTAGACAGTGGCGCGTCCCAATAAAACGGCAATTGACGTAGACATTCAGCGTCCTTTGAAAAGATGAAAAAGAAGTGAGCAGTGCGATGATGACCCAACAGTGCTTTTCGGCTAAGGCCATGATTGGCGGACTTTTTTCTGGACTTCTGGTTCTCAGCGCCTGCGCGGAAAAAGAGACATACCTGCCGGGTGTACGCGAAGAAGTCAGATCGGTTTTGAAAGACGCTGAACTGTCCGCACCCCTTGGCGATGACGTCGTTGAAAACACCAGTCGCGCCATTTCACTGGGTGCCACCAGCAACAATGCAAGCTGGACCCATAGCATTGGCACTGCAAAATACCGCGTTTCACACCCCGCTTTGCGCAGCGCACCGCAATTGGCATGGTCTGCAAGCATCGGTAATGGCGACAGCCGCAAGTTCCGTATTACCGCTGATCCTGTTGTCTCGGGCGGCCGCGTCTTCACGCTTGATTCTGGCGCGCAAGTCGTTGCGACAACGACCTCAGGTGCGACGCTGTGGACACGCGATTTGACACCAGTTTCTGATAAACAAGGTCAAGGCACAGGTGGTGGCTTGGCGGTTGAGGGGGACACAGTGTATGTCTCTATCGGGTACGGCGTTTTGGCAGCACTTGATACCAACACGGGCGGTATCCGCTGGACGCAGGATTTGGATGCAACCGGATCAGGCACGCCAACTGTCTGGGGTGATTTGGTTTATCTCACTGCGGGCGATGACACCGGTTGGGCCGTACGTAAGTCAGATGGTCGGGTAGAATGGCAAATCGGTGCGAGCACGACAGTCAGCAATGTGCTTGGCGCACCAGCACCTGCCGTAACAAACCAATTTGCAATCTTTGCCTTCGGATCTGGTGAAGTGCAGGCAACCTTCCGTCAGGGTGGTTTGGGGCGTTGGAACACCTCTGTTGTGGGTAAACGTCCGGGCCGCGCGTTGAGTACGGTGTCTGACGTCACCAGCGCACCTGTTGTATCGGGGGATCGCGTTTATGTTGGTAATCAATCTGGTCGCCTTGCTGCGTTGAATGTGGCAAGTGGCGCACGTCTTTGGACGGCACGTGACGGCGCGGTTGGTGCTGTGTGGCCTGCTGGCGATTCTGTGTTCGCAATTACTGATTTGAACGAACTTGTGCGTCTTGATGCCACCGACGGCAAACGCATTTGGGGGACACCTTTGCCAAAGTTCGTCAAAACCAAGCCCCGCAAACAATCCGAATTTTTTGCCCATAATGGCCCGATTATCGCAGGTGGCCGTCTGATTGTGGCGTCTAATGACGGCAAATTGCGCAGCTTTGATCCCACCAACGGTGCGTTGGTTGGCACAACTGAAATCCCGAACGGCGCAACAACGGCACCCGTTGTTGCGGGGGGCACGCTTTATGTTGTCTCGCGCAAGGGTCAATTGCACGCTTTCCGTTAAGCGCAAAATGGGTTAGAGCGCGGGCTTGATCAGCCTCACTTGGGGCCCGGAGCCTTATTCATGTCTTTTACCCTCGCCATCGTGGGCCGCCCCAATGTGGGAAAATCCACGCTTTTCAACCGTCTTGTGGGCAAACGTCTTGCCTTGGTCGATGACCAACCCGGTGTAACACGTGATTTGCGTGAGGGTGCAGCGCGCCTTGCTGACCTGCGTTTTACAGTGGTCGACACGGCGGGTCTGGAAGAAGTCACGGATGACAGTCTTCAGGGACGAATGCGCCGACTGACAGAGCGCGCGGTTGATATGGCCGACATTTGTCTTTTCATGATTGACGCGCGCGTCGGCGTGACGCCATCCGATTTGGTGTTTGCAGATATCCTACGCAAGAAATCCGCGCATGTGATTCTTGCAGCCAACAAGGGTGAAGGTGCCGCTGCGGATGCGGGTGTAATTGAGGCCTATTCATTGGGCCTAGGTGAACCGATCCGTTTGTCTGCGGAACACGGCGAAGGGCTTAATGATCTTTATACACAACTGATGCCATTGGCGGATGCCTTTGCTGAACGTGCGGATACCGATTCACCTGAAACCGATGTGGACCTGTCCGAACAAGAAGCAGAAGAGGGCGAGGATATCGTTCCTGTACCTACCAATGCGAAACCATTGCAGGTTGCCGTTGTGGGCCGTCCGAACGCGGGTAAATCAACGCTGATCAACCAGATTGTTGGGGAAGACCGGTTGTTGACCGGACCAGAAGCTGGGATTACCCGAGACGCGATTTCCTTGCGTACCGAATGGCAAGGCGTGCCAATGCGGATTTTTGACACCGCGGGTATGCGCAAAAAGGCGAAGATTCAGGAAAAGCTGGAAAAGCTAAGTGTTTCTGACGGGTTGCGCGCCGTTAAGTTTGCTGAAGTTGTTGTTGTCTTGCTGGATGCGGAAATTCCGTTTGAGCAGCAGGATTTGCGCATCGCTGATTTGGCCGAACGTGAAGGCCGCGCGGTGATCATCGCCGTGAACAAGTGGGACATCGAAGAAGATCGTCAGGCAAAACTCAAAGACCTCAAAGAGAGCTTTGAACGCTTGCTGCCGCAGTTGCGCGGGGCACCGTTGATTACTGTCAGCGCCAAGACGGGCAGGGGCATTGACCGTCTGCATGACGCGATCATGAAAGCCTATGACGTGTGGAACCGTCGTGTGACCACGGCGCAGTTGAACCGCTGGCTGTCTGGTATGGTTGAGGCGCATCCGCCCCCCGCACCGCAAGGCAAACGCATTAAACTGCGCTATATGACTCAAGCCAAGACCCGTCCGCCGGGGTTTGTCGTGATGTGTAGCCATCCAGACAAAGTGCCAGCCAGCTATAGCCGCTATTTGGTGAATGGCTTGCGGGTTGATTTTGATATGCCGGGCACGCCGATCCGATTGTGGATGCGTGGCCAGAATGATGCGAACCCCTATAAGGGCCGCAAGAAAGCACCGCCGTCAAAACTGCGTAAACATACAGATGGTCGTCGCAAGGACTGATGCAGGCGCGGAAACTTTCAAAGTTTCCGCACATTTTCTTTGAAAGAAAACGATTATAACATTCAAGCTTTACGAAACGCCTGTAATGTTGGCAAACAAATCACCGCAGCACCGCCTGCTGCGACATAGGCCACAATCGGGGTGCTTTCCCAGTTAGCGACAACCACAGCGATCAAGGCCCAGATCACCGCGATGCCATAGGTCGGTGCGCGCCCCAATGCAGCTTGGATAAATCCACCCAATACAATCGCCAGCCCGACAAACACCAAGCCAGCGGTGGTTTGATCCATCCAGCCGTATCCAGCCGCCAACAACCCCAACGATACGCAGGACGCCGCACTTAGCCATCCTGCATACAACCCAACAGGCCATGCCGCCCAAGGCGTGTCCGCAACAGGTGCGACAAACAACGCTATCAAGGCGGTGATCAACATAAGCCAGATCACAACGCTGGCCCAAATTGGGCTCATCACTGCGATTGCCAACCACCCACTGCCGAGCGCCAAGGAGATGGCCAACGGCTTGCGCATATCATGCCATTGCCCATCCTCGCGTGCCATTATGAGCCCCCAGCCAAGACCTAGGATCAGCCACCCATAAATCACCCCCCAAATCGCAAAGGCGTACCCGGCAGGTTGAACTGGCGGATTATCTTGCGGCACAGGGAATTGATTGGGATCAAAGCCAGCGAAGCTATCTACAAAGAATGGTGAAGCCGCAAATGCGATGCTCAATAAAAAACACAGTATCGCAATGAGGGGGCGTATAGGGGCGTTCATTATCGACCTTCCAAATTTACTTCTCGTCGGATGAGGGTATGGTTTTGTCATTTACCATCCCAATGGTAGCGCAGTACAAAGGATTTACAACGTGACACGGATCGCCATTTTTTGCGATGGGACATGGAACAGCCCGACACAGGCACAGCCCACCCACGTGCATCGCCTTTTCAAAGCAACCAAAGCCAACAAAGATCAACGCCCGGTCTATGTGCCCGGGGTCGGTACAGGCGGTAAATGGGCGACGAGGTTTGGCAAAGTCCTGAACAAGATCGGCGGTGGTGCCTTTGGATGGGGGTTGAACGGAAACATCAAACAAGCTTATCGCGCATTGGCGATGTCCTATCGCCCCGGCGACAGCATCATGATTTTCGGCTTCTCGCGGGGTGCCTACACGGCGCGCTCGCTGGCGGGGATGATCCGCAAGGTCGGCATCTTGGACAATCCAACCGCTGAACGCGTGGATGCGGCGTTTGAGCTGTATCGCTTGCCCGGTGGCGCGAACCATCCAGATGAGCCTCATATCATGGAACAACGCCGCGCCTTGTCGCCTCATTTCGCAACCTCAGCCAAAGAACGTGCTTGGCGAACAGACAATCCGCTGAAAGAGGCACGCGCGCCTTCACAGCTTGTCAAAGTTGATTTTCTAGGCATTTGGGACACTGTTGGATCGCTGGGTATCCCGGCCAGCATCCTTGGCCCGATTGCGTCGCTTTGGAACCGGAAATACAAATTTCACGACACGAAACTATCCAGCATGGTGAAGTCGGCGCGTCATGCGGTGGCATTGGATGAACGGCGGGTGTTTTTTCGGCCCAGCCTTTGGGACAATCTGGAACAAAACCCAGACGGCGAAGGCCTGAACAAAGGTGACAGGACGGACGCGCGCCCCTATCAACAGGTTTGGTTTGTCGGGACACATGCGATTGTTGGTGGCTCTGCGGCATCACGTGGATTGACGTCAGTGACACTCGATTGGATGGCGCAAGGGGCCGCTGCGGCAGGGCTGACGTTGGATACGTCACAGCCCTTGCTAGATGTGGTGCCTGATCCGACCTCTGACAGCGATGAACTGAGAGATGTATCTTTGATCTATCGCCTTGCTGGGTCGTTATTGGATTGGCGCAAGGGGCCGGGCCATATTGTAGATTTGCACGCAACAGCAACCCAACGCACAAAGGCACGGGGCGATTACCGCCCCTTGTCCTTGCGCGCACTCAAGCCTGAATTGTTCACCAAAAGAGAGGGTTAAGCCAGCTTTCCATCAGCACCCAAAGTTGTTTTTCCACCCAGATAGGGGGCCAACACCTCTGGCAATGAAACGGACCCATCCGCCTGTTGCCCATTTTCCAGCACAGCGATCAAACAGCGCCCGACGGCCAACCCAGACCCATTCAGCGTATGTACAAACTGCGGCTTGCCACCATCCGCAGGTTTGAACCGGGCGTTCATCCGACGCGCCTGAAAGTCGCCAGTGGTCGAAACGCTAGAAATCTCGCGATAGGTGTTCTGCCCGGGCACCCACGCTTCGATATCAAAGGTACGGCGCGCGCCAAAGCCCATGTCGCCGGTACACAACAACACGGTGCGATAAGGGATGCCCAAGCGTTCCAGAATATCCTCTGCACAGCGCAACATACGTTGTTGTTCGTCGTCTGACAAATCAGGATGCACCACGCTGACCATCTCAACCTTTTCAAACTGATGCTGGCGCAACATGCCCGCAGTATCACGCCCCGCGCTGCCTGCTTCTGAGCGAAAACACAGCGTATGCGCGGCGTAGCGTTTCGGCAGATCGCCTTCCTCCAACACATCCCCCGCGACAGTATAGGTCAGCGGCACTTCGGAGGTTGGCACCAGCCACCAACCATTGGTGGTCTGATAGCTCTCCTCGCCAAACTTCGGCAGTTTATCGGTCCCATACATCGCCTCATCGCGCACCAGCACCGGCGTGTTCATTTCGGTCAGCCCGTTGTGATCCACATGCGTGTCGAGCATGAATTGCGCCAGTGCACGGTGGATGCGCGCGACCGATCCTTTGAGCATGACAAACCGCGCGCCGGATGTTTTGGCGGCGACCTCAAAATCCATGCCGGGGATCACGCCCATGATGTCGTAATGTTCTTTGGCGGTGAAATCGAAGTTGGGTTTGTCGCCCCAAGTGCGCACCTCGACATTGTCGTTTTCATCCGCACCTTGGGGGACATCATCTGCCGGGGCATTCGGAATACGCGCCAACATATCGATCAGCTGCGCGTCCAACTCCTTGGCCTCAGCCTGCATCGCGGCGACTTCGTTTTTCTTATCTCCGACAAGGGCGCGCAGCCGTTCAAATTCGGCCTCATCACCCTTGGCTTTGGCGGCCCCCACCAGCTTGCTGGCCTTGTTCTGCTCGGCCTGCGCCGCCTCAGCCGCGCCAATCTTACCACGCCGGGCCTCGTCTAGGGCCAGTACTGCGGTCGACATCGCATCGTCCCCGCGTCGGGCAAGCGCGGCGTCAAAGGCAGCAGGGTTGTCACGGATGGCGCGGATGTCGTGCATGGCGGCGGTCCTTGGGTGTTGAGTCGGTTTGGGGGCTTATGGCGGGTTTTGGTGCGGAGGGGTAGGGTGCGTTATTCGGGGTTTCAATCAACGAATGGAAATGAAGTAAGACCGAGTTGTGCAAGGTGCTTGCGATAGAGATTTCCATTGTACCCATCAGAATAATCATATGGAGACCAATTCTGGAACCCACTATCTTGCAATGTTCGTTTCAGACCATCCAATACTTCATCTGCCCCTTCACGCTCGGCTTTATGAATTTGAGCAAGTAACTTTCTTAAATTGAGGGCCTGCCTTTGTTCCTCAAGTTCTTCTGCTAAGATAGTATCTTTCGTGCCATAAGTTGTATTCATCTCTTCAGGAGTGCCGAGGTAGTCAACTGCACTAATATCTGCGCCTGCAAGTGAAATACCACGGATGTTGGCCATGTTGATAGTATCGTTCATCCCGCCGACGGTTGGAGTAGGTTGATTGATGATTGCTGTGTCAAGATGGGCACCCGTCATGTCCGACCGGAAAAAGTCTGAATAATTTAGCACAGATGATGCAAAGACTGTCCCTTGTAATTTTGTGTCTCGAAAGAGACATGCCTCCAATCGGCAATTTACTAGCAAGGCACCAGAGAAATCCCCTTTCTCGAAGTTTGCACCTGCGAGGTTGGTATTTCTTAGATCAAGGCGCAATTTATTTGTCTGCTCGTAATTCTTACCATCTGCTGAGCGTCTACCCAAAACAGTGAGTGCAGTTTGAATATCTTCTCTAACGAAGGGTCGTTTTAAGACAAAACTTGAAGGTTGCAGTCTTGCTTCTCGCGCATTTTCACGAATGTAGGCGGAAATGATCTGCATCACATGCCAATGGTAGTTTACATCTTCCATTGCCAATCGTTCGAGTGTGAAGAGCGCGCCAATCCTAACTTCAATATTTGGATGTGTTTCGATGAAGGTTTGCCACGAATCAACAACGGGGTTCACTTCGTAATCTTCATAAATTTTAGGACTGTCTCGCCATTCTGTTTCAGTCTCGTATGCGTGAATCGAAGTGTTGTTATAAGTAACATTTCTTCCAATCCTGTTGGCATCGCGCACAGCGCCAAGACCCTGAACAGAGGCATTTAGCCGATCTGTTGTCAGACCTAGTTCAGAGACGATAACCTGCCTCTGCGCGACAACAGACCGCCAGACCACGAACGGCGCACCGATCATGGCGACAATAATGCCAGTGAGGCCAAATTTGGCGAAGCCGTCCTGCGGGATTTCATTGAATACAGCTGCGCCCAACAGTTTAAACGCTGCTATGATGGCAAGGAAAAATAACCCGCAGACGATCAGGGTTGCAACAATCGTGACCAGCGGGCCGAATACGCGCGCTTTTTGCCAATCAAACCGTTCGTTCAAGCCGAACCATGCGCGGGCGCTGTGTTTATCTTCGTCCAAGCCATCACTCCTGTATCCACACCACCATGCCGTGCAAATCTGGCCGTGCCAACAGTTCTTGAGGGCTTGAAGACCGGGAACACCGCCCCATCCCCCACTGTCCACTGAAAACAAGCCCTTTCCACCTTGCACCCACCCCATACCGCGCTTAGGTAGTTTCAAACTTTATCGGGCGCACCACAGCCCCCGTCAGACACAGTAAAAAGGACCACCCCCATGCAAGGCATCCAGCAATTTGTCCCGCTGATCCTGATCTTCGGTATCATGTATTTCCTGCTTATCCGTCCTCAGCAGAAAAAAGTGAAACAACATCAGGCGATGGTCGCAGCACTGCGTCGCGGTGATCAGGTCGTGACCCAAGGTGGGATTGTCGGCAAGGTTGTGAAGGTCAAGGATGACGGCGAAGTTGAGGTCGAGATCGCGGATGGCGTCAAAGTGCGCGTGATCCAGTCGACCATCGCGACGGTGATTTCCAAGACCGAGCCCGCCACCAAGTAAACACCGCCCTTCCGGCCCTAAAGTAAAGGCGGACCCATGATACAGATTGATCTGTGGAAACGGATTTTGATTGTGCTGACCTGCGTTGCGGGCCTGTGGTTGGCGCTGCCAAACGCGTTTTACGGGCCGGTTGAGCAGCACAATGATGCGGTCGCCGCGATTGAGATTGGCGGATCGACGCCAGAGCTTGAAGCGCAAAAAGCGTTGTGGCCGGAATGGATGCCGTCAGGCTTGGTCAACCTCGGCCTTGATTTGCGCGGTGGTGCGCATTTGCTGGCCGAAGTGAAGGTTGCAGATGTTTACGCCAACCGGATGGAAGCGTCTTGGCCCGAGGTGCGTGATGCCTTGCGTGCGCTGACGCCAGTGCGTCGTCAACAATCCCCCGCAGACGAATTGCGTGTGCGGTTGAACGATCCGACCAAAATGGCCGAAGCCTTGCAAATCGTTCGCGGATTGGCACGCCCTGTGACGACGCTGACAGGTGCCGGGGCCAATGACATCGATGTGTCAGGTAATGACGGATTGATCACGGTCACCTTGTCAGATGCAGAAAAGCAATCGACAGATGAACGCACGATGCAGCAGTCGCTGGAAATCATCCGTCGCCGTATCGACGAGGTTGGCACACGTGAACCCACAATTCAGCGCCAAGGGTCGGATCGTATCTTGATCCAAGTGCCAGGGATCGGTTCAGCGGCAGAGTTGAAAGCGATCATCGGCACCACGGCGCAATTGACGTTTAGCCCGGTGGTCAGCCGTGGATCGGACGCCAACGCAAACCCCGGTATCGGCAATGAAGTCCTGCCTGCGGCGGACGAAGAAGGCGTATTCTATATCATCGAATCCGCCCCCGTTGTGACCGGTGAAGAACTGGTCGATGCCCAACCTGCCTTTGACCAAAATGGTGCGCCTGCGGTTAATTTCCGTTTCAACACCTCCGGTGCGCGCAAATTTGGTGACTACACGGCTGAAAATATTGGTGCGCCTTTTGCGATCGTGCTGGATGATGAGGTGATCAGTGCGCCCACGATCCAAAGCCATATTCCGGGCGGATCGGGTATTATCACGGGTAATTTCTCGGTCGAAGAATCCACTAACCTTGCGGTTTTGCTGCGCGCTGGTGCCTTGCCAGCGGGCCTCGATTTCCTCGAAGAGCGCACTGTTGGTCCTGAACTTGGCCAAGACAGTATTGATGCGGGCAAGGTGGCAACCACTGTCGCCTTTGTCGCCGTGCTGTTTTTCATGTTTATCAGCTATGGGTTGTTCGGGGTTTTTGCCAACATCGCCTTGATTGTGAACGTCGGTATCTTGTTTGGCGTACTTAGCATGATCGGCGCGACGCTGACCTTGCCGGGGATCGCCGGGATCGTTTTGACGGTTGGTATGGCGGTGGATGCCAACGTGCTGATCTTTGAACGTATCCGCGAAGAGATCAAAACCGCCAAGGGTCCGGCGCGCGCGATTTCACTGGGGTATGAAAAGGCGTTGTCGGCCATTGTTGACGCCAACATCACGACGCTGATCACTGCGGTGATC
>CALKXT010000052.1 GCA_938003685.1 uncultured Sulfitobacter sp. | reverse complement strand
CCGGCACGTCCTCGCCAGCGGCATTTGTTCTTGCTGACGTCTTTCCTACTCATTGTTGCGATGCCTGCCTTACTTGCAATATTTTACCTCTGGACACGCGCGGCTGATCAGTATGCGTCAGATGTGGCATTCTCTGTACGGACTGAGGAAAAAGGATCAGCGATCGAGCTTTTGGGCGGCATTACCGAACTGTCTGGGTCCAGCTCATCTGATACGGATATTTTGTTTGCATACCTCAAGAGTCAGGAACTGGTGTCGCGGGTAGATGCGCGCGTCGATCTAAGAAGCATCTGGTCGCGTGTGAGCCACAAAGATGATCCGATGTTTGCCTATGATAACTCTGGCACAATTGAAGATCTGCAAGATCATTGGGAACGCAAAATATCGATTATTTATGACAGTGGTACTGGCCTGATCGACCTCGAAGTGTTGGCTTTCGATCCACAAGATGCATTGAAGGTTGCGCAAGTGGTGCTGGATGAATGTGCTGCGATGATCAACAGCCTTTCTAGTATCGCCCAAGAAGATTCGATCAAATACACCCGCGATGAATTGGCGAATGCTGTTGAGCGCCTCAAAGAAGCACGTCAGGCACTGACCACGTTCCGCAACCGTACGCAAATTGTTGATCCGCAGATTGATACCCAAAACCAGATGGGTTTGTTGGTGACGCTGCAACAGCAATTGGCAAACGCATTGATCGAATTTGATTTGCTGCAAGATACCACGCGCGATAACGATCCCCGCGTCACCCAAGCCGAACGCCGGATTGAAGTGATTAACGCACGTATTGTTTCTGAGCGGCGAAAATTGGGCTTGGGCGATGACGGCGGATCAGGCGAGGCATTTGCCAATCTTGTGGGTGAATATGAGGGGCTGATTGTTGATCGCGAATTTGCGGAAACAGCCTATATTGCCTCACTGGCTGCACATGATGCAGCACTTGCCGAAACGCGCAAGCAAAGCCGGTACTTGGCGGCACATGTAAAGCCAACCTTGGCCGAAAAAGCAGAATATCCAAAGCGTGAAAAGATGTTGGGGTTGTTGCTGATCTTTTCGTTCTTTGCGTGGTCGATCGTTTGCTTGATATACTATAGTCTAAGAGACCGCCGTTGAGGCGCAACTGATGATTCATCTGGATAAACTAACAAAGTACTTCCCGACGCGTGGTGGGCAAAAAACCATTGTTGAAAACCTGACAGCAACATTCCCCACCGGGGCAAGTGTTGCACTGTTGGGTCGTAACGGTGCGGGTAAATCTACGTTGCTGAAGTTGATTGCAGGTACGATCAGACCAACCTCAGGTGAGGTGCTATCGACAGGCAGTATTTCATATCCCGTCGGCTTTGCAGGTTCGTTTCATCAGGATTTGACAGGCGCGCAGAACACGAGATTCGTTGCGCGGCTGTATGGTGTTGATACAGACACCTTGGTCGACTTTGTTGAGGACTTTGCAGAACTAGGGCCGCATTTTCGTATGCCTTTGCGGACGTATTCATCAGGGATGAGGTCACGTCTGTCGTTTGGCGTATCAATGGGCATTCAGTTTGATACATATCTGGTCGATGAGGTGACGTCTGTTGGTGACGGCGCGTTCCGCCACAAGAGCGTTCAGGTTTTTGACAAACGCATGGAAACGTCAGGTGCGATTGTTGTGACCCATTCGCCACCCATGGTTAAGCGTATGTGCAACATGGCAGCGGTTCTAGAACACGGTAACCTGTACTTTTATGATGATGTTGATGAAGCTTTAGAACATCACGAGTATAATTTGGAGCAGCCACCAAACGGTTAGGTGTTAATCAAATCTGTTAGCAATGCCTTCGCATTTTTGGCAAAAACTTTTGGTGACCATTCGCGTTCCCAAACATCACGAATTTCCTGATGAGCAGTGGTCTCAACTGTCCGGTAGCGGTTGATCAGATCTTCAATTTGTTTGGCGTCTTTGGCCAAGTCGTCAAAATCGAGCATCACACCATAGGGGTGTTTGACCGCAAGTTCATTAGCGCCTTCAAAATTACTTAATATAATCGGTAGTCCGGCTTCAAAAGCTTCTAGCGTTCCAATTGGCATCCCTTCGTAGCGGGAACATAGCAGATATCCGTCTGCCGAGATCAGATAGGGGCGTACGTCCTGCACTGGCCCTACATAGTTAATTTGGGCTGCAACTTCGTTTGGTACGAGTGCGGCCATTTCAGATTGAAATGCTTTATCATTTGTTCCCGCACCACAGAGAGTCAGCTGAAAATCATCAGGTAAATAAGCCAGAATTTGTGCTGCGAGATGATAGTTTTTTTGCCACCCTACGCGCCCTGTCATAACAAGGTTGCGTCTATCAGAGCGTGTTTTTGGGTGGAGATCACCCAGATCAGAACAATTGGGCAAGATATGAATGCGGTGACGATCAAGGCACTTGTTACCGATAGTATCTACCATGGTATTGGCCGCGAATTGAGACAAGAAAACCAAGTCTAGAGAGGGGCAAAAGGTAAGTAATGCCTTTTCGATCCATAAAGAAACGCGATTTGCCGCAGGTTTATGGCCCGTACCAAATGGCAAGCCATGATAGGTGACAGCCACACGGTGTTTGGGGCGCCAAAGTCGCAACGCCAATGCAACACGGCCCATCAACACAGGTAAGCGGGCATGCAGCCAAACCAGATCAGAGGAATGGGTTTTCAACACACGAATCATGCCGCGCCACCCACGCCAAAGATGGGTTATCGAAAGGCGGCTTTGCAGGCCAGGTAGCGTAATATGGCCGGCACCAACATCAGCTAACCCATCGTAGCCACCAAGATTTACGTCACTGGCAACCGTAATTCGTGCAATAGATTCGAATGCAGTTGCGAGATGTAGAATGTGACGCGGCACACCAGACGGCCCCCCGTCACCTCCAAACAACAGAACCTTTGGAAATGGATCAGATGTATCCAAAACTTGCCGCCCCCCAAAACCCAATGTTTCCTGCAAGTGTTTGTCGGTACGGTTTGACCTTGTACAATGCACTTAATCTTTTAAATACTCCGGTTTGTCGTGCGGTAGAAAAGGCGTCAAGCAAGTCGCGATTTTCAGGTGTAAGCAGGTCACGCACTAAATTCATAGCGGTCAGATTACTATCTAACCTTTGTGCAAAAGCCCCTTTGAGCACCATGATTTTACGGCGCGCCTGTTGGGCAACGCCCTGACCTGCGCCGATGACATTGCCATCGTGTTGGCGATACAAAAGGCTTGGCTCCCCTCTATCAAAGATAACTTTGCCACCTGCGCCTGTGATCAACAGGTACAGCCACCAATCATGCGCATAAATGGCGCTGGTGCGCTGGGCGGCGCACCGGGCTAGGCGTGCCGCAGCGGGGTTCAGCATGATCGTGTTTCCCGAGGCAACATTTTCTATCAACGCATTGCGAAAGCTTGGAGGCTTGGTAATCGTATGCGAAGGATGCTTGCGCCCCGATTTAGGGTACCAGTACCAGCTTTTGCCGCAGTAGAGGGTCGGCGTATCCCCAGACTGCGCCAAGGCATCAATGCCTCGCATCAGCTTATCTGGCTGCCAAATATCGTCTTGATCCGCGAAGCTGACATGGTCAACATTTTCTGGCAACGAACAAATAAGCGACATGAAGTTAGCAGAAAATCCTTTTTGAGGTCCCAAAATGGTTTCGATCTTATCAGTGCCTTGATCAGCGAACTTCCCAAGCACGTCACAGCTGTCATCGGTTGATCCATCATCGCTGCACTTCAACCGCCAATTGGTATGAGTTTGGGTTGCTATGCTGTGCAATTGGTCCGGCAGATGCAAAGCACCATTGCGTACCCCCATCAGGATTGTAACGCTGTCATCACTGCCGCGCTGTGCGGGGTGCGTCATCGGTTGTATTCCTGTCTGTGTCAGTGCCTAAAAATCAATAGATATCCGGCGTGAAGTAGACTATCCGTGCCGCGGCGGAAAGCTCAAGGGAGCATCTTTAGTGCGACGTATTTTTAGACTGGCATTGGTCCGGCGATTTATTACAAGCCTACGCGAAGAAGGCGTTGGCGAAGCGTTGCGCAAAACGCGGACCTATTTGGCGATGCGGATCCGCAATATTGCCCCCAGCGCATTGGGTAATGAGGCCCAAGGTGCCATGTCTCGTGATCACGAATATTTGCATGGTGTATGGCAAGTTCTTGCGCGCGAAGAGGCCTTTCATATTTTGGAAACACCTGGCGTCGTCCGTGGTCGTCGTCAGATCGCGATGATCGGTGATCTGAACCTACCGCAATGCCGGAAATACCGTGTTGAGCAACTAGCCGCGTTCTGGCGTGCCCGTGATGTCGAATTTGATTTTGCGCATTACCAAGACGTGCCACGCGCTGCACGGATCATGCAACAAGCTACGCATCTGATGGAGTATCGTTTGCAAACGATGCCGGTGGCAGAGATGTTGCGCTACGAAGCGCGCCGGTTGAGGTTACCCGTTTTGTACGACCTAGATGACCCGCTGTTTTCTGTTTCTGCTTATGAGACCTACGGTAATATGAAAGCCGTCGGTCCGGAACTAAAGGCGCATTTCTTATCTGAGGCACCCAAGTACCTCAGCATGATGAATGGTGCGGACATCTTGTCTGTTTCGACACCGGGTATGGCAGAGCACGCGGCACTATACACAAATCGCCCCGTTTTTGTGCGTCGCAATTTTGCTGATGCTGAGACTTTGGAGGCTGGCCGCAACGCGATGGAAATGCGACCAGCAAGTGACGGGTTATTTCGCGTTGCCTTTGCCAGTGGATCACAGGGTCATGAGGTCGACTTGGCCGAAATTTTGGAACCTTTGACAGATTTCATTACGGCTGATTCAAACCGTCGGTTGATGTTGATTGGTCACTTTGATCCCGACCATTTGCCAGAGGCATTGGTTGATCAGGTAGAAGAGGTGAAGTTCTCAACTTATGATCGTTATTTGGCGTCATTGGCCAAAGCAGATTGTACGGTTTTGCCACTATGCGATGACATCTTTAACCGCTGCAAAAGCGCAGTGCGTGTCATTGATGCAGCTTCAGTTGGTGTGCCATCGATCACAGGTACTGTCGGTGATTTACAGAACGTGGTGCGTGATGGTGAAACTGGTTTTATTGCACAAACCAAAGATGATTGGGCCACGGCATTGGAAACCTTGAGTTCTGACGTAAGTAAATCGCGTCAGATGGGTCAAGCTGCCCGCAGCGACCTTGAAACGCGCTGGAGTGGCTCTGATGCGGCTCACATCATTGAGCCTGAATTGTTGAACTGGGTTAAGTCATGACAGAACGCCATATTTTGCTGGCGAATGTATTTTTCGCCCCGTTTTCCTATGGCGGTGCCACAATTGTAGCCGAACAGGTTGCACACGCTTTGATAAAGCAAGGCGGTTTTCGGGTCACGGCAGTTTCCATGTGCACACGCCATGATCTTGCACCTTATTCGGTCGTGAAATCCCAAAAAGATGGCATCACGAATTATCTAATTAATGTGCCACCGGGCCGCAACTATGGCGAAATGTACGACAATCCAGAAGTTACTGCGCGGTTAGCTGAACTAATGGCGACTCTAACCCCAGATTTAGTGCATGTGCATTGTATTCAGGACATGGGCGCAGGAATCATTGATGTTGCTCAAGCAGCTGACATCCCGGTTATCCTAAGTGTTCATGATTTTTGGTGGATTTGTGAACGCCAGTTTATGATCCGTGTTGATCAAAAATATTGCGGGCAATATCCGGTTCAGATTGAAAATTGCAAAGGCTGTGTTGAACACTTTTATGCGGCCAAGGTACGTGATGCGCGTTTGAAAAAAGCGGGCGCACTGGCAGCATGTGTGACGTATCCCAGCGAATTTGCTTTGGACTTAAGTGAGAAATCAGACTTTGCTGTTGGTAAGGGTGTGGTTTGGGAAAATGGTGTCCACCTGCCGAAACCAGATTTTTTTGACCGCCAAGCAAAGCGTCGATCAAAGGACCGACAGCTGACTTTTGGTTTTGTTGGAGGACCATCGCAGATCAAGGGCTGGCCGTTGATTCGCAAGGCATTTTCCGAACTAGAACATGAAGATTTCCGGGTTTTGGTTGTAGATGGCAGTTTGGATGGATCGTGGTGGACTGGTCATGACCTGAGCAAACTACCTGGCGAATGGGAGGTCGTTCCACGCTTTACCCAAGACAGCATGGATGATTTCTATTCTGAGATCGATGTCTTGTTGTTTATGTCACAATGGAAAGAGACTTTTGGTCTAGCAATTCGCGAGGCGTTGGCACGTGGTATCAAAGTCATACAGACAGACAGTGGCGGCACGATCGAACATGGTGCGATTGCAGCGGAAAACCTGATCCCGATCGGTGCGCCTGCTGCTGTGTTGCGTGAGCAGCTGGAAACTGTGCTGAATGTAAATCCAGAACAATATCCGCACCCCGTCACCAGCTTTGATGAACAGGCTGCTGCATTTGCAGAATTGATTGAACAAGTCTTACAAGAGCTCAAGGTATCTGCCTAAAATAGGAAGTCTGTGGCATCTAGTTCGGCTAGAGTGACACCGACGAGACGGATTGAATTGTCCGTCCCTGTGTCGATCAAGATATCTCGACCTGTTTGAGTGGCTGAATCCAACACATCAGTAATGTTTCTGAACTCTGTTAGGTTGGTGAAATCAATCAATTCAAGCGTACTCGTCGCATCAAAATCAGCGATGGTGTCATTGCCGTGACCATCTGCAAATACAAA
>CALKXT010000051.1 GCA_938003685.1 uncultured Sulfitobacter sp. | reverse complement strand
TTCTGCCTTTGAACTGGCACGTCGCCGCGGCAACAAAGTGTGTTCGATGGAAAAAGCCAACGTGATGGAATCCGGCATTCTGTGGCGTGAGGTTGTGCAAAAAGTACATGATACAGATTACCCAGATGTCGAACTTAGCCACATGTACGCAGACAACGGCGCGATGCAACTGGTACGCGCACCCAAACAGTTTGACGTGATCCTCACGGATAACCTGTTTGGTGATATCCTTTCTGATTGTGCGGCGATGCTGACCGGATCATTGGGCATGTTGCCTTCTGCCAGCCTTGGCGCGCCAAACGCAGATGGCCGCCCTAAAGCGCTGTATGAACCTGTACACGGATCAGCCCCAGACATCACGGGCCAAGGCAAAGCCAACCCGATCGCCTGTATCCTTAGCTTTGCAATGGCGCTGCGCTATTCCTTTGATCAGGGTGACGAAGCCGCCCGTTTGGAAGCCGCTGTTGAAAAAGTACTGGCAGATGGCGCGCGTACTGGTGACTTGCTTGGCCCAGAAGGCGGCAGCCCAATTTCGACCAGCGACATGGGCGACATCATCTTAGCGGCCCTCGATAACAGCCTGTAAAATTCAGGAACCGTTTAGGGTTCCCTGCTATCCCTGTTCTCAGCAATGTGAGCAGGGGTAGCAAAGTGGCTGACAACCTAGATTGGTCAAATGACCCACTGGTCCAGTTAGAGAATGCTATTTTGCCTGTGCTGAGCAGGGGTTCGACCATGATCTGTGGCGCTTTGGCCTCTGGTGAGGTTCGTGATTTCGGACCAGACCTCAGCATATTTGATGCGGCTATCTGTATGCTAGAGACAGAAGCTTGTGAACTATTACTCACGCGCGACATTCGCGCTGAGCCTGTTGCATTGCAGCCCCTCAAAGACGCCGCGAAAGAACTAGACGCAATGCGCAGTGCTTTACAGACAGCATTACGGGCGCCGCTGTCGTCCGCGCGCGCCACCTCTCTACTTGCGCAAATGACAGACCAAGTGAATCCAGCAATTGATGCCGCTCTGAATGCGTATCGCAAGATATTCATCGGGCATGTGGTTAGCCAGCAAAACGCCCATGCCAAACAGGCCCAAGAGGCGATTGTTAGGTTGGACAAAATCAGCAAACAAATCTTTTTCATTTCGATCAATGCCAGCGTTGAAGCGGCGCGTGTGGGTGATGCCGGTCGTGGATTTACACAAATCAGCAGTGACATCCGCGCGCTTTCGCAATCTGCCCAAGACGCCACGCGAAACCTGTCTGATCTGGTTCAGGAAAGGTAACCACACAATTGGCATGAAACCAGATCGCAGACCCGAGCGGATTCGAACCGCTGGCCTATCGCTTAGGAGGCGATTGCTCTATCCAGCTGAGCTACGGGTCTATCGCGATCTGGCTTTTTACTAAGCCAAACCTGTGCGGGTGGAAAGCGCCGTCTTACTCTATCACACCTGACATAGCACGCATCTGCTTGATCGCCCTGTGGTGTTGGCCTAACAATTGTTCAGACATTCAGGAGATCAGATTTTGACCACACCTTACAAGCGCCCTTTGACGCTGCGTGATGTATCTGACGCCTGTGGCGTTTCTGAAATGACGGTGAGCCGGGTCTTGCGCAAACGGGGGGATGTGTCGCAGGCAACCCGTGACCGCGTTCTCGCCGCTGCAAAAGAGCTGGGATATGTGCCCAACCAAATCGCCGGATCGTTGGCATCGCAGCGCGTTAATCTGGTCGCCGTGATCATTCCATCGCTTAGTAACATGGTATTTCCCGAGGTCCTGAACGGCATTAATCAAGTGTTAGAAGATACACCCTTGCAGCCCGTTGTTGGCGTAACCGACTACATGCCCGAAAAAGAAGAGCGTGTTTTGTATGAAATGCTGTCATGGCGCCCTTCAGGTGTCATTATCGCAGGCCTCGAACATTCCGATGCAACCCGTGCAATGCTGCGCAATTCAGGTATTCCTGTAGTTGAGATTATGGATGTGGACGGTACACCCATTGATGCAATGGTTGGCATTTCACATCGCCGCGCAGGCCGTCAAATGGCGGATGCAATCCTAAAAGAGGGCTATGAACGCATCGGATTTATGGGCACAAAAATGCCACTGGATCACCGTGCGCGCAAACGCTTTGAAGGGTTCACCGAAGGCCTTGCCAAAGCAGGAATTGAAATTGAAGACCGCGCCTTTTATTCTGGTGGCTCTGCCTTGGCCAAGGGCCGGGAAATGACACAAGAGATGTTGGAACGCTCGCCAGACCTCGATTTCCTGTACTATTCGAACGACATGATTGGCGCGGGCGGCTTACTGTACCTGATTGATCAGGGTGTCGATATTCCGGGTCAAATTGGCCTTGCTGGATTTAACAATGTTGAATTGCTGCAAGGGTTGCCACGCCAGCTCGCGACCATGGATGCCTGTCGCATCGAGATCGGCCAAGCCGCCGCAAACATCATCCTAAACCATACGGCCGAAGAGCCAGATTTAGATTTGGCACATCAAGTGACTTTGAAGCCAACTTTGTCCCTTGGGGATACCCTGCGGCGCAACCGCAGAACATGATCGCGACGACCCTTAGCAACAAAGACGCGCGGCGCATATTTCTGGACAGACATAGACTGTCTGAACCTCCTCAAGGACAAGCAGCAGGGTCTGATTTACTGGACATGATCAAGGCGTTGGGGTTTGTCCAGTTGGACAGCATCAACACAGTTGCACGCGCACATGACCTAATCCTATTTTCACGCCGCCCCCGATATCGGCCAAAGGCGCTGAAGTCACTTTATGAAAATGACCGCGGGTTGTTTGAACATTGGACACATGATGCTGCGGTCATCCCGATGGAGTATTATCCTCAGTGGCACCTACGCCGGCAACGTGATGCAGAACGTCTAAAATCACGCTGGCGGTCTGATCGTCGCGCAGGGTTTGAGGCGCAGTTTCAAATCATCCTTGATCAAATTCGCGAACACGGCCCGGTTAGTTCCTCCGACGTGGGCAAGGATGAGGCGCGCGGTTCAGGTGGTTGGTGGGATTGGCATCCGTCCAAGACCGCATTGGAATATCTGTGGCGCAGTGGTGCGTTAAGCGTGATTGGTCGTGACGGTTTTCAGAAACGATATGACCTCACAGAGCGCGTTTTAGAGCAATCATTGTGTGACACCACAATCGCGCCAGACACGGTTCAGACGATCGACTGGTGTTGCGATCAGGCACTTGTGCGCCTTGGGTTTGCAACACATGGAGAACTCTCTGCCTTTTGGGCGCATATCACCCCCGCAGAGGCAAACCACTGGTGCAAGGCAGAGATGCAATCAGGTCGCCTTGAGCAGATCGAAGTCACTGGTGCGGATGGCCTGGTGAAACTAGCCTATGCACGCCCCGGCATTGTGCATGACCCTGCCCTAGACACCCCTCCAACAAATCGTCTTCGGGTGCTTAGTCCCTTTGACCCAGCACTTAGGGATCGCAAGCGTGCCGAACGGTTGTTTGGCTTTAATTACCGTGTTGAGATGTTTGTGCCCGCCCCACAACGCAAATATGGCTATTATGTCTTCCCCATCCTTCAAGGTGACCGCTTGGTCGGTCGTGTGGACATGAAAGCGTTTCGCGATGAAGACGTACTGCGTGTCAAAGCGTTATGGCCAGAACCCAAAGTGCAATGGGGCGATGCCAGACAACGTGCATTTGAAGGTGAAGTACAACGCCTAACCAAGCTCGCAGGCGTCAGTCAGGTCGCATTTGAAGATGGATGGTTGCGCCAACCCACTTAACGCAAGATCAATTCCGACAGATCAGCAGCCGCAGATTTGAACCGTTCAAGATTTTGTTCCAAATCTTGAACACTCACTCGCTGTGTTGGCGCGTGAACCGAAAGCGTCGACATCAATCGGTTAAGATCATCGTGAATTGGAACTGCAATGGCCACCATCCCATCCATGAATTCCTCATCATCTGTCGAATACCCACGCTCACGAGTCAGCTCAATCTCAGCCTGAAGTGCCGCAGGATCAGTCAGGGATTTCTCAGTATGCTGATCCAGAATGGCTGCTGACAGATATTTTGCCAAAAGCCGCGGTGCCAATGACGATAGATACATCTTGCCGCTTGCCGTACAATGAAACGGCACCGTCGTGCCAATGGGCAGTTGGATACGTAAAGGCCACTTTGTCTCAACCCGATCCAGATAGACCATACCATCACGGTCGGGCGTTGCGATATTGCAGGTCTCACCAACGTCATCTGTAAGCGCATTCAAAACCGCTAACCTCACAGTCCGCACACGCGAGGACGACAGAACATTCACCGACATTTTGCGCAACCGCTGGCCAGCAGAATAGGAACGCCCATCGATATCTCGCTGCAAAAAGCCTTCTTGCTCCAAACGATGGAACAGACGGTGTACAGTCGGCTTGGGAAGACCGAGAGCTTCGTTTGCAGCAGTCGGCGTTACAGGAACTCCGACTGCTGCAATCTCTTCAAGCAACATCAGCAACCTCAGATTGGTTGGAATAGACTTATCTGAATCGCTGGCATCTGCCATGACTTGACGTACTCGCTTATTTTCCCGGCACCAGCATCAAAGCCAGCTGTGGGGTCAGTGCCACAATAATCCATACAGAGATCAGTGCGACAAGATACGGCACCGTGTACCGCAACAATCTAAAGTAAGGAACACCTGTCACACCGCTGGCAACATAAAGGTTCAAACCATACGGCGGCGTGATAAAGCCAATGGATGCACCCACAAGGAAAATTACCGAAAAGTGGACCGGGTCAACACCAACAGACGCTGCGATAGGCGCAAGGATTGGTGCCAAAATAATCGTCACCGGAAGACTCTCCAATATCATGCCTGCGACAAAAACAATCGCCATCGACGTGAATAGAACGGCATAATATCCGCCCATGCCTGTCACGAAAGCGCCAATAGTTTCTTTAGCACCCAAGGCTGACATAACCTGCTGCATCGCAACCGATACCGCGATGAGAGGCACCAAAATACCGGTGATCTGCGCAGAGCGCGTGACAATCTTTGGCACTTGCAGCAGCGTGAAACCTTCGACAACAAACATCGACAACATGCTCTTTTCCGCCACAGGTGTGTCTGCATCGCCACCCATGACTTTGTTCAGTGGATAGCTGATCATGCCGACGATGATACAGAACCCAACCGTTACACCCGCAGCCTCTGTTGGGGAAAACTTGCCCGAGTAAATGCCCCAAAGCACCAGACCAATGGCAAAGAAACCCAACCATGCACCGATTGCGGTTTTGATAACCCGCGTTGGAGACAAGCGGATCAAATAGCCCCAGCCATTCAAGGTACAGATAATAAAGGCCGCTGACATCATCGCAAGAACCATCAAGCTACCCGGGATGATACCCGCAATGAACAAGTCTGAGATCGAGAGGTTCATCAAGAAGCCATAAACGATGAAGATAATCGATGGTGGAATGATGATACCAACCGTACCGCCCGCAGCCGCTGTCGCAGCTGAGAAGCGTTCGTCATAGCCCCCTTTGACCATTTCAGGGTGCAACATTGAACCGATGGTGGCCGTCGTGGCCGAGTTAGAGCCAGAGATCGCCGCGAATAAACCGCATGCCGCGATTGCCGCCATGGCAAGGCCGCCGCGCAACCATCCAAGGCAGGAATAGGCAAAATCCGATAATCGCCGAGCAATCCCAGATTGGTTAATCAAGTCCCCTGTGAGGATGAACAGAGGCATCGCAAGCAGGGCAAAACCCTTGTTAAAGACGTTCAGCAACTCGTTGCCCGTGTTGTCCAACTGCAAGCCGATAACAAAGCTACAGCCTATCACCCA
Source organism: uncultured Sulfitobacter sp. (assembly GCA_938003685.1). GTDB lineage: Bacteria > Pseudomonadota > Alphaproteobacteria > Rhodobacterales > Rhodobacteraceae > Sulfitobacter. Next base: position 6,832 of record CALKXT010000051.1, on the reverse strand, counting down.
ATAAAAGATGACCAAAAGCACGGGTGTACCGAGCATAAAGAAAACCGTTACACCCATCGAAATCAATGTGATCCATGTTGCGTCTGACATTATACATCTCCGCCAATGACTGCTGTTTTAATTATATCATCGCCACTGCGATAGTTACGCCAGTCTTCTAACCAGTTACCGACCACGCGACCTGACATCAGCGTAAATGCAATCGGCACCGTTACGTAGAACCACCACTTCATCGTGTCATCTACACCATCAACCAGTTGAAAGTTGTCGGCGGAATATGCGGTAAAACGCATAGAGGTCGTGATCGCAATCCAGCAAAAGCCAAACCATAAAACGGCGTCCATCGTCAGCGCGGCCATCTGACCGGGGCGCGACATTTTGCTGCGAAATTCACTAAAGCTAAGGTGCGTGCGCAGTTTGACGTTATAAGAACACCCAAACCATGCCATGATCATAAACAAAAATGGCGGTACGGTTGTTGATCCGGCCCACTGGTTTGAGAAAATGAAGCGATCGATCACGCCCCAAAAGATAATCCCTGAAATGATTAGATAGGTTGAAACGGCTATGCCACGCTCAAGATGTCGGTCGGCAAATGGTACCAATCTGTAGAACCAATGCGCCAGAATACCGCCAAGAAACGTGAAGAAGAAACAAAACAGCCACATGCCATCGGTGTAGAATGCGTCCTTCATTTTCCATGCACTGCCAGAAAATAATGCAGGGCCTACGCCTGCTGCTTCGGCCAGAATAGACATGTCTATAATCCCCCGTATTTGAAACCTATCGCTTCAAGATCAGATGCTGCGGTATTCGCAGTCATTGGTCGATCCTAAATCTATGTTTAGGATAAGAAAGCCGGCCCGCTTGCACAGGCCGGCTTTTGATCGACTAAATGCCTATCAGGCTTTCCACCAACGACGTGGCTCAACGTTCTCAGCCAACGTGTGCGTGTTCTGACGCGCAACGTCGTAAATTTCCTGATACGTGTCGCGGCCGCCGGACCAACCGTTAAGACGCTCACGCCAGTCTTCCCACAACGCAGGCTGAAATTCTGGTGAACACATTTCTTCGGCCATTTTGATCTGATCGTCTGCCAAAGTCGCAACGCGAACATTGTCTTTTGCAAAAATCGTGTTTGGACCTTGTGGGTTGGCTGCACCAACGGTGTTAACCAGTGCCGCTTCGTTCGCTGCCTGAACGTGAACCTGTGCGAGGTACGCAGATTCCATAACAACATCCTGCAATTCACCGCCAAGGCTGTCGAATGCAGATGCAGACATTGCTGTGTGCTCTGTGCCGCAGAAGAATTTCAGATCAACAGACTGAGAAACAACAGGTGACATGTTGGCGTAAGCAACCGCAGATGCCCAAGTTTCCGCACCATCGATCAAGCCCTGCTTCAGACCATCAAGAGTTTCTTCCCAAGCAACCGGAACTGGGTTTAAGTTCAAAGCGTTCATCGCGATGCGACCCAGCTGTGTCCCTGTAACGCGGTTCTTGGAACCAAACATTTCTTCCAACTTGGTGATTGTTGGCTTGTCTTCCCATTTCAGACCCATCTGGATCCCACGAAGTTCACAGTGGCTGAACAGGAACTTCAGACCGTGGCGCTTTTCGTAGGGGTCACGCAGCAAGGCGACTGATTCTGGTGAGTACAAGAAGTGGTACTGGTCTGCACGGCTGCGGAACATGTACGCATAATCAAGTACGTTGAGATATGGCGCACCACCAGCAGAGTTCTGAGTCGAGGCCGCATAAATGTCGACGATGCCCTGTTGGGTTTTTTCAACGCAAGACGTCTGGCCACAAATCTGGTTGTCACCGATGAACTCAACGCGGATTTCACCGTCTGAGCGGCTTTCCAGATCGCGGGCGAATTCCAAGCAACCAGCACGTTCAATCAATAGGTTACGCTGGTTAAAGCCGGCAGCACCAAACTTGAATGTGAACTTAGGCTCTTTGGCAAAGCGCTTTTCATAGCTGGATTCTGCCGCGCTTGCGAGATTTGCAAGGCTCATCGCCCCGCCAAAGCTACCTGCCGCCAGCAAGGTTGAGCTTAGACCGTAACGACCAGCGACCCGGAATAGGTCACGGCGCGAAATGCCTTTTAGTTTGTTTTGTACACTCATGTTGGTTCCTCCCAGTTGAGTAGTTCGTCCATTATTGAGACTTTTTGTTTCAAAAAAGACTAGTATGGATTTCTGCACCTGTATAGAGTTTTCTTTAAATGCATGGGGGATTGTGGATATGGACGCAGATTTTATTATTATTGGCGCAGGGTCTGCCGGGTGTGTCGTCGCGAATCGGCTCAGTAAAGACCCAAAAAATAAGGTCATTCTACTTGAAGCTGGTGGCCGAGATTTAAACCCGTGGATTCATATTCCCGTTGGCTACTTTAAAACCATCCATAATCCTAAAGTAGATTGGTGCTATAAAACTGAACCCGATCCCGGCCTGAATGGTCGCTCAATTGAATGGCCACGTGGCAAAGTTTTGGGCGGATCATCGTCGCTGAATGGCCTGCTTTATGTCCGTGGGCAGCCCCAGGATTATGACCGTTGGCGTCAGATGGGGAATGCAGGCTGGGGATGGGATGATGTGCTACCCCTGTTCAAACGCGCAGAAAAGAACGAGCGCGGCGCGGACGATTTTCACGGCGATCAAGGGCCGTTGTCGGTCAGTAATATGCGCATACAGCGACCGATTACCGATGCATGGGTCGCCGCTGCACAGGCTGCTGGTTACAAATTCAATCCTGATTACAACGGTGCAGAACAAGAAGGGGTTGGTTTCTTTCAACTTACCTCAAAAAATGGCCGCCGATGCAGTTCGGCTGTGGCGTATCTGAACCCTGTGAAAAGCCGCGAAAACCTTAATATCATCACCCATGCACAAGTCGATAAGGTCATCATAAAAGACAAGCGCGCCACTGCCGTCACCTACACGGACCGCAGCGGCAATGTGCAGACGGTGACAGCAAATCGAGAGATTATCTTGTGCGGCGGCGCAATCAATTCTCCTCAGCTTTTGATGTTGTCAGGCATTGGCGAGGCCGAACAATTGGCCGAGCATGGCATCGAAGTGCAGAATAATTTGCATAGCGTCGGCAAGAACATGCAAGATCACCTACAGGCGCGGCTAGTCTACAAGACACATGAACCCACCCTCAACGATGAGGTCAGCAGCCTACTGGGGCAAGCTAAGATCGGCCTCAAATACATGATGTTCCGTTCAGGTCCAATGACGATGGCCGCAAGTCTTGCCACTGGATTCCTGAAAACCCGCGATGAATTGGAAACGCCTGACATACAGTTCCACGTCCAACCTTTGTCTGCTGAAAACCCTGGCAAGGGCGCAGACAAGTTTTCTGCCTTCACAATGTCAGTGTGCCAACTACGCCCCGAAAGCCGTGGTGAAATCAGATTGGGCAGCAAAGAACCCCGCGCTTACCCCAAGATCATTCCAAACTATCTGGCGACAGAAACCGATTGCCGCACTGTCGTTGCCGGGGTCAATATTGCGCGAACGATCGCAAAACACGCACCATTAATATCAAAAATCTCAGAAGAGTTCCGGCCCCACGCCGATCTTGATATCGATGACTATGATGCAACGCTTGATTGGGCACGCAACAACACTGCTTCGATTTATCATCCAACCGGCACCTGCAAAATGGGCAGCGGCAAAGATGCCGTGGTCGATGACCGTCTACGGGTACACGGAATTAACGGCCTGCGCGTTGCGGATTGTTCGATCATGCCAGAGATCGTTTCAGGCAACACCAATGCCCCTGCGATCATGATAGGTGAAAAAGCCAGTGATCTGATTTTGGAAGATATGAAAGCCTAGAATCCACGTGGGCGCAGGCCTGCGTGGAACCAACTTAGGTAGGTATAGATCGAATAGACAGGGCGACCCGTCGCCTGTGCAATATCGTCTGAATAAGGCACCATGTTGGTACATTCCAATACAATCGCCCCGACATTTGGATGGTCCGAGATCAAGGTTTGCGCGGCACGCACCATGTCTTGTCTGGCGGCACGGACATTCAATGTCGTGAGGTTGCCTAGAATGGATTTGGAGAAACTACTGCCATCCGTCCCTTGAACAGGGCAGTGCGTTGGAACCCCCGCAGCCTTTAGATGTGCGGGCGTCAATGTCGCCGCTGAAATGGTCAAGATCCCAACAACCTGTTTGTCCGGTAGCATCGCCTGCACTTGCGCGACCTGTTCCAATGCAGATGCCGCAACCGGAACCTCCAACGCCGCTGTCAGTCGCGGTCGGATAAGCGCCAAAAATCCACAAGTGGTGGCAATGCCTGTACAACCAGCCGCGACCAATTCGTGACCCACCTCAATAAAGGCCTGCACAAAAGGTTCGATATCATCACAGACAATCGCCTCGGGTGTCGCACCCGGAACGACGGCATAGCGCACCGGAAAAAGCCAGCTATCTGCGTTTCCAACATCACCAAGGATACGTGGAAACTTTGTGTCCAGCATCAAAATACCCAGCTTAGCTTTATCGTCTTGGCGCACTACAAAACCCATCATTTGCTCCACAAACAGTGCCGAGAATTAGGTTACTCTACAAGCCATCAATCTAAACGATGACAATTTACAAACATTTTGTTGACGTATTACATTTTTCTGCAAGTATGACGCAAAGGAATCGAAACGTGATACATTCAGCAACCATATGGACATCACTATGACTCGACACGTCGCAGTCATAGGCGCGGGTATCGTGGGGGTTTCCACAGCCATCTGGCTGTGCAGGGCTGGTGCTGAAGTCACATTGATTGATCGCGCGCCACCCGGCACTGGAACGTCACATGGGAATGCAGGTGTGCTGGCCGCATGTTCGATGGCTCCAGTCACTGCCCCGGGATTAGCACGCAAAGCGCCCGGCATGCTTTTGGATCATAATTTTCCGCTGTTCCTGCGTTGGTCCTATTTGCCGCGGCTACTGCCATGGCTGCGCCACTACATGCACAATGCCAACGACACAGATACCCGCCGTATTGCCAAAGGGTTAATTCCCATTGTTTCGGACACGGTTGATCAACACAAAAGTCTGTCTAGTGAATTAGGCCTAGAGGAGTGGATCACCGACAGTGACTATTGCTTTGCCTATCAAAATCGCGCTGCGTTTGAGGCCGATCACTACACATGGGCCTTGCGCGCCAATGCGGGCTTTGTGCCTGACCTGATCGACGGCCGCGATGTTCACGACTACGAGCCAAATATGAGCCCAGACATTACGTGTCTGGCGGCAATGAAAGATCATGGGTTCATACGTGACCCCGGCGGTTATGTTAAAGCGCTTGCCAAGGCTTTCGGAGATCTGGGCGGCAAATTCATACAAACAGAGGTAAAAGATTTTGACCTAAGCGGTGGCGCAATCACTTCTGTGCAAACAAGCCAAGGCACCATTGCATGTGACGACGTGGTTCTTGCGACAGGTGTCTGGTCAAAACCCTTGATGAAAAAGCTTGGATTGAATGTGCCGCTCGAATCCGAACGCGGCTATCACATCGTTTTTGAGAACGCATCGGGTGGGCCTTCACGCCCAATGATGATTGCCAGTGGTAAATTCGTCGCAACCCCGATGACGCAAGGCCTGCGGTGTGCTGGGATCGTCGAATTTGGCGGTCTGGATGCAGGACCATCCAAAGCACCGCTTGACCTGCTGCGAAGACAGGCCAAACAAGCCTTTCCCAACCTCACCGCCAGCAATGAAATCGAATGGCTCGGGCATCGCCCCGCTCCCAGTGACAGCTTACCTTTGATCGGTCAGGTTGGAAACACACGGGTCTTTACCGCCTTTGGACATCACCACATCGGGTTGACGGGAGGTCCAAAAACGGGCCGACTGGTCGCTGGATTAATTACGGGTCAACCGACCAACACGGACTTGGCCGCGTATCACCCGCAACGCTTTGGCGCTGCATAAAAACGAACCAATAGGGAGAACGACACATGAAAATGACGACAAAACTGATGACAGGTGTGGCAACTGCCGCGCTCACACTGACAACCGCACTACCTGCATTTGCTGCGGAAAAGTGGGACATGCCGATGGCTTATTCGGCGTCTAACTTCCATTCAGTCAACGGTGTGGAATTTGCCAAATGCGTAACCGATGGCACGGCTGGTGAAATCGAAATCACCGTACATCCCGGTGGATCGCTGTTTGCAGGTGCCGACATCAAACGCGCCATCCAAACAGGCCAAGTACAGATCGGTGAGCGCCTGTTGTCCGGTCACCAGAACGAAAGCGCCGTGTTTGGCTTTGACAGCATCCCGTTCCTTGCGCCGTCATTTGATGACAGTGGCAAACTTTGGGAAGCGGCCAAATCCACTGTAGAAGCTGTTTTGGAAGAGCAAAGCCTGCACCTGCTGTACAACGTACCATGGCCGCCACAGGGTCTCTATTTTAAGAAAGAAGTGAATTCGGTTGCTGACATGGCTGGCGTGAAATTCCGGTCCTACAACAACACCACCGCGCGTTTGGCGGAATTGACTGGCATGGCCCCTGTTACGATTGAAGCCTCAGAAATCAGCCAAGCATTTGCAACAGGTGTTGCTGAATCGATGGTTTCGTCCGGTTCCACTGGTTATGACCAGAAAGTCTGGGAAAGCCTGACACATTACTACGAAGTCGATGCATGGCTGCCGCGCAACTATGTGATGGTGAATGCTGACGTATGGGCAGGTGTTTCTGACGCCAACAAAGGCATCATCAATGGCTGTGCAACCGAAGCTGCCGAGCGCGGTTTGCAAGCATCCAAGGACTACACTCAGTTCACCTATGACGGTCTGCGCGC
>CALKXT010000050.1 GCA_938003685.1 uncultured Sulfitobacter sp. | reverse complement strand
AACCCGGACGCGCAGCCGCTCGCATTGCTCGGTCGGAGGGGAGCAGCTAGACAATGCGAGGTGGTAGAAAGGCGCGCGCCCGGACCGAGGCCAAGTTGCCCCGGCCCCGACATTCAGCGAAGCTTACGCGACGCCGAATTTCAGCAGCTTGATCGCGGCGAAATCGCTCACGTCCCCGCCGACACGTTTGGTTGCATAGAACAGCACATGAGGTTTGGCGCTGAACGGATCACGCAGGATACGCAGATCAGGGCGTTCCGCCACGGTATACCCCGCCGCAAAGTCACCAAAGGCAATCGACATCGCATCAGACGCCGCATCCGGCATATCTTCGGCCACCAACACCGGATAGCCCATCAAACGCGCAGGCTCGCCCGCCGCCAAACCATCAGACCATAGGAAGCGGCCATCCAGATCCTTGAGCTTGCGCACACGACCCGCCGTTTTGGAATTCATCACAAACGATGCATTCGCACGGTACTGCGCACCCAATGCATAGACCAGATCAACCACGGCATCCGCAGTGACTTCACCGTCCACTTCGGATGGCACATACCCCAGATTACCCCAGGCCCAGACGTCATTGTCCACAGCCGTATGCGCCAGAAAACCCTTGGGCTTGTCCACACCATCACCATTGATAAATGACGCCGCCTCTGCCCGCGCAAACTTGTCAGCAATACGACCTGCGAGCCAGCCTTCAATGTCAAACGCGCTGTCATCCAGCAAACGCTGCGACGCTTTCGGCAGTGCGCTTAATTCATGCAGCGCAATGGTGATGCGATCAATCTGTGGCGTGTCTGTCTCGGTACGCGGATCAGTCTCGGTCGCCCAACCGGCACCTACATCTGTGTGATCAACCAGCACGTCATACGACGTTGCCTCGACCTGAACCACAGCCGCAATCGCACGGATTGACGCGGTGGTGTTCAGCACCGATTGCACACGGTCCGATGTCTGCGGATCAACCAGATATCCACCATCGGAGTTCACCGCCGTCGATAGTGATTTGCCCTCCAGCTCAAGCCCGCGCAGGCCATCATCATCGCCATTACGCAGATAGGCGTTGAACGCCTTCTGGTGCGGTGCGCCCAGATCAACAGCACCACCAAGTGGTGTACGTGCTGGTAGTGTCATTTTACGGTCCAACATGGTCATTCGCTCTTCTGATTGTTGAAGTTTAATATCAATTTCAGCCTGAAAGCCCTTGAAATCAGTGACAAAGCCATTCACGGCCTGCCGGACTTCTTCCGCCGGGGACAGGTCACTGCCCCGCTGTTTTGTCTCGGTCTTGCTCATTGGTTCCCCCAATTCTGATCTTGTCTCAGCACCTTCTCAGGTCCGGGTTAACGACGCCCCAGAGCAGCGCGCGCACCCTCAAAGGCCCCCGCCATTTCACGCAACACGTCACCATTGGCGATCTCATCACCTTTGGCTGCAACGCGCGCACTGGGCAGCATCGGAAAGGTCACCAACGACACCTCCCAAAGCTCCAGTTCCGACAAGAGCCGCTGGCCCTTGGTATTCTTTGTGGCTTTCACCGTGCGATAGCCAATCGACAGCCCGTCAATCGCCCCGGCTGCAATCAACGCCGCCGCCTCACGGCCCTTGGCAACGCTGTCCAAAATGCGCCCCTTGACCCACAGACCGCGCGCATCCTCACGCACCTCATCCCAAATCCCGATGGGCTGCGCCGGATCATGCTGCCACAACATCTTAATACTGCGCCCCGATGCGATCACGGCCTTCAGGCTTGCCGCATAGGCCCCTGCCTGCACCACATCACCACCCTGATCAGCCGCGCCAAACAGGCTGGCATAACCACTGATCTCAACCCCATCTTTGACCTCAATCGCATCGCCAAAATGGGCAAACTTTCGTTCCAATTGCGCATCTATATCCATCATCATTCTCCTGTTAAGCGGGCCAGCTGACCAACACCCGAACTTGCGCAACCGCCTGCAAAACGGACGGCAAAACTTTCAATCTAAACAAGCGGTAAACTCCCCTTCATCAGGAACGAGATAAGCCCCCCCACAATCGCCGCGATGATCAGCCAGACGAGGCGTGAGATATGCCCGTCAATTCGCTCCAAACGTCTGTCGATCTGATTAAACCGTTGGTCCACGAACCGACGTTTTTCTTCGCTGACCGCCAAATCACGATCAAACGCAACCGTGGCCCGCTCAATCGCCGCAATCCGCTCATCAATCCGGCGGAAAACCGTTTCCAAATCATCAAAGGGATAAACGTGATGCGGGCTTCCCATTTGCTTCGTGTCCAATTTCACGCGTCAGGTTGGGTCATCGACAACCCCAGCAAAGACCGCTTTTCTGCTTCACTCAGAAACGCCGCTTGCCCCACCCGCGCCCATAATGCATCACGCTCTGCCGACAGCGCTGGCACCTGATCTAAATCCGGCTTCACCTCAACACCGCCGCCCTCAAACCCGTTTAACCAAGCCACCAATGCCGCCGTCACCCGCGTGGCCAAAGGCAACACCGTCAAACGGTAAAACGCCCGATGCGCTTCTTGATAATTGGCATAGGTCGCATCGCCCTGAATCCCGATCAGCATCGGAGGTACCCCAAAGGCCAGTGCAATCT
>CALKXT010000049.1 GCA_938003685.1 uncultured Sulfitobacter sp. | reverse complement strand
GCCTCTAACTGCCCATTTCGAATGACCCGCCGTGTGGCATAGGCCGTGCGATCAGGTACGGCAGATTGCATATCCAAGGGTGCGTTAACATAAACCTTACGCCCCCCCATATCCAAGGATTCATGATCAGAATTGTTAATCAACGCCTGAAACGCCTTAAGAAAAGCCACCTCTTCGTCTTCAAAAGCCTCAATATAATTGGGCAAATCAAAGTTGCGGCGCAGTAGAAATTGCGCTTCAGCGGGCATTGTAACCTTGCCTTCAAACTTAATAGGCGTGTCAAACGTGACATTATCATTCAACAAAAATGTCCCCGCCGGAACAAATACCGTGCGCCCATTTGCAGCAGAATTCGCCATTTCAAATGCAGCAGTGTTATCGGTCGTTCCGTCGCCAACTGCGCCGTAATCTGTGACGTCTACAAGTGACACAAGATCACGCAAAAAAACCGATGTGACATCCTCAATCTGAATGTCATCAACGCGCACAATACCGCCGTTCTGACCAATTAAATCCAAACCAAAGTGGCCATAAACCGCATCCGTGCCCCAGACCATATCAACACCACCACGCGCACCTGCACCGATGATTGCGCTGATCTCGACGACTTCTCCATAGGACGTCAGCGGTGTGGCAGGACCAAACTCAGGTAAACCTGTCACTTTGCTTCCGTTGCCACGCGCGGGATATCCAGCAATACGGACAGACGGCAAATTACCACTGATGGCCTTCACCTTGGCGCTGACCCGCAGATAGCACCCCGGCAACAACGGCGTCTGGCCCATATAACGCAGCTTTTGCGTGGTATCCGTTTTCAGTAGTTCCAGCGCACCTGCAAAATCCTGATCCGCAGCCACAAACACCCCATTGGCCGAGTTTTCATAAGTGTCAGATCCCGGCGTCCCATCGCCGCTTGAATATACATCCAACCCTTGCGCAAACGCTGGTGGCATCAACAATACGCCGTCGGTAATTGCCTTGTTCATCGAAAAATCCCTTTTCCCCGGAACTTGCACAAATCAGCGCAACGCTCCGTTTGATTGCTGTCAAAGCCCGACGACTGCCGGTGCAAGGTCAGGGAAATATCAATGCCGGATTAATGGGGGATGGGGGGTGCGTACGGTGGGGGTGCGACTGGAAAGCAGATATTATTTTAAAATTCGAAAAAGTTTCCGTAGCGACAAAGCCAAAGGGCTTTGAAATTCACAAAATTATCATTCCAAACACAAGAACAAACAAAAACCCTAAGGGTACACATAGCCAATGAAGAAAGCCAATTTTCGCCAACTTTATGTGGCTTTCGCGTACAGGATCATCGGCGCGCCGATTAAACCCTGCGCGAAGATTGTGCATATTCAAATTGAGCTTTTGCCCTGTCGCTCTCAGGTCAGTGTATTCGTCACGCTGTGAAAACCTCCAAAACGACAAGATCACGGCTGGAACCACCGCCACAGCGAGAAAATCTATTAATAACTCCAATGTCTAGTCTCCTCACGCAGTCGCCCCCGGTGCCTTCAATATCTGCACCCCGCCAATACGCCAGCCCATATCCGTCTGCTCCATCTTATATTCCAACAGATGTGTGAACCCTTTGGCATCAGTAATCTGTACCTTCTGGAACATCGCGCCACCGCGCATCCGCAGGTCCAAATACCGAACTTCCGCAGGACGCCAAACCATCGGATAGCCCGTTGTCACCATCTGTTTAAAATTCTGTGGGGAGCCAAACAACCGCTGCAACAACGGCGTCGCATAGGTGAACGCATTGTCAAAATCATCGGCCTTAAACGCCTCAAACTGACTGTTGATCGTACCTTCAATTTCGGTCTGCTGGGCCGCCGCGCCAAAGGCCATCAGAACAGTCAAAACCATCCCCAATACCGCTGAAATCAATCCCGTCCGCATCATATCTCTCCCTATGGCCTGGTTGACTAATGGTAAGTCACGCAGGCCATAGGGCAAGAGTTTCACGCAGTGATCAGTTTCCCGGCCAGCGCATCATCGATCAAGGCAATGGTTTCATCGACACCATATAGCGCAATAAACCCGCCAAACCGTGGACCCTGCGAAGCACCCAACAACACTTCATACAGCGCCGTGAACCAATCGCGCAGCGGATCAAACCGCTCCTTACCAACAGCGAAGACCATGGTTTGCAACGCCTCTGCGTCCAACCCACCATCCCACACCTTCAACTGGTCGCGCAGGTCTTCCAACGCCTCACGCTCCAAATCACTCGGCGCACGGAACACTTTCGACGGCTTCACAAAGTCATTGTAATAACGCACTGCATGACCCGCCGCCGCGTCCATCCCCGGATTTGTCTCAGGCGTCGCATCAGGTGCGTAGCGCTGAATAAAGCCCCACAATTGCGACTTTTCCTCTGCCGAGGACACAGACGCCAAATTCAACAACATCGAATACGGCACAACCATATCCGACTTGGGCACGTCGCCCCCATGGATATGCCAAACAGGGTTGTTCAACTGCGCCTTCAGGTCCTGCCCTTCATAGGCACGCAACTGCTGGTGATATTCATCCACAGCCTTGGGAATCACATCAAAATACATCCGCTTGGCCGTCTTGGGCTTGAGATACATAAAATACGACAGGCTTTCTGCACTCGCATAGGTAAGCCATTCATCAATCGTCAGACCATTACCCGATGATTTCGAAATCTTGTGCCCATCCTGATCCAAGAACAATTCATAAGTGAAATGCTCGGGTGCCTTCGCCCCCAAAATCCGACAAATGCTGTCATAGATCGGCGTGTTGGTCGAATGGTCCTTGCCGTACATCTCAAAATCAACGCCCAGCGCCGCCCAGCGCGCGCCAAAGTCCGGCTTCCACTGCAACTTCACATTGCCACCCGTCAAAGGCAGCGTCATCTCAGAACCATCTTCATCATCAAAGGTGATTGTGCCTTCCTTGGCATTCACTTCCTTCATCGGCACATACATGACCCGGCCCGTCTCCGGGTGGATCGGCAGGAAAATCGAATAGGTCTGGCGCCGTTCTTCGCGCAGTGACTTCAACATCACCGCCATGATCTCGTCGTACTTTTCGGCGGCTCTCAGCAAAATCTCATCAAACTGGCCAGAGCCATAGAATTCCGTCGCAGAATAAAACTCGTACTCAAACCCGAAGGTATCCAAGAACCGGCACAACATCGCGTTGTTATGCGCGCCAAAGCTATCATGCGTCCCATAGGGGTCCGGCACAGACGTCAAAGGCCGCTGCAAATGCTCTGCCAATGCCTCTGGGTCGGGCACATTGCCCGGCACCTTGCGCATCCCGTCCAGATCATCCGAAAACGAAATCAACCGCGTCGGGATATCGCTCAGCGCTTCAAACGCCCGGCGCACCATCGTGGTCCGCGCAACCTCACCAAAGGTCCCAATATGCGGCGCGCCACTAGGCCCGTACCCAGTTTCAAATAGCACA
>CALKXT010000048.1 GCA_938003685.1 uncultured Sulfitobacter sp. | reverse complement strand
GTATTTTGCTGTTTGGTCATGGGTGTTCCGATATTGGGGTTGTGTCATCCAAGACCATTGGTGAGGCTATTGCAAATAAGAGTGTTTTGATCATCGCGGGATTTTTATTAGCGGGCGGGGTGTGTGGCTGTTACCTAAAGGAGCGGCTACGCCGCGCGTGATGTATTTTGGGAATGAGGGGCGTCGACATTGTGCTCGAACCAATGGCGCATCAATATCGACCCCTTCAAATTCCCCGGATATTTGCGGCCTTATGTATCAAGCGCACCAACAATCTAGCTGATTTTCCCGGCGTTGTGAATCACAATGGTGCATGTTGGATAAAACGATAGATAGTGCGCTGCTGGCACTGCGTAGGCAGATCAACCAATGCGATGGCAAGGGCCGTGAGCACGTAGAGGCGTTGCTTAAACAGCGTGGGGTTCACATGCCTAGGGCAATGCCGCCAAGGCTAAACGTGGCTGGTAGTGGTGTTATGGCCCGCATGGCACTGGACGCACTCAGGGATGGGCCGCAGACAGCACGTTACGTTTCTGAGTACGTTGCGAAACGCAGACCAGAGATCACCTTTGACAAGGGGCATGTGTTTACTGCGGTTGCGCTTACAAAGCTAAAGAAGCGCGGGCTTGTGGTGCATGATGGTGGTTTTGGCGGGTTGTGGCGGCTGGCTTAGATGCCACCACGTTTTGCCATGAGCCAAGCATATTCTTTTTGATACTCTAACGTTAAAGCGCCAATTTTTGGGGATCGGTATCCTCGCCACGGCTTAAAGTTATCTTCCCGCCACTCCATAACAATCCTGTTTTCAGCATCAAGGTCGAAACGCGTTGCTATTGGGAGCCCAATTTCATCTAGGTCTGTTGAATTTACAATAATTATGTCTACGGCAGCACGTTGATGGGTCTTGAGCGATTTTGTCCCGAAGGCTATTTCGCAAGCATACCCTCCGGTTTCGGTATCTTGGTAAACTGCCGTAACCAAACAAGGCCTGTGGGCCGGAGTCCCAGCTTTCGGCTTAGACTCCGGGTAGTAACCAGTAACTATGTCGAATAAATTTGGCGGACTTAGCGTCCACTTAGGCTGGGACAACTTGCCCCAGCGAGTCGATCAGTTTCCACTTTTTGCTGGAAACATCTACTCCACGCTTTGCGCGAATTTCAGCGACCATGTCGCTGGATACATCATCATTATAGTCATATGCTTCTGGTGGAAGGTTCTTCCCAGATCCATTAGCAGCAGCATTTCTTGCTTTCTGCACCATAGTATTCTCCATCCGTTTCTAGCTACGATATGATTATTTCTTGTAATTAATCAATGATTCTGACGCCATTGTGACGTTATGTAGCCTTTTTGTCTTGACGGACAGTAAACGGTTCGGACGTTGTTCTGTTCCATGATTCACTTCGTATCGGGCAAAATTGCTAACTGCAAACAGTTTTTAACAACGTGCGTCAATCAGGCCGCACGCTGCCAATAACCCTTCCACTGGCGACTAACAGGTGCACCCATCGCGTTAGACACCACAACCTGCGCCAGTGTGCCGTTGTCTGTGCGGCGGTTATCTTCCAGCCATGCCGCGTGGTTTGCGTACTGGTGCAGGTACTGAGGCGAAACATGGTGGTGCTGGCCTACAACCATACGGCGTAGGCGGCTGAAATAGCTTTCAACCATGTTGGTGTGCTTGCCGTGGTCGCTGTAAATCTCAGAGTGGTTCACGCGCTCAACCTCAAAACCGTTGTGCAGCAAATCCCAATGGCTGGCTTCATCGGCTGACATTGTGGACATGCGCGATACGTTGTCATTCGCCAGTGCTACGCCTTCGGCCTCAGTCATGCGCACGAAAGGCAATGTGCGGCCATGACGCTCACGCAGGGCAACAACAACGCGACGGCGTCCGTTCTGGTGTTCTTTCAAGCGGCGGTCCTTGCGGTCTGCCTTGGCGTTCTCTTGGCGGATATGACCGCCAAAATAAGCGCCATCAATCTCAACATGACCTTCCAGCACTTCACCCGTCTGGACCTCTTGCGCCATAGCTTCGCGCAGCTTGTGGGCCAGCACGAACGCGGTTTTATATTGGCAATCAAGGTCGCGGCTCAGTTGAACCATGCTCACACCCTTGGATGCGTTCACCATGATGCAGATCGCGGCCAACAGGTCCACAAAGTCCATTTTGCGCGATGCAAAGATCGTGCCGGACGTAACGCTAAACTGGTGCGCACATGCCTTGCACTTGAATTTGCGGCGCGTGGTGATGTTGTAGGTTTCATGGTTTGAGCAACGGGGGCAAACGGCTTCGCCGTCTGTCTCGGGCCAGCGCATTTCGCAGAACACCTTATAGGCCGCTTCTTCGCCAGCTTTGTAAATAGAACGCAAAGAGAGCGTCCTAGATGCTGCTGAAAGAAGAAAGTGCTGGGTCATGTTATACTATATCCGTTGATTACATATCGAATATAGTATGGTGACATACTGAATGCAATAGGATATATACTAAAAACAGTATTATTTTATCGGAGGCAGTATGCCAGAGCAAAACGATTGGGAAAAGCAGGCCGCAAACCTGCTCAAGTCAGAGTTGAAACGTAAGGGGGTGACTTACGCCCAACTTGTTGAAAAGCTGGACGCTATTGGAATCAGTGAGAAAGAGGTGAACGTCGCTAACAAGCTGTCCCGTGGGAAGTTTTCAGCGGCGTTTATGTTGCAATGTTTATCAGCCGTTGGGTCATCGCAGTTGCATTTGGATTAACGCTGGTCACGTCAGGGCAAGCCCAAGAAAATATTGACCAACCAGAACCACATCCAGATACAACCCAAACCCAACCCACCGAACAGGCCGGAATATCGCCAGAAGACGCTTCGCCATCTATTGCCGCCCCAACTGGCCCACCCAGCCAAGAACATGATGAAACAGGCCCCACCGATGGCAACAAAGAGGCGGAAGAGATACCCGACATCATTTTGGGGGATGGGTGGGCACAATGGGCAATGGTTATTATTGCCCTTATCGGTGTTGCCATTAGCGGATGGGCTGTCTGGCTCCTGAAAAGAACGCTCGACGCTACCATTGTCGCCATTGGTGAGGGTAAGAAGGCCACCGACGCCTCTCTCGACGCGGTTAAAGCCGCCAGTGCTGCCAATGAAATCATGCTTTTGGAGCAGCGGCCTTGGATAACCTTGGAAAAGGAATTTGAGTGTAATTTCCATGATCGTGGTGGGTTTCAGGGCGAAATTGTTTGGAACTATAACTTCGTCAATAAAGGAAAGACTCCTGCCTACTCTGTTCAAAAACACGGAAAGGTTGTGAAGGGTATCGGCGTTATAGGGACTCTCTCTAGTATCGACCTTCTGGAGTTTGTTGACCAGTGCGTTGCTAAACGGTCCGATAGATGGGGAGTGCCAATCATATTCGCAGGAGAGTCCAGCAATTTCGGAAGGTTCTCCCAATACGAAATGAATAGCTACGAACGGATGAAGTCCGTAGTTGAAGGCGATTCTTTCATCTATATCTGCTGTGTTAGTTACAGGCTTGGACTTGGTAAAGACTCTGAAATTGGCGTTGAGGCGAGGCTCTTTATCATCGAAGAAAACGAAAGGTTTCTGGGTCCGTGGGGGAATGTCCTGCGTGAATACTCCCAGATCAGGATTGTGAGATAGAGCCAAAGCCAGCACTAACGCGCTAATCACTTACACACCCCGCTTGGTGCGTTTGATACATAAGGCCGGATATTT
>CALKXT010000047.1 GCA_938003685.1 uncultured Sulfitobacter sp. | reverse complement strand
TATTGGATGAATGTCGATCAATACATCGGTGGCATCGAACACGCGATTTTGCACCTGCTGTATTCTCGCTTCTTTGCCCGCGCGATGCAAATCACCGGACATTTGCCGGATAAGGCGATTGAGCCGTTTGATGCGTTATTTACCCAAGGGATGGTGACACACGCTATCTATCAGACACCAAAGCAAGACGGTCGTCCAACCTATCACTATCCAGAAGCCGTCGATTTGCGTGAGGGCAAAGCCTATTTGAAAGAAGGTGGAGCAGAAGTTGAAATCATCCCGTCTGCCAAAATGTCCAAGTCCAAGAACAACGTGGTCGATCCGCTGAATATTATCTCGTCCTACGGCGCAGACACTGCCCGTTGGTTCGTGTTGTCCGATTCGCCGCCCGAACGGGATGTGGAATGGACAGCCTCAGGTGCCGAAGCCGCGTACAAACACCTTGGCCGTGTCTGGACCATGTGTGATCGCATCGGTGAAATGGACAAAAATGCCGCGGGTACAGGCGATGATGATCTGCTGCGCGCGATGCACAAAGCCATCAATGACGTGACTTTGGGTATCGAAAGCTTTGGCTTTAACGCGGCGATTGCGAAACTCTATGCCTTTACGGCTGTTCTGCAAAAATCCAAGGCGGGATATGCCGCCCAACGCACTGCGATCATGACATTGGCACAATTGATGTCACCTATGACGCCACACTTGGCCGAAGATATTTGGGCGCATCAAGGAGGTGAAGGTTTGATCGCCACTGCCCCGTGGCCTGTCGCGGACGAGGCAATGATGATTGATGATACAGTCACAATGCCGATCCAGATCAACGGCAAACGCCGGGCTGAAATCCAGGTTCCTGCCGACATGTCCAAGGAAGAGGTTGAAAAACTCGCCCTGAGCCACGAAGCTGTCATTCGTACCTTGGACGGCGCTGTGCCCAAGAAGGTGATCGTTGTGCCAGGACGGATTGTGAATGTTGTCGCTTAATCGCAGATTTGTACTTTTGGCCCCGCTGGCGCTTGCCGCTTGCGGGTTTCAACCCGTCTACGGGCCGGACGGCAATGGCACAGCTTTGCAAAACCGTGTGCTGGTAGATGAACAAGATACCCGCGAAGGCTATGTTCTGGTCCGTGAGATTGAGGAACGTCTGGGTCGCTCCGCCACACCGGCATACGGTCTTGCGCTTAACATCAGCACCGTTGAGGAAAGCCTTGCCACCGATCTAGAGGGCAACACCCGCCGCTTTAACCTGATTGGCACAGTGGATTATACGCTGCGCAATCTGGCAACAGGTCAAATTGTGACCTCTGGCAAAGTCGATAACTTTACTGGGTATTCCGCCACTGGCACTACGGTTGCGACACTTGCGGGCGAACAGGATGCACAGGTCCGTTTGATGACCATACTGTCGGACCAGATTGTCACCCGACTGTACGCTGCCGATCTGGGATGAAACTGACCCCACGCGACGCCAATGCCTATTTCGCGCGGCCTGATGCCACCAAAACCGGACTGCTGATTTATGGTGGTGATGCGATGCGCGTGGCGCTTAAACGCCAAGAGTTTCTGAAATCGCTACTCGGCAAAGACGCTGAAGAAGAAATGCGGCTGTCTCGGATGCAAGCCGCCGATTTGCGCCGTGAACCCGCTATGTTGCTGGATGCTGTCAAAGCGGTTGGTTTTTTCCCCGGCCCACGTGCCGCCTTTGTTGAAGATGCCAACGACAACATCGCGAAAATCCTGATCGACGCGCTGGCTGATTGGCAGCCCGGTGATGCACAGATTGTCGTCAGCGGCGGTGATCTGAAAAAGACCTCTAAAGTTCTCAAAGCGTTTGAGGGCCACAAAAATGCCTTTGCCGCTGCGATTTATGACAATCCCCCTGATCGGGCTGAGATTGAGCGCATCTTGAACGAAGCCCGCCTGACACCGGAACCCGATGCGATGGCGGCCCTTACCGAACTCGCTCGCGCCATTGATCCCGGCGATTTCCGGCAAACTGTCGAAAAAATCACTCTTTATAAGCTCAATGATACCAGCCCCCTGAGCGCTGATGATGTTGCGGCCTGCGCGCCCACATCAACAGAAGCCGAGGTGGATGACATCCTGCATGTCGTTGCCGAAGCGCGTGCGCGCGACATCGGGCCGGTGATGAACAAACTGCAAGGACAGGGCGTCAATCCTGTGACACTGACCATTATGGCGATCCGGCATTTCCGTACGCTGTACCGCATTGCCGCCAATCCCGGTGCGCCAATCTATGGCGTGCGTGATCGGGATCGTGCGACCCGTCAGGCCAAAAACTGGGGGGCTGCCAAGTTGGAAACCGCCTTGGGTGTGCTCACTGATACTGATCTCACCCTACGCTCAGCAGGCCAACACGCGCCTGCACTGGCATTGGTCGAACGCGCATTCATCCGGCTGGCGATGCTGGGCGCACAACGCTAATTTTTGGCTGATCTTTGAAAGGATCTCACATGTACACTGTTGTTGGGGCTACTAAATCTCGCGGGTTCCGTGTGATGTGGATGCTAGAGGAAATGGGCATCACCTATGATCAGAACCCAGCTGCCGCACGCTCGGATGAAGCTAAGAAGTTTAATCCGCTGGGTAAAATCCCCGCGCTGGTTGATGGCAACGACGTATTGACCGACAGTACGGCGATCATGACGTACCTTGGCGACAAACATGGCCAATTGACCGCACCCGCCGGAACGCCAGCCCGTGCGCGCCAAGATGCGCTGACCTTTTGGCTGATTGATGAATTTGATGCGATCCTTTGGGCCGCTGCCAAACACACCTTTGCTCTTCCTGAGGCAGAGCGGATGCCAGCAGTTAAGGATAGCCTCAAGGCGGAGTTCGTGCGTTCTGCTGCGGTTCTATCTGAGCGGTTGGATGGACCATTTCTGATGGGCGATCAGATGACCATTCCTGATATTCTCGCCGTCCACTGTATCAATTGGTCAATCGGCGCAGGATTTCCCAGTGTCGATAAGAAGCTGGGCACATGGGCCAAAGGCATGCGCGAACGGCCTGCGTTCAAGGCCGCCCAGACCAAAGAAGCCACCTAATCGCGCAGCGCCCATTCTGCCGCATTTACGCCAGCCCAACGGCCTGTCGCAAGGCAGGCCGAAATCAGGTATCCCCCTGTTGGCGCTTCCCAATCCAGCATTTCACCTGCTGCGAATACACCTGGCACATCCTTTAGCATCAGACCACCATCCAACGCTTTAAGTGGGACGCCGCCAGCAGTTGAGATCGCTTCGTCCATCGGTCGCAATCCCGCGTGATTGATTGGCACTGCCTTGATCACCCGCGCCAATGCCCGCAAACCATCAGGCAAGGGGCGCGCCATTTCTTGCATCAAGGCGATCTGTGCAGGGGACAGTTTCAGCGTCTTGCGCAGATGTTCTTTGAGGCTGATCTTGCCTCGCGTTTTGGTTAATCGCGCGGTGATCTCCGGAACGGATAAATCCGGAAGTAGATCGATGCTCAAGGGATAGCCCTCGCGCACGCCGCGCGAAACAGAATAAATCCCGCCACCTTCAAGACCGCGCTTTGATATCGTCGCCTCGCCACGTGACGTATATGGACCAGAGGATAATGTAATACCCTTCAGGGCCGCACCAAAATGACGAATCATATGATCAGACCAATGAATTGAAACACCGGCGTTTGCAGGTGCAAAGCCAGCAAGGGTAACACCTTTGCCCGTCAGATGTTCGGCCCATTCACCCGTTGATCCCAACCGTGCCCAACTGGCCCCACCGAGCGCCAAGACAGTGACATCAGGCGTTCGACACTGCGGACCATCTGGCGTATCAAAGGCAAGCGCGGCGTCTTCCCAACCAGTCCAAAGCCAACGCGTATTGAACTGAACGCCTGCTTGATCCAATCGAACCAACCACGCACGCAACAGCGGCGATGCCTTCATAACTTTGGGAAAAACGCGCCCTGTGCTACCGGTAAAAACCTCTTGGCCCAAGTCACTGGCCCACGCCTGTACTGCGTCCGCATCAAAAGCATTGATCATCGGCAGCAAGGGTTTTTTCGCTTCACTGTAGGCGTCCATGAATGGACCAAACCCTTCGGCCTTGGTCAGGTTTAACCCCGATTTACCCGCCATCAAAAACTTGCGCCCAACGGATGGTTTGCCATCGCATACGGTGACGTGCAGCCCTGCTGCGACTAGCATTTCTGCGGCCATTAGCCCTGCTGGACCTGCCCCGATAACAACTGCCTGTTTCATGCGCCAACCTGTGGGAAGCCACCCTTAATTTCGACAACACGTTGTGGGTAGGGAATTTCGATGCCCGCGTCTTTCAACGCATTCCATACCAGAAACAGTACATCAGAGGTGTATTTGTTCGGCCCATCATCCAGACCATTAACCCAAAACTCGACGGCGAAATCGATGCCGCTGTCGCCAAAACCGCGCAATTCGCAATCTGGTGGATAGGGTTCGTTTAACACCTCGGGGTGTTTTGCCACGGCCGCTTCGACCAAAGCAGGAACCATGTTGATGTCGGTGTCATAACTAACCGAAAAAGGCGCTTCAAAACGGTTGGCGGATCCGGAATCTGAATAATTAGTCACTCGGGTGGTGATGAAATCTTCGTTCGGGACAACGATCCAACGGCCATCAAATGTCTCAAGGATCGCCGCACGGGCCATCATCTTGACGATTGTACCTTTTTCGCCGCCGTCTAGTTCGACAAAATCACCAACCGTTGCTTGACCTTCGACCAGCAGAATCACACCAGAGATGAAATTTGATGCAATCTTTTGCAGGCCAAATCCAAGACCAACGCCGATGGCACCACCCAACACAGCCAGCGCACCAAGGTTTATCCCCATGATATTGAGCAGCAGCAGGAACGCGGTGGCAAAGATCGCAAATTCGATAGTTTTACCAACCAGTTGCCGAATGGACGGGCGCATATGTTCTTGGGCGTCAATGAATTGCGATGTCTGCCGGGTCGACCAACCGCCCAACCAGAACAGAATACTGCCCGCAATCGCACCGCGTATAAGCGCCATGACAGAAATGGAAATGTTACCAAAAGATACTTTGAGCGCTGTCAACGCAGCCAGAACATCATCCAGCACATCGAACATATAAAGTGCTGCAATCGGCAGCAGCACATAGCGTCCAAGCATCTTTAGGAAAGGATCGTGAACAATATCGCGGACCAAGCGGCGCACCGCGAGGAACAGGAAGACCCGTTTGCCAAAGGCAATCACCACACCGCTGTCAAACAGCGAGCGTACCAGCGTTTCACCAATCGCCGTAAAGCCATAGGCCAAGAGCGGCAGTAACAACGGCAAGAACAGCACGGCAAACCGCCGCGTGTCGGCAAGATATCCCTTGCTGTCTTTCGCTGGGCTAACCCGCGATGCGAGCACTGGACG
Source organism: uncultured Sulfitobacter sp. (assembly GCA_938003685.1). Classification (GTDB taxonomy): domain Bacteria; phylum Pseudomonadota; class Alphaproteobacteria; order Rhodobacterales; family Rhodobacteraceae; genus Sulfitobacter. Next base: position 101,666 of record CALKXT010000047.1, on the reverse strand, counting down.
CAAACGTCGTGCGGCCAATACTGCCAAAAGATAGGACAAAACCAACAGCCCAAATTGTGCCCAAGCCTCGGGACTCAACAGCCAAGACAGCGCCCGCTCCCATCCCTGAACGGCGTATCCATACGCTTGTTGAATAATTTCAGGCTGAGAGGAGAGATCGAACTCCATGGGAGACCTTTGCATTGGTGCGTCAGAATGTGCATCCTCTTGCCCCGCTAAGGCGTCAGGTTCAAGGTTTATCAGGTATCATTCAGAGCTACAGTCTTCGACAAATGGATTTATCGCGTTATGTCGTTTGTTGATCAAAGCCAAATTGCGTGTCAAAAACCCGATGCCCCATCTCATATGCCCTCTTTGCCGTCGCGACATCCCGCCCGATGTAAAACAAAGTCAGCATCATCTGATCCCAAAGCTAAAAGGCGGCAAAGGCGGGACAACAGTGTTGATGCATCACATTTGTCACCGCGAGGTTCATGCATCCCTGACAGAGGCGGAATTAGCGCGCCATTACAACACGCCGGAAGCATTGCGCGCGCATCCCCGGCTGGCTAAATTCGCCGCTTGGGTTGCAAAGCGCCCACCAGGTTTTTTGTCTAAGATACCGGGTGGCACGCGCAAACGGTAAAAGCGGATTAACCGACGTTGGGCACATCCAAAGCACTACCCGCACACATCACCTTTATCCCTTTAGCAATTTCGGCAGGTGCGGTGACGGTATCAGCAGTCAAAGTCTTTGCATGATCGAGCAAGTCTCCATCTGGAACGATCTGGTCGATCAGACCAAAGGCCAATGCCTGTTCCGAGGTGATCTTTTGCCCACCCATCAGAATCAGTTTTGTGCGCGCCGGGCCAATTAACGCCGCCATGCGCGCCGGATCAGAGGGTTGTGGTAAAAAGCCAAGCTTCATCACTGGGTAGAAAAATTTGGCCCGCGCGACGGATATCCGCAAATCACAGGCCAATGCCATGCCCATTGCCCCCCCCGCCAAGGTGCCGTTCAATGCAGCAATGCTAAGCCCCGGAAGGGCCGCGATGGCACCAGAAAGGCGCTCCCAAACGTCCGACGTTGCAAGGCCCGCACGTGCCTCTTCCAGATCAGCGCCAGCACTGAACACTTTGCCTTGCCCGGTTAGAATGACAGCGCGCGCCGCTTGGGCGCCTTCCATGATATCTGCCAGTTGGCTGAGCATCACATGCGTCAATGAATTAGCCTTATCTGGACGGTTTATCGTGACCGTCCAGATGTCATCGCTGCGGTCGAGGTCAATCATATCAGGCCAACCGCACGGCGGACGTCTTCGTCACGCAGTGATATTTCATTGCCCAGATAACGATCCGCATCGGGGCCACACATCCACAACAGCGTGCGCGCAGGCCAATCCGCTGGGATATGCACATCCCAATCCAATTGGCTGATCGGGTTGATGCCGCTTGATTTAATCTCACGTTGCATTTGGGTCGCAACAGTCCCGGGGGAAAGGCCAATAGCGCGAATGCCGTTTTCTGCTTCTTCCTTGTTTACGCATTGGTTCAGCATGTTTACGGCAGCTTTGGACGCGCAATAATGGCTCCATGCTTCAACTGGACCATGGGCCGCACCTGACGAAATGGTCAAAATCGATCCAGCACCTGCGTCCTTCATCACGGGCAATGCGGCGCGGATGCCGTTGAAGACGCCCTTGAGGTTGATATCAATCACTTGGCCCCATTCATCTGGATCCGCATCCACGAGATGGGCAATCGGTTCGATCACACCCGCGTTGTTGATCAGCACATCAAGCCCACCAAAGGCACGCACAGTTGTTTCGACGGCTGCTGACATCTCGCCAAATCGTGCGACGTTGCAGGGAATGGCAATAGCTTTTTCCCCAAGCTCCCCCGCCAGATCCGCGATGGCGTCTTGAGAGCGCGCCAACAGGGCAACATTTGCCCCAGCGGCAGCAAATACGCGCGCGGCCTCAGCACCAATGCCACGGCTGGCCCCGGTGATCATCACTGTCTTGCCTGTCATATCCATGGTGGTCATCCTTTCAATCCAGCGCAGAATTTTGCAGCTTGTGTTAACCAAGTGGTAATCTGCCGACACATCATGGTCCAGCCCTTCACGCCTTGACGATAGGCTGAGTTTATTGGACCTTTGCGCCTGAAGTTGCCAACAAGGAATTCTCAATGTCCCGTATTACCCCCATCGCCCTCAGTCTCGCGTTGCCGATCACGTTCATGTCACAGGCCGCACTTGCCGATCTTACCCCAACCGATGTCTGGGGGGATTGGAAACAATATATGCAGGGCATGGGCTATCAGGTTGAAGCGACGGAAACGCCGAACGGTGATGATCTGACCGTTGCGGATATCCGCATGAATGTGGTGATGCCTGACGATGCAGGAACCATGACGATGACGCTTGGCACGATGTCGTTTGAGCAAAACAATGATGGCACCGTTTCAGTGATCATGCCCGGCATCATGCCAATGGCCCTGAATATTGCACCAGAAGGCCCACAAGCGGACTCTGTGACAGCCAGTTTGAATTACACGCAGACCGGACACAGCATGTTGGTCAGCGGATCACCCCAAGAGATGACCTATGATTACACCGCTGGCACGATTGAGTTGGCGCTAGAGCAGTTGCAAATCGGCGCTGACACCTTTGGTGCAGAAAACGCCAAGATGAACGTCATCGGCACAGGCGTGAACAGCAGCACAACCATGACAATCGCAGAGATGCGCGGCTATCAACAGACGGGCAAGATCGACAGCCTGCAATATGACGTCGCCATCAACAATCCCGCCGAACCTGCCAAGGTCAACATGCAGGGTAGTATCCTCGACATGGCCATTCAGGGCGGCGGTACGATCCCGTTGATGATTGAAGATGCCGCAGATATGGCCGCAATGCTGAAAGCTGGTTTTGATGTCACAGGCGAAATTGCTTTTGGCGCAGGCAACACCAATATTGATGTCGCGGATCCGGTTAACGGAAACTTTGCACTGGTCTCGTCGTCTGAGGGTGGCAAACTGGGTGTTGAAATGGGGGCTGACGGCCTTACTTATACTGCCGTTCAGAACAATTCCGCAATCACGGTGAATGTGGCTGACTTGCCCTTTCCCATTGATCTGAGCATGGCAACCGCTGGCTTTAACCTCAGCATGCCAGTCAGCAAATCAGACGATCCTCAAGATTTTGCATTTGGCATAAACTTGGGTGATTTTGTCATGTCTGACATGATTTGGGGCATCTTTGACCCCACCAGCCAATTACCACGTGATCCCGCGACGATTGTGTTGGACCTGACTGGCAAAGCCAAGTTGTTGGTTGATTTCCTTGACCCCGATGCAGCGGCGCAACTGGCGTATGCAACACCGGGCGAAGTGCAGGCGTTGACAGTCAACAAACTGCAACTGGATGCGGCGGGTGCCAAATTGGACGGCACAGGTGATTTCACGTTCGACAACACCGATACGACGACCTTCCCGGGTATGCCAAAACCTATTGGCGCTGTTGAACTGTCCTTGGCCGGGGGTAATGGGTTGTTGGACAAACTGGTCGCCATGGGCATCTTGCCTGACGATCAAGCGATGGGCGCGCGTATGATGATGGGTCTGTTTGCCGTGCCTGGCACAGAACCTGACACATTAAGTTCAAAAGTCGAATTCACCGAAGATGGTCAAGTTTTGGCAAACGGTCAGCGGATCAAATAAGCAGTATCTTTCTGAACTTAAAAGGGCGCGCCTTTGGGTGCGCCTTTTTTGTTGGCCGCCTGCCCCCTTGCCCTATGCCCTCATGAGCATTACCTCTGCTCTTCAACACAAGACGGAGCCTGCACCATGTCCCAGCCCCTAGACGCGCTGACCAAATCTTTATTGCACGCTGCGCAAAAAGCCGGGGCCAGCGACGCTGATGCCAAGGCCGTTCAAGCAACTTCTGTTTCTGTAGACGTGCGGGGCGGCGCGTTGGAACAGGCGGAGCGCGCTGAAGGCGTAGACATCGGTTTGCGCGTGTTTGTTGGACATCGCAGTGCCAGTGTTTCCGCCTCTGACACCTCATCGCGCACAATAGAAGAAATGGCCGAACGCGCTGTAGCGATGGCCAAAGAAGCACCAGAAGACCCCCATGCGGGACTTGCTGATGCTGGGCAACTGGCAACCGATTGGGACATCGACGCGCTACAGCTTTTGGATGAAACGCCCGAACCCTTGCCTGCCAACCTGCAAGAAGATGCCGCCCGCGCCGAAGCCGCAGCGCAGACCGTCAAAGGCGTGACACAGGTACAATCAGCAAGTGCTGGCTTTAGCGCACATGAAATTCATTTCGCCACCAGCAATGGGTTTGCTGGTGGCTATGCACGTACAGACCGTGGTTTATCTTGTGTCGCCATTGCAGGCAGCGGTGCCAGTATGGAACGGGACTATGACGGCGACAGCCGCATTTTCCAAAGCGACATGCGTGATGCGGATGATATTGGCACCTGCGCTGGACAACGCGCCTTGGCACGACTTGATGCGCGTAAACCGCCAACCGGGGCTTACCCTGTATTGTTTGATGAACGCATTTCATCGTCGTTGATTGGGCACCTTTTGGCCGCAGTAAACGGCATGTCGATTGCACGTGGCGCATCATGGTTGCGCGACGCGATGGGACAAGCCGTGTTGCCGGATGGGATGTCCGTGATCGAAGACCCTCACCGACCGCGCACGGGCGGATCGCGCCCCTTTGATGGCGAAGGGTTACCTACCGCGCGGCGCATGATCGTCGAGGATGGTGTATTGCAGGGATGGACCCTTGATCTGGCGACAGCGCGCAAATTAGGTTTGCCCGCGACGGGCAATGCCGCGCGTGGTACATCATCTGGACCCAGCCCATCCAATTGGAACATTGAACTGAGCCAAGGCATCCAAAGCCGGGATGACCTGATCCGTGACATGGGAACCGGCCTGTTGGTCACGTCGATGATTGGCAGCACGATCAATCCAAATACTGGGGATTATTCGCGCGGTGCATCCGGCCTATGGGTCGAAAATGGCGAAGTCACCCATGCCATCAACGAATGTACCATTGCAGGCAATCTGCGCGATATGCTGCGCCAGATCATCCCTGCAAATGATGCCCGTCCGCATTTGTCGCGGGTGGTTCCATCGCTATTGGTGCCGGGAATGACTCTTGCCGGCGCATGATCTGCCTCTGCTGATTGATGCTGCACGCATGGCTGGCCGTGTTGCGACCAGCTTTACGGGAAGTGCGGCAAAACGCTGGGACAAGCCCGATGGTGCAGGTCCGGTGACAGAAGCCGATCTTGCGGTGAATGATTTATTGCAATCTGTTTTGCGACTGGCCCGGCCTAATTACGGTTGGTTATCAGAAGAAACCGAAGACACGGCAGATCGTCTGTCAAAAGATCGTGTGTTCATCATTGATCCCATTGATGGCACACGCAGCTTTGTTGAAGGGTCCAGCACATGGGCGCATTCCATTGCTGTTGCAGAACAGGGACGCATTACCGCGGCAGTCGTTTACCTGCCTTTGCGCGATAAATTATATGCGGCAGGTTTGGGCTTGGGCGCGACGTTGAATGGCAAAGTGATCCACGCATCGACCCAATCTCACCTATCCAGCGCGACCGTTTTAGCAGCAAAGCCATCGCTGGTTGCGCAACGCTGGAAAACCAATACGGCCCCTGAGTTCAAGCGCGGGTATCGCCCCTCTTTGGCGTATCGTTTGGCATTGGTAGGCGAAGGCAGGTTTGATGGCATGATAACCCTGCATCCCAGTTGGGAATGGGACATCGCGGCGGGTGCATTGATCGTGTCCGAAGCGGGTGGAACCATCACGGATCAAAAAGGGCATGACCTGCGCTTTAACAACACAGATCCCCGCTTAAACGGTGTCGTTGCAGGTGGCGTGACGGTACAAACCCAGCTGACAGATGCTCTTGCGTGATAGTCACCATCTGCTAGGCCAATACCATCGATGTTTGATCAAAGGACAAAATCCATGACCCAACGCCAGCATTTGGTCTTTGGTGGTGAACTTGTGACCCCCACCGAAATGGCCTTTGAAAATGTCGATGGCATCCATGTGGTGGGTATCTTATCCAGATTGCGCGTCTGCTTATGATGCTTGGAAGAACGAAGCACAGCGGACTGTGGGCAACGCGCATATACGATATTTCATCGCGCACATGCTATGCCTCCGGGACGAAAAAACAGCGGCATCTTGAACTGAAGAATTGGGTTAACTTATCATGACGCGGTCGCTGGGATTGACGGCGTATCGGGCGTTGGCCCGACGGGGCGAGGCGCATGATTATGCGCCGACGGTAGCGCGTCCGTCAGGTGAATTGGTGTGGATACACGCCGCCGAGGCTGGCAACATGATCGCTGTGCAAGATTTAGCAACGCGATTGTGCGCAAACCGTGTTGACCTAAATGTTCTAATCACTGTGACCGAAGATGCCTTCGTTGCGCCACCGCAGTCTGCATCCTTAGAGGGTGAACTGATTGTTGAACGCATCCCAACCGAACACCCAAAAAGTGTCGCTGCGTTCTTGGATCATTGGCAACCAGGTGCATGCATTTGGATCTGGGGCGCGCTTAGACCAAACTTGATTTTAGAGACAGCGAACCGTGGATGCCCATTGTTCTTAATTGATGCTGACACAAAGGGATTTGATGGCCGTCGGGACCGTTGGCTACCGGATTTAACTCGCGATTTATTGACCCGCTTTAGTGCTGTCTTAACCCGTTCGGATGCCGGATTAAGACGCTTGGCACAGTTGGGATTGCCGCGCACCGATATTGAGGTAACATCGCCGCTCCTTGCCGGGGGACAAGCGTTGCAATGTGCTGATTCTGATTTGGCTGAACTTTCAGCAGCCCTTGGCGGCAGACCAGTTTGGTTCGCAGCACAAACATCACTTGCTGAAGTCCCTATCGTTTTAACGGCCCATCGTCAGGCATTGCGATTGTCGCATCGTCTGTTGTTGATCCTTCACCCCGCTGATCCGATAGATGTCGACGCCACCGTAGATCAGGCGATGTCGCGCGACTTTAATGTGAACCACTGGAACGGTGTCACCCCTCCAGATGATTCAACCCAAGTCATGATCGCAGATGACACTGCTGATCTGGGTTTGTTTTATCGGGTGGCACCTGTGTCCTTTCTGGGGTCATCCCTCTTGTCTGATAAAGGTGGCTTTGATCCATTTGAAGCGGCTGCTCTTGGATCGGCCGTATTGTATGGACCAAAGGTGCGTCGGTTTATGCCCTCTTATACGCGACTTGCTGCTGCGGGTGCCGCGCGTATCGTAAATGACGCAGACGCATTGGGAACAGCGGTGTCCCGATTGATTGCGCCGGATCAAGCCGCCGCAATGGCACACGCAGGTTGGGATGTGATCAGTCAGGGTGCGGCATTGACGGACCGGGTGATTGATCTGGTCCAAGACGCGCTAGACGACCATGTGGGTCAGTTATGAGTCGCCCACCTCACTTCTGGCATTTGCCAAAGCCGGACTGGCGCGCGCGCCTGTTGCAGCCCTTGGGCGCAGTTTACGCACTGGGCAGCGCGCGCAGGTTGGCCAAAGGCACACCTATTACGTTGGATGTTCCCACAATCTGCGTGGGAAATATCAACGCAGGTGGCACAGGAAAAACACCTACCGTCATGGCAGTCGTTGAACATCTGCGTGGGCTTTTTCACGAACCACACATTGTGTCGCGGGGTTATGGCGGGACGTTGGAGGGGCCTGTGCGCGTTGATCCCAAACGTCACAAGGCGGCCGATGTCGGGGACGAGCCGCTGTTGTTGGCCGCCTTTGCAGAAGTGTGGGTCGCACGTGATCGCGCCGCAGGGGCCAAAGCGGCACAAGATGCAGGCGCGAGTGTTATCGTCTTTGATGATGGGTTCCAAAACCCTGCCGTGAGTTATGACCTCTGCATTGTTGTCGTCGATGCCGTAAAGGGGTTTGGCAACGGGTTGTGCTTGCCAGCAGGGCCATTGCGTGAACCTGTTGATGTCGGGTTGAGGCGTACTGATCTCTTGCTGTCTATCGGTGATGAAACAGCCCAAAGCAATTTTGATACCTCAGTTGTGCCACCGAACTTGCCCCACGTCCAAGCTGCGTTAACACCTTTGCAAACTGGTATGGATTGGTCAGATACGCAAGCTTTGGCTTTCGCCGGCATCGGTCATCCCGAGAAGTTCTTTGCCACATTGCGCAGCCTTGGCGCGACACTGGTGCATTGCGAAGCATTGGATGATCACCAACCCCTAACGCCCGCGCTTATGGGGCGACTAGAGGCGGATGCAACTGCGCGCGGCGCACAATTGGTCACAACAGAGAAAGACGCAGTGCGGCTTCCTGCGGCGTTTCGGATGAAGGTGATTACGTTGCCGGTCCGCTTAGCTTTACCAACTGAAAACGCTCTTTTTGACGCGCTGAAAAAACTGCCAAAACCTTAGTTATCTTCGCCTAGTTTTGGGGATGGACGGTGCAATGACAATTCTGCATCTGAAAACCGGAATGGGGACCGCAAGCCCGGCACACCATCAAGTTCAATTTGCATACCGCGCGCAATGACCTGTGGATCCGCCATGACATCGGCCATGTCATTGATAGGCCCGGCTGGCACATTGTGTGTTTCACAAGCGGCCAGTAGATCGTCGCGCGACCGCTGGCGCGTCGCGTCACTCAAACGGCGGATCATTTCGGGGCGATTTGCAACCCGATCTGCATTTTTGGAAAACTCTGGCGCGGTTGCCATATCGTCTAATCCAAGTAGCTTGCACAGCCTTTGGTATTGGCCATCATTACCTGTCGCGATGATCAGATGCCCATCACTACTTTCAAACACTTCATATGGCGTGAGGTTAGGATGCGCGTTCCCCATACGTGTCGGGGCCTTGCCTGTCGTCAGATAATTCATCGCCTGATTGCCAGTGATTGCTACAGCACAATCCAGCAATGACATATCAATGTGCTGTCCATGACCGGTCTGCGTGCGCTGATGTACCGCTGCTAGAATCGCCGTAGTCGCGTAGATGCCCGTGAACACATCTGTGATCGCCATACCAGACTTTTGCGGCTGACCATCAGGTTCGCCAGTGATCGACATCAGACCAGACATACCTTGGATAATGAAATCATATCCGGCACGATGTGCATAAGGCCCTGTGTGACCAAATCCGGTGATGGAGCAATAGATCAACTGAGGGAATTCCGCCCTAAGGCTGTCAAAATCCAAGCCATATTTCGCCAACCCACCTGTCTTAAAATTCTCGATCACAATGTCAGCATCTCGCAGCAAGTCTTTGACCTGTGCTTGGCCTTCCGGGGTGCGGAAATCGATGGTGACGGACGCCTTGCCTCGGTTTGTCGAATGGAAATAGGACGCCGTTACATCGTCATCACGGGTAACAAACGGTGGGCCCCACTGTCGCGTATCATCGCCAGCCGGGCTTTCCACTTTGATAACTTCACAGCCAAGATCAGACAGCGTCTGACCAGCCCAAGGGCCGGCCAGTACACGCGCCATTTCAATAACTTTAAGGCCCTTGAGCGGTGCGGCGGTCATCACTTTACAGCGCCGCGTCGATCAGTGCTTTCATGTCCTCATAGGACATGTTCGATTGCTTTTTGCCATCGATGATAAAGCTGGGGGTCGATGTCACATCATCCGCTTCGCGGTTTTGTTTTTCCCAAGCAATCAGCATTTCGGCATTTGCACCATCTTTCAGGCAAGCATCCAATGTATCGCTGTCCAACCCTGCCAAACGGCCAATTTTGCTTAGCTCTTCAGCAATCGCGGCAGGTTCACCTGCGCGGGTCCATTCAGATTGGGTTTTGTAGATCAGATCCGAAATACCAAAGAACTTTTCTTGACCACCACAGCGCGCCACCATTGAGGCCCACAGACCAAAGCGGTCGAAATATACTTCGCGGTAGATAAAGTTGATTTTGCCCGTATCGATGTAATCTGTCTTAAGCTGCTTAAACGTACCGTTATGGAATGATGCACAATGCGGGCAAGTATAGGATGCGTATTCGATGATGGTTACGGGCGCGTCAGGATTGCCGATCATCATGTCCTTGATGCTGGACGTGTCCACATCGGTGGTTTGCGCATTTGCCGCACCAGCCAATGGGTTAACAGGCGTTGAATTTTTGCCGCCCATATTATTGGTCAATGCCCAGCCGCCCACACCAAGGGCTGCAAATGCTGTGAGGATCATATTTCTGCGGTTCATCATGTCGATTTCCTTTGTCAGCTTTTCAGCGTTTGGTTCTGTTCAATATATTTTCGCCCAGACGTGCAAGGGCATCGCGCAGACCATCGTCTGTTACAGGCTGTGTTGCCTCTGCTGCTTTTTGACGCAGGGCTGGGTCTGGCTTGGGGTGTGTCGCAGTGGGATTCTGGTGACCAAAGGCGACTTTGCCTTCAGAAAACCCTGATGCGGCAGTTTGCGTGATACGGATACGCGCGATGGCATTATATCCGTAAACCGCATTTACCTTTGTGCGCAGTTGCTCTTTTTGCATTTCTAGCATCGGGGCGTTTGCCCCTGTCGTCAGCAAGGTTAAGGTCGCGCCCATACCCCCACGGCCATAGCCAATTTCAACGGGTTGGGCGATGCTTGCCGTTGCTGTTCCTGCAATTTCGGCCCATTGGGTCAATACGCGCGATTGCGCAAAACCACGGGTTTCAGAGGCACGCCGAATTTGCCCAGACAGTAGGCTGTCCGTGCGTTTAAATCCTTTTGTACTGGTGCGCCGTGGCGGCATGACTATGGTCCCCGAAACTTCGCGTTCTACATACCCTGTTCAAGCGCAACCACCAACCCAAGACAAAGCCCGGAGCCATAAAGATTGCGTGAATTTTCCCTAACAAGCGAGCTGCCGCACATTCTGCTGGAATGGTATGACGTTCATGCCCGCGAAATGCCGTGGCGTGTGGGGCCAGATGCCCGCAAAGCCGGGGTTTTGCCTGATCCCTACCGCATATGGATGAGCGAGATCATGTTGCAGCAAACCACTGTTGCAACGGTGCGTGATTATTTTCGCCGCTTTGTGACGCGCTGGCCGACGGTGGATGATCTGGCCGCCGCACAAGATGCAGACGTGATGGGCGAATGGGCGGGTCTTGGATATTACGCCCGCGCGCGCAATTTGCTGAAATGCGCGCGTGCCGTGGTCGATGAACATGGCGGAAAATTTCCAGCAGATCACGCAGCATTGCTAAAATTACCTGGCATTGGCCCTTACACGGCTGCTGCCGTATCATCGATTGCGTTTGATCTGCCGTTCACCGTGCTTGACGGCAATGTCGAACGGGTGATGTCGCGGCTTTATGATATCCACACCCCCCTGCCTGCCGCCAAACCTGAATTGATGATCAAGGCTGAGGCTTTGACACCAGATGATCGTCCCGGCGATTATGCGCAGGCGGTGATGGATTTGGGCGCAACGATTTGCAGTCCGAAATCCCCTGCTTGCGGTATTTGTCCTTGGCGTTCCCCCTGTGCGGCAAGGATCGCGGGAACGGCGGCAGAATTGCCCAAAAAGACACCGAAGAAAGCCAAACCTGTGCGCCATGGCACAGTCTATCTCGCTCAGCGCGAGGACGGCGCGTGGTTGTTGGAAACGCGACCTGACAAGGGATTGTTGGGCGGCATGTTGGGCTGGCCGGGATCAGATTGGGTTGATGTCACCGATGACCGTCCGCTTGGCACCCCACCGATTGAGGCAAAATGGCTGAACCTTGCAGGTGAAGTGCGCCATACTTTTACGCACTTTCATCTTCTTCTTAAGGTTAAAGTGGCGATGATCAGCTCAGACGCACATCCAATCAACGGACAATTCATCCCAAAAGATCAGTTTCGCCCCTCAGACCTACCGACAGTAATGCGCAAGGCTTTTGATTTGTCTCAGGACTAGCGCAGCGTCACTGCTTTGTATGGCGTTCAATTTGCGCTATATCACGGAAAACAAGCCAGTAAGGTTTTCAAATATGACCGCCCATAACCCGATCATCGCCCCTGCTGAACTTGCGCGCATCTCGCGTGCTGCCCCGTTTTGGCTATCCCTTGGCTTGATCCCTTTGGCATGGTTTTGTGCAATGCAGGGCGGTTGGACTATCGCGTTGCTGCCACTGGTGACGTGGTTCATGTTTTCGCTGCTGGATCAGGTGGTTGGCCTGAACCTTGAGAATGCCGACCTTGAAGCGACGGATGATGATCTGTTTTGGTATCGTCTCGTCACGTTGATCTGGGTCCCGCTGCAATTCATTACGCTGTTCGGGCTGCTTTGGTATGTGCCCCGCGCAGAACATCTGGGCACTGCCGAACGGATATTTTTATTTTTTGGTGTGGGCGTTTTTACCGGGACTATCGGCATTAATTACAGTCACGAATTGATGCACCAAAAGAATAAGGTGGAGCGGTTCTTGGGCGATGCACTGCTGGCAATGGTGCTTTATTCGCATTTCCGGTCTGAGCATTTGTTGGTGCATCACCGCTATGTTGCAACACCGCGTGACCCGGTCACCGCGCATTACAATGAGGGATTTCATCGGTTTTATCCGCGCGTCCTAATTCAATCGATAAAATCGGCCTTTAACGCGGAAAAGCAAATGCTGGCGCGCAAAGACCTGTCTTGGACGGACCTGAGTAATCCTTTTTTCAAGTACTGGATAATGCAAGGCGGGTTGTTGGTGTTGGCGTTGATCCTCGGCGGCTGGACTGGCGTCTTGCTGTTTCTCTTTCAAGCCAGCGTCGCGATCTGGCAGTTGGAATTGGTGAATTACATCGAACACTACGGTCTCACGCGCAAACATCTGGGTGATGGCAAATATGAACATGTACAACCACACCATTCGTGGAACGCATCGCACAAGGCATCCAATTGGTTGTTGATCAATCTACAGCGTCATTCCGACCATCATTATAAACCAGATCGCCGTTTCCCGGTGTTGCAAACCTATGGTCCAGATCAGGCACCCCAACTACCTTTCGGGTATCCAGTGATGACAATGGCCGCCATGTGCCCGCCGTTGTGGCGACGCATCATGAATCCGCGCGTGCGTAAATGGCGGGACATGTATTATCCAGAGATCACCGATTGGAAGCCCTACAATAAAGGCACAACACCGCTGCCGCGATAACCTGATGCAAACGGTATCTTAAACTTTCTCAGGCACGTCTGTGATGGGCTGTGGTGAGAAGGGGAACAGATGCAACAACAAGCGATATCCAACAGAATTGCGTATCAGGCGACCTGTCTTATTGTAGAAGACAGCGAGTTTGATAGCGAAAAACTGACTCGGGTGATTAAAAAATCTCAAAACAAGATGCGGGTTGAGGTAGCGACAACACTTAGCTCAGCGCGTGAAGCTTTGGCGCGTGGTGAGATGTCATTGATCCTATTGGACAACAATTTGCCTGACGGCTTGGGGGCGAATTTTGCGGTCGAACTGTCACGCGACGCGCGTTTGGCTGGGATACCCATAATCATCGTAAGCGACTGGCCGTCCCCTTTCATGTGGGAGAAAGCCGCCTCTGCTGGGGTATTTTATGTCCTCAACAAAGGTGAATTTGATGCGCGCTATGTCCATGCTGCGTTAAAACTGGGACGCGAACGCCGGGCTAAAATGAATTGAATTTGTCATATTTATAACCACCATCGTAAACGAAAAAGGCCCCGCCATTAAGGCGGGGCATAGTTAAGTGCCATTATAGGCGTACCTTCATGTGGAAGGCCGCAGGCACCGGCGGTGTTCTATGTCGGTTCCGGTTACTTTCAAAACAAGTGTCTCAATATGCCTGTTCAACCAAAGGAAGAGGCGGGGCATTTTTGAGCCTTTGCAATCAGAAACGATAATTCGGTGGTTCAGTTGGCCATTTCGGCCCTGATTTGTTGGCGTAGGATGTCGATGGGCACCCGCTTGCCTTCTTTTTTGTAACACCAGTAGGTCCAGCCATTGCAGCTAGGGGCCTTTTCATAGGCCGCGCCCACTTGGTGAATGGAACCCTTTACATCTGCCCCGATCAAGGTGCCGTCGGCACGTACCTTGGCTTTGTGGCGGCCATTGAGGGAGAACAGTTCTTCACCCGGGCGCAACATGCCGCGTTCGACCAGTTGACCAAATGGCACACGTGGTTCTGCGCGTTTTGATGTGGTGGTTTGCAACGCTTCTTTATCAAACTTACGCACCTTGCTGATGCGTTTAGTGGCGACTTTACGATACGCTTCTTCGCGTTCGATACCGATGAAATCACGGCCCAACATCTTGGCAACGGCGCCTGTTGTGCCTGTGCCAAAGAACGGATCAAGCACCACATCACCGGGGTTCGTTGATCCGATCAACACACGATGCAGCAGGCTCTCTGGTTTCTGCGTTGGGTGCGCTTTGTCACCCTCTTCGTTCTTCAGACGCTCATGGCCTGTGCAAATCGGCAAAACCCAATCGCTGCGCATCTGGATGCCTTCGTTCAGCGCCTTCAATGCTTCGTAGTTGAACGTGTACTTCGCGTTCTCATCTTTGCCCGCCCAGATCATTGTCTCATGGGCGTTGGTGAAACGCTTGCCGCGAAAGTTTGGCATCGGGTTCGACTTGCGCCACACCACATCATTGAGAATCCAGTAGCCCTGATCTTGCAGCGCAGCACCAACACGGAAGATATTGTGATAACTGCCAATCACCCAGATCGCGCCATTGGGTTTAAGCAAACGGCGTGCAGCCTTGAGCCAAGCTTTGGTGAATTTGTCGTACACCTGAAAGCTGGCGAACTGGTCCCACTCATCATCAACGGCGTCGACTTTTGAGTTGTCGGGACGGTGCAGGTCACCACGCAATTGCAAGTTATACGGCGGGTCCGCAAAGATCAGATCAATGCTCTCTGCCGGCAGGGCATTCATCGCTTCAATGCAGTCACCCGAAAGGATGGTATTCAAGGGAAGTGCCGCAGCACCCTTTGTCATCGTTGTCATATATCTGCCTCTGTCCCCGGCACATTTTGTGCTCGTTTGTTGAGTAACAGGATGAGTCAAAGGCGATTCGCGGTCAATTTCTTTTTTGAATCAATCGGTTAAGTTTTTATCTTGATACAAGATATTGTGTATCGGTTTGAACAAACGTCTATGGTGTGGGGTTACTCCCAGATTTTGCAGCGCCTCTATGTGTCTTTTTGACCCGTATCCCATGTTGGTTTCCCATCCATATCCGGGATGCTGTTGCGCCAAGGACAACATGACACAATCCCGACATATTTTGGCCATAATTGAGGCCGCCGAAATCGACTGTGAGCGGGCGTCGCCTTTGATAATTGTCTCGGATGGAAGCGTCAGATCGCGCGGGATCATGTTTCCGTCGATCAATGCGTAATCAGCCCCATGTTTTAGACCATCCAAAGCGCGGGTCATCGCGAGATGGCTGGCGCGCAGAATGTTCAACTCTTCAATCTCTTCGACCGAGGCGTGAGCAATGCTGACGTCCGCGACCAACATGATCTCATCATACAATCGCTCGCGGGCTTTCTTGGTCAGCTTTTTGGAATCGTTCAAACCCTCGGGGATATGATTTGGGTCCAACACCACAGCCGCGGCAGTCACAGGTCCTGCCAATGGGCCACGGCCAACTTCATCTACACCGGCAACTCGGACAAATCCACGCGCATGCGCACTGCGTTCAAATTCAAAATCAGGTTTCATAAGAACCTCAAAACGCAAGACAGCCCAAACCGCAAGGCTTGGACCGTCTGCAACTGCGAACTCGTTAATTCATATGGAAGGGAAAGACGCCCGAACATCTTTCCCTTCCGGTCCGGGCAACAGGGACATGTTGCCTGGATCGACGGCGGTGTTACCCGCGCGCCAATCGGTATCCTGCATCACGCATGCATCGCGCCTGATAGCCTGTGCGTTTGCCGTTGTGCGTACGGATGCGCACCTTGCAGTGCTCCGGCAAACGGTTGGCGTGGCGGAAATTGTTTTGAAGGCAGCGGCGGCCAAACATCCGAACTGTTCCGCGACGGGTCTCAAAGCTTCGGAAGCACTGGCGCGGTAATAACTTGTTATTACGCACATGCCGTGGAAGTGGGCGCGGCTCTACTTGAGGTTCGTGGCGGCGACGCGGCTGGACACGTGGTTCGTTATGACGCCGCGTGACAACGCGTTCTTTGTCTTTCTTGTTGTCATGAATGATCTTACCAACAACTGCGATGCCCAGAATGGCCGCTAATATCCTTGCAGCATCTTTATCATCTGCACGCGCTGGTGCGGCCCCCATGGCGGTGATCGCGATCGAGGCGGCAGCGATGGTGGCTATAAATCTACGGTACATGGCGGTGATCCTTTTTGTTGTGGGGCGCAGCAGGTGGTGCGCAAATCGTGACGACTTCTTGGTGGGATCAACTTGGGGCGGGGTGGGTCAGTCAGGCAATAACAGCTCTTTGTTATCCAATAGCATGCACCACCAGGGCGGTTAGATATTGAATATCAATCAGCAAAAGCGCAGTAATGCTTTCATGAAAAACGCATTACTTTCCCTTTCTATCGCCCTGTCGATCAGTATCGCAGCCCCCGCCGCTGCGGCCAATTGTTATGCCGATTACAAGGCAAAACAGGACAACCCATTGCGGTTGCATTATGGTGTGGCGCAGGTCTCTGGCGCATGTAACGCTGGCGCTGCGCGGGCCGAACTGTCCGCACGTTTGGCCGCACAGGGCTGGACGTTATTGAATGTTCTGTCAGTCTTCGGTGACGAAGGGTTGGCACAAAGGAGAGACAGTGCAGGACCAAACTACCTCCGCTTCTGATATGCGCCGCGTTGGCGGGCGTTTTGTGGGTGGTGGCATTGCCGCCATTGTCGCCGTTCTATTGATCGGTGTGGTCGTGCTGTTCTGGGCCTTGCCAGATGCCAATGTGTTCAATGCACAGGTTGAACGGATATTCATCGAAAATGATGATCTGACCAGTGGTGCTGAAATTAAGCTGCTTGAGATTTTGGCGCAATCTGGCACCGCGTTTTCTGATACTTTGGCAAGCTATCGGCTGGTGATCTTTGTTCTGCTCGTCTTTGCCACTGCCATGTTGATTGCCGCGATGGTGTTTTTGGTGATGCTGATCGGCTTTAACCGCCGCATGGCCCAGATTGAGCGCACAGGCATTCAGGTGAACTCACTACTCATCAGCCGTGAGGAAAACACTGTTTATCTCAATAACCTTGGTTTTAAACTGACCCCAGCAGCGATGGAAACCATGTCGGTGCTGGCAGAGGCGCGGATGGACGATGACGTGATGTCAGGCTCTGAAATCGAAGGCGTCATTTCTGGCCGTAGTGCATCAGATTGCGATGAGGCCGCTGGTGCCACCCGCATCAAGCGTTTGCGCGATACGCTGGGTAATCAAATTGTTTCGGAGCTGCTGGTCAAAAACATTGCGCGGCGTGGCTATATGCTGGCGATCGACAAAGACGTAATCAAGGTCATTTGATCAGCACAAACCATATTTCATTGTTCACTAAAATACACATCGCACCACCTGCTCCAAGCGATAACATCGCAATTTATTCGCAATCCGCGCAAGAACACCCCATATCCCTAACATGAACAGACGTGAATTTACCGCTTCATTGGCCGCTGTTGGGTTTTTACCCACATTACCTATCGCGACCCAAGCTGTTGCCACGACAGCGCCAACCGTGCCAGCAGGCGCTTATGCGTGGGCCCATCTCATTGCCCGCGCTCAGACCAAATGCAGCCCGGCGATGTTGGCACGGCAGCTCCACCTTAGTCCTGAAGTTGCACGACACCTGTTCAATACAATGATCAGCGATGGCGTTCTCAAAGCGCCCAGTGCAGCAGGTATTGCAACGGCCACAAAGCCCATAAATGCAACGGGCACAGATCATAGTCTGGCCAGGCGTCTTCACTCAAACCTCAAGGGCGCATTGGACTCGAACCTCCCCCGCACGCAAGAGCGCGTACAAAGCAGAGAACCCCCTCTGGCAAAAGACGCAGAACCATGTCTAGGGTGCGATACACCACAGACAGAGGACCTGAGAGATGCCAGCACCAATCAATCCGTTCAAGAAAGCCCTGAACGAGGGTAAAACCGTCTTTGGTTGCTGGTTGAGCCTTGCTGATACGTATAGCGCTGAATTGATGGGTACAGCCGGATTCGACTGGTTGGTTATTGACGGCGAACATGCCCCCAACGACTTGCGATCCATTCTAGGCCAACTACAGGTGTTAGAAGCCAGTAACAGCCACGCCGTTGTGCGTGTGCCTATCGGCGAAACATATATGATGAAACAGGTGTTGGATGCGGGCGCTCAGACCGTGCTTGTCCCAATGGTCGACAGTGCTGATCAAGCCCAGCAATTGGTCCGCGATGTCACCTATCCCCCGCACGGAGATCGCGGCGTTGGATATGCCCTGACCCGGGCCGCGCGATTCTCGCAGACCGCTGACTATGGCACCACAGCAGATGAACAAATTTGCCTGTTGGTGCAGGTCGAAAGCCTAAAAGGTCTGGCGGCTTTGGATGATATCCTGACCATCGATGGTATTGATGGCGTGTTCATCGGCCCTGCGGATTTGGCCGCAGACATGGGTCACATGGGCAACGCCCTGCACCCCGATGTTCAAAGCGCAATCATGGACGCGATACGTCGCATTGCCGCCGCTGGCAAAGCGCCCGGTATTCTATCAACCAATGATAAGATGACCCACGACGCGATAGACGCAGGCGCGCGATTTATCGCAGTGGGTGCCGACATCTTATTGCTAAGCCATGCTGCACAGGCGTTGGCATCAAAGTGGGGTGGATCAGCACAATGAACAGCGGCATCCTTCTTTTGGGTCTGGCTTATGTGCTTAGCCAGTTCTTTCGCGCGTTTTTAGCCGTGTTATCACCAGTCTTGGCCCGCGACCTTGGCACGACGCCTGATGATCTGGCGTGGTCATCTGGGTTATGGTTCTTGGCCTTTGCTGCAATGCAAATCCCAGTGGGGTGGGCGCTTGATACAATCGGGCCACGTCGGACTGCGGCATGGTTGCTGCTTGTCGGGGGCGGTGGTGGATCGGTGGTCTTTGCACTGGCAAGTTCGGCGCTTCATATCGACATCGCAATGGCGTTGATTGGGGTCGGTTGTTCGCCTGTTTTGATGGCGTCTTACTATATCTTTGCCCGCGAATATCCCCCGGCGCAGTTTGCTGTTCTTGCCTCGCTCATGGTTGGTCTGGGCAGTCTTGGGAACCTTGTGGCCTCTTATCCAATGGGGTTTGCAGCCGAAACCATGGGCTGGCGCAATGCAATGTGGGGACTTGCTGCTGTGTCTGCACTTGTCGCAATGGGCACCTTGGCCTTGGTCAATGATCCCCGCAAAGTCGAAGGCGAAAGCAAAGGGTCGATGGCCGAACTTTTCAAGCTGCGTGCGCTTTGGTTCATCTTTCCGCTCATGGGTGTCAGCTATGCCATTTCAGGTGCCGTGCGTGGCCTTTGGATTGGGCCGTATTTGGCGGATGTGTTTAACGCGAATACGGACGTGATCGGGGTTGCGACATTGTTGATGGGTGTGGCGATGATCGTTGGTACCCTGGCCTATGGTCCGCTGGATAAAATGCTGGGATCACGCAGGTGGATGATCGCCGCAGGTAGCTTGGCTACGTTAATTGCCTCAGGCGTCTTGATCACGCAACCTTCACAATCGCTTGCCCTATCCGTGGGCCTAATGTGCGCAATCGGGTTCTTTGGTGCGACCTATCCAGTGATCATGGCGCATGGGCGCAGCTTCCTTCCATCGCACCTGATCGGGCGCGGCGTGACCATGTTAAACCTCTTTAGCATTGGTGGCGTTGGCCTCATGCAATTCCTATCCGGTCGGGTTTATAGTGCAGTATCGCCGTCAGAACAGCTTGCCGCGCCCTATGTCGCGGTTTTCACGCTATTTGCAGGCTGCTTGGCTGTTGGTTTGGTGATTTACCTGTTCAGCCGCAACAACCCTGACTGATCACGCGCTGCCCCCTTTCCCTTGACGTGTAGGCGCGCTAAAGGGCAGCGACCATCACACATCAAAATTGGAGAATTCAGATGGGTTATCGTATCGCCGTCGTTGGTGCCACTGGCAATGTGGGCCGCGAAATGCTGAACATTCTGGCAGAGCGCCAGTTCCCTGTAGACGAGATTGCTGTCTTGGCCAGCCGTCGGTCCATGGGGAGCGAAGTGAGCTTTGGCGATAAGACACTCAAGACGAAGGATCTGGATACGTTCGATTTCACGGGCTGGGACATGGCGTTGTTTGCTGTAGGGTCCGAGGCGACCAAGAAATACGCGCCTGCCGCGGCCAAAGCGGGCTGCGTTGTCATCGATAACTCATCGCTGTATCGCTATGATCCAGAGGTTCCGTTGATCGTTCCAGAGGTGAACCCAGAGGCGGTTCATGGCTATTCAAAAAAGAACATCATCGCGAACCCCAACTGCTCAACCGCGCAGATGGTTGTTGCGCTGAAGCCCTTGCATGACCGCGCGACAATCAAGCGCGTTGTGGTCAGCACCTATCAGGCTGTGTCAGGTGCCGGAAAAGAAGGTGCGGACGAATTGTGGGATCAGACCAAGTCGATCTACAACCCGACCTCTGACGTGCCGCCAAACAAGTTCACCAAGCAAATCGCGTTCAACGTGATCCCGCATATCGACGTGTTCATGGAAGACGGTTCCACCAAAGAAGAGTGGAAGATGGTGGTTGAGACGAAAAAAATCGTCGATCCCAAGATCAAGGTCACAGCAACCTGTGTGCGCGTACCTGTATTCGTGGGCCACTGCGAATCGATCAACATTGAGACCGAAGATCACCTCGACGAAGACGAGGCCCGCGATATCCTGCGCGAAGCACCGGGTATTATGGTCATCGATAAGCGTGAAGATGGTGGCTATGTCACCCCGATCGAAGCCGCAGGTGATTTTGCAACCTTCATCAGCCGCATCCGTCAGGACAGCACAATTGATAACGGTCTGAACATGTGGTGCGTCAGCGACAACCTGCGCAAGGGTGCGGCATTGAACGCTGTACAGATCGCAGAATTGCTGGGCCGTGAAGTTCTGAAAAAGGGCTAAAGCCAGTTCAAACTTATTTTGTGGGAAAGGGGGCCAATTGGTCCCCTTTTTCTTTGGCCGCACATCTGCGAGACTTTGCGCAACACATCCAAAGGAAACAACATGCGCCTTATCCTCGCTGGCCTGATCGCCCTGCCAACATTTGCTGCTGCTGAAAGCTTTAGTTTGAGAACAGCACCAAACGCGGTGACCGTTTATGGCGCAGGTGCTGTGGTAACGCGTGAAGCATCGGTAAAGGTGCCTTCGGGATCACACGAATTGGTCCTGCCCGGTTTGCCGCAATGGATAGACCCGCAATACTTGCGTGTGTCTGTCGATGGTGCCGTCCTAGGTCAAACACAGTTTCGCGCATCCGCATTACCACCACAGGGCGATACGGACAGTGCAGATGTTACAGCCGCCAAAGATGTAATTGAGGCTGCTGAGATGGCCTTGCGCGCGCATGATGATCAGGTCGCGTTAACCGGATTGGCTGGCAATGCCGCACAAGCAAAGGTGCAGTTTTTGGCGGCATTAGGGCAGAACGAAGCCCTCCCGACCGATCCAGAATCTTTGCGTGGCTTGGCGCAGATGATTGAGGATGAAACCCTGTCCGCGCAACAGAATTTACTAAACGCGGTCAACGCGGCACGTGATCAAAACGACGCGCGGAAAGATTTGGAAAAACAGCTGCAAGATGCGCGGGATGCATTATCGGCGCTTACACCGCCACTTGTAGAAAGTTCTTTGCTTACGCTGTCGGTCGCCACCCAAGAGGCCAGCGACGTCGCAGTGACCCTGACCTATTTGGTGAACGCTGCGTCTTGGCAGCCTGTGTATGATGTTTATCTGTCTGGCGCTGACAGTTCTGAAATCGAACTGCGTCGCGGGGCCTTGGTCACGCAGTATTCAGGTGAGAACTGGCACGACGTTGCAATGACACTTTCAACGCTACAACCTTCGTCTGCGGTTTCACCACGAGAGGTCTATCCGGTGCTGCGCCGCATCGTAGACAAAGAAGCAGAGCGCCCGCAGGTCACCTCACGCCTTAGTGGCAGTGTAGCTGCGGTATCAGAGCCGATGATGGAGGCAGATATGGTGCTGGAGGCCCCTGTGATCGTTGCTTCTTTCGAAGGGCCAGGAGTCACATACCGTGCGACCAACCCCGTTTCTGTCGCCACTGGTGCGGATGCCGCGCGCGTACCATTGGGGAATCTAACCTTTGATGCAAAACGTGTTGCCGTTGCCGTGCCACGCTATGATCAAACCGCGTTTTTGATGGCACGGTTTAAGAACACGACCAAAGAACCCCTGTTGGCCGCTGACACAGCGTCGCTTTACATCGACAACACCTTTGTTGGTGTGACTGGTTTTGAACAAGTGCCTACCGGGGCAGAGGCTGATCTGCCCTTTGGCCCAATTGAGGCGCTGCGCCTGTCCAGAACGGTGTTGGATGAAAACAATGGCGACCGTGGGTTTATCAGCCGTACAAACGCGCAAACAGAACAGGCGCGCTTGAACGTCGAAAACATTAGTGTTGTCGACTGGCAGGTCGAGGTGGTGGACACCGTCCCCTATACCATTGACGAAGACTTAGAGATCACTTGGACCGCATCGCCAAATCCCGATGTGACTGACGTCGACGACAAACGCGGCGTGCTGCAATGGAACGTCACATCACCTGCCGGAATGACAACTTCAATTAAAGTGGATCACGACTTGCAGTGGCCAACCGACAAGGTGCTGAGATAGCCGCGTCAAAACCGCTCGGCCCGCAGCACGTCACAATCGGTGACTGTCACAACACCGATGTGCCGTTCTACCACGGCAAAGGCACCTTCTAGCAGTGCATCCAATCGCTCTGGCTGAATGATGCAGATCACCTGTGCCATCCCCTGTGCGCGGCTAACTTGTCCTGCACGGCTCCATTCACCTGAACGCCCTGATCCGCCAAGGACGGGCAGGATCGTATAACCAGTAACGCCCGCATCCTTCAGCGCATCGGTCAGGCGGGACTGCATCACAGCTTCAATGGTAATTTCTACACGTTTAGCTTTGTGGGTTTGCATAGCTCAGCCTCCGGTCAATGCTGAGGCAACCGCGACATACAGCGGAATACCCAGCGTAAGGTTAAACGGGAACGTAACGCCCAACGACAATGTCAGATAGATGGACGGGTTTGCCTCGGGCAGAGCGACACGCATGGCGGCAGGCACAGCGATGTAAGACGCAGATGCGCTCAGCACCATAAACAGCGCAACGCCACCCGTGCTAAGCCCCAATAACAAGCCAACGCCAAGACCCGCAACGCTACCGATCAACGGCATGAGGATACCAAATGCGATCACACCCGGCTTCATCACTTGGCCACCACCCCGCAATCCACGGCCCGCGACCAACCCCATATCGAGCAGGAACAAGCACAAGACGCCTTGGAATGGGGAAACAATAAAGCTCTCGATCTTGGCCAATCCGTCTGCACCTGTGATTCCACCGATGAAGAATGCGCCAACCAGCAAGACAATCGATCCATTTAACATGATTTCACGCATCAATTCACCATCCATCCGGCGTGCGTCACTGCCGCCCCTCGAAATCAACCACAAGGCAGACAGGATCGCAGGCGCTTCCATCGCGGCGGCGACGGCAACCATGTATCCTTCGGAAGCGATACCGCTGGATTGCAGAACTGAAGTCGCCGCAACAAATGTCACAATAGATATTGAACCGTAATGCGCCGCAACCGCAGCCGCATCCAGACGGCTTAGCCCGGTCATGATCTGTAACAGCGAAAAGGCAATCAGCGGCAATAACGCCGACAAAGCCATTCCAGCAATCAACGAAAGTGCGAGCGTAAGGTCGACGCCGTGGCTGGCGACACTGACGCCACCCTTAAATCCAATGGCAAACAGCAGGTAGATCGACATGCCTTTGGCGACCGCCTCGGGAATACTCAAATCAGATCGCGCCAATGCTGCGATCACGCCAAGCACAAAACTGAGGATGATGGGCGAAAGTAGATTGGTTGCTGCAAGCGACAGAATTTGATCCATGGTCGTTCCTTAATTGAACTAATGTTCAGTTAATCCGCAGCAAAGGCTTTACAAGTCAAATAGGTACAAAACGCTCAGTTTCTGGTAGGTAATGTTCCAAACCACCTTCTCCGATATCAGTCCACAAACCATGCAAGCTCAAATCGCCAGCTTTTACCAAATCTGCGATCCAAGGGAACGTCATCAGGTTTTCGAGCGAAATCATGACGGCATGCTTTTCAAGTTGATGCGACTGTTCGGCAGGGTCTTCGATGTCTGCTACAATGTCATACTTAGGCCGCAAGATATCCATCCAACGCCCAACAAAGCTGTCCTTTGCGTCGAGTTCCGGTGCTTTGCCTTGACACATGTCGATGCACCCTTGGACGCCACCACAATTGGAATGACCCAGTACAATCAGATGCGATACTTTCAACACGCGCACCGCATATTCAACAGCCGCAGATGTGCCGTGGTGATCCCCGTCAGGCTGATAAGGCGGAACAAGGTTTGCGATGTTGCGATGGATGAAAAATTCGCCCTGATCCGCACCAAAAATTGACGTCACATGAACGCGGCTATCACAACATGAAATCACCATCGCACGCGGACGCTGCCCTTCGGCGGCCAAGCGGCGATACCATGACTGATTGTCCGCATACCCTGTCGCTTTCCAGCCATGATAGCGTTGAAGTAAATATGCTGGTAATGGCTTTGCACTGTTCATGTCGGCCTTGTCCCTTCGATCTGTTGCTGCTGAGATATCTCAAATTCCACACGAATTCGAGGGAAAATACGTTTGCGCCTCAATCATTTGAATACTTCTTGCCGGGTAATATGCAGATCTGCCGTGGGGGCTGATCAAAGGGTGAAAGACAATGCAAGTGCTGCAAATTAAACCGTTGGAACAGGTATGCGTTGATCAAGAGCGTCTGGCCGCGCTTTATTCGCAATTGGGTACGTCAGGGGCCGAAGATGTCGTGTGTCGCGCGCTTGAAGAACTAGCCCTGCGCATGTCACATTGTGATAGGCTATATCGCAAGCAATCTTGGCCAGATTTACGTAAAAATACACGCTCTTTGATTGCAATCGCTGATCAAATTGGGATGCAGAAACTATCGCAAGTCGCAAGGGACGTGACCCATTGCATTGACGCACAAGACAAAAATGCGCTTGCTGCCACACTGTCGCGCTTGCTGCGTATTGGCGAACGATCACTCACCGCCATTTGGGACATGCAGGATATTACCATCTGATCGCTTGCGGGCGGCGGCAGAACAGCTAGGGTATTTTGAACACCCAGTTGCCTGAAAGGTCGGATATGTCTGCCAATTTTGCCAAGCCATCTGATGTCGCTATTCCTTTGCATATCATCGCAGAAGATTCCCTTGAGACGTGGCTAAATGATCAATCACCGTCGACATTGACGTGGGTTGAGGCAAACAGCTTCACAGGCGGGTTAGGTCAGGCATTGACCGTCGCGGACAGCGCTGGAAAGCCTGCGCTTGCATTGGTCGGCTATGGATCAACCAACAGCAGGCAACGCGGGCGTTTTGCACTTGCCCAAGCTGCGGCAAAGCTGCCCAAGGGAGATTATCAAATTGCAGGTGGTCTGCCCGCTGATCAGGTAGAAAACGAAGCCCTAGGTTGGCTGTTATCCAGCTATCGATTTGAGCGTTACCGTAAGCAATCAACAATCCTTGCTCGTCTTGTGTGCCCTGAGGGCGTGGACGCATCACATGTTGAAGCTTTGGTCGCAGGCGAAATGCTAACCCGCGATCTGATCAATACGCCAGCTTCTGACATGGGGCCGCCCGATCTAGAACAGGCTGCGCGTGATTTGGCGGACCAACATGGTGCCAGGATCAATGTCGTTGTTGGCGATGATCTGCTGATGCAAAACTTCCCCATGATCCACACAGTTGGCCGCGCTGCTGATCGCGCGCCACGATTGATTGATATGCGGTGGGGCAGGACGGGACCGACACTCACCTTGGTGGGGAAGGGCGTGTGTTTTGATACAGGTGGATTGAACATTAAACCCGGTTCTTCAATGGGATTGATGAAAAAGGATATGGGGGGTGCCGCCGCTGTATTGGGGCTGGCACATATGATCATGGCGACGGACCTCAAACTGCAATTGCGGGTACTTATACCAGCCGTCGAAAATTCGATTTCTGCCAATGCATTCCGTCCACAAGACATCCTGACATCCCGCAAGGGCCTGACCGTTGAAATCAACAACACCGATGCCGAAGGGCGGTTGGTGCTGGCGGATGCATTGGCTTTGGCGGACGAAGAAAAACCAGATCAGATCATTTCGATGGCGACACTAACTGGTGCCGCACGTGTGGCGGTTGGGCCGGACCTCGCCCCGTATTTCAGCGATGATCCTACATTTGTTCAGGCGTTAGAAAATTCCGCAAAAACGCACGCGGATCCTGTGTGGCGTATGCCGTTTCACACACCCTATGAGGCGATGATTGAACCCGGCATTGCCGATCTGGACAATGCACCAAAGGGAGGTTTTGCGGGCTGCATCACTGCGGCGCTGTTCCTGCGCCGTTTCGTAAGTGACAGCGCCTATGCACATTTTGACATCTATGGATGGCAACCCAGTGACGCCCCTGCCCGTCCCAAAGGTGGTGTCGGCCAAGCAACGCGCGCGGTGTACGGCGCACTGTCATCACTACTGAAATTATGAACGACAGGCGCATAACACCCGACCCTGCCTTTTGGGGAAATGGCGAACCTGCAAAAGTCGTCGTGCCGGTTGCTGATCTGTGCCGCGCTCCAGATGGCCCGCGCGACAGGCAACTAATTTTTGGAGATCCGGTTATGGCCTGTGCTGATGTTGCCGGATGGCGCTATGTGCAGTCAGACAAGGATCAATATTGTGGGTTTGTGATGTCCGGAAATTTGGGTACCCCAACCACCTGCACCCACAAGGTTATCGCCTCAGCCACACATGTGTACAAACGATCAGATTTTAAATCACCAGACCTGCACAGCCTCAGTTTTGGCAGCCAACTATGCGTAACCTCACAAATAGGAAGCTTTGCACAAACCACTATGGGCAATGTCCCGTTGGTTCATCTTGCTGAGGTTTCAACGCGTAAGACTGATCCCTCGGATGTCGCAGCACTGTTTCTGGGCACAC
The DNA here is from genome assembly GCA_938003685.1 of uncultured Sulfitobacter sp. GTDB lineage: Bacteria > Pseudomonadota > Alphaproteobacteria > Rhodobacterales > Rhodobacteraceae > Sulfitobacter. The sequence goes on along the minus strand of CALKXT010000047.1, from coordinate 74,385 downwards.
CATATTTATGGGGCGGGAACAGCAGATGGGGCATTGATTGTTCGGGTTTGGTGCAAACCGCATTGCTGGCCTGCGATATCTCATGCCCCGGTGACAGCGATCAACAGCAGTCGCTTGGGCAGTCTGCAAACGGCACCTACAAGCGCAATGACCTGTTGTTTTGGAAAGGTCACGTGGCACTCGTCGTTGACGCCGACACTTTGATCCACGCCAATGCACATTCTATGTCTGTTACCTACGAACCGATCCTTGCTGCGATCAAACGTATTCACGACCAAGGTGATGGGCCAGTTACCGCACATCGACGGCTAGTGGACTAATCAACAGCGCGAATAAGTTTACGTTCCAACACGCGCAAAACAGATTTGAGGTCATGTCCACGGCGCAGCACCTGACCTGCGGGGCCCACAACGGAATACATCCCCTGTTTCGCACGTAATTTGGGTCGCTTTTCAATACGATACAACGGTACTTCGGCTGTGCGACGAAATACTGAAAACACCGCGAATTCACGCAGACAGGAAATGCCATAGTCGCGCCATTCACCTGCGGCCACCATACGTCCATAAAGTGATAGGATCAGCGAGAGTTCCGTTCGGTGGAACGCCACCTGTTCGGGTGGGCGTTCAAACGGTGTTGTGGTTGGTGGAATGTGCATCGTCATGACCTAACAGTTGCTCTGTTGGGCAGGCAAATCAAGAGGCAAAAACCACGAATGATCAATGCTGCAATGCCAACGCAGAAAAGATGCTAACCATTCGCCTCAAAACTTAACCGCAGTCGATGGCGATAATGACGTCCGTGTCATCCAGTTTGATATTCACCCGTTGTGGGTTGAAATCAGACGTTACTGGTTCGCCAATGCGGTATTCGCGCTTTGGCTCTGGAATAGACAGTGACACAACCGCATCTTGCCCGATGAAACCCGCATACGCCGCTGCGTTGCAGGTATCAGCCCCCGAAGAACCGCTTGAACGCCCAGCGCCATTTGAAGAAACGTCACCACAGCCTGCTACAAAAAGTAGGCCCAGAATTACATATCTCATACTCAAATCCTTTATGTTTCTTGTCTCAAATTAGTAACAGGCGAACCGCGTGACGTGCCCGTCTTTGCCAATCTCAGCGTTCAAGCGGTTCCGATTATAATCCGCACTCACAACCCCGCCTTCATGAATGATCCTTACATTACCTAGCACGGAATGAACCGCGGCTTCTGGCTGACCAACCAAATCTTGCCAGTTTGCAGCATTACACGTTGTTTCAATTGAGTGCGCTTCACTGCAACCGGTCACTGCCAGTACGCCAATGACACCCACGACTTTACGCATTAGACGCCGTACCGTGCCATAAAGGTTTCAACGGCCCCATTCACGACACGTTCCTTTTCGGCATCCGTAACAGACCTGCTGACCCCAAAAATAAGACGCGGCCAGATGTCTGCCTTACACAGTTCCCCAAATTGATCCGCAGCCAGAATACGATCTTCGATCTGCAACTCGCCACGCGCCTCGGCCAGCTCAAAATACTGCGCCATTTCTGCACGCATGACAGCAGGGCCAGAGTTATAAAACCGTTGCCCCAACTCCGGAAACCGATCAGATTCAGCAACGCAAATGCGGAAAACCTGCTGACCGAATGTAGAAGTGATGAACCCCAGAAAATGCAGCCCGGTTTGGGTCAACACTTCACGTGGAGGGGCATCCATATCAATACTGTCCAATGCTTCGCGCGATTGGCGTTGGCATTCAGCATTTGCAACTTCCATGAACAACAACCGCTTGTCTGGAAAATAGCTGTACAATGTTGCCTTTGACACCACCGCCACACGCGCGATTTCATCCACGCTCGCCCCTTCAAAACCATCTGCCATAAACACAGTGCGTGCGCCCGCAAGAACCTGATCGAATTTGCGTCCCTTACGGACAAGAGGATCTATAATGGTCATTGAGGCTCCGGGTGTTGGAAGGACAGAGTATAAACCGAATCGTTTAGTTCCAAGGGTTATTTAGCTTTACGTAGAGCAACCACAGTTGTTGTTTTGCTCTTCATTGATTAGAATCGTTCTAAACAAGCGAAGGATACGTCATGCGTTTTTCTCTCAACCGTAAACGGTTCAAAGACCTATCAGAGCAAGAAGTGCTTGCACTTGCTATATCTTCAGAAGAGGACGATGCGCGCATTTATCGTGGGTATGCCGAAACTTTGCGTGCAGAGTTTCCGAGTAGTGCTGCCATTTTTGACGGCATGGCCGCAGAGGAAGATGGCCACAGGCAACGACTAATCGACCTGCACCAAAAACGCTTTGGCGATGTGATCCCGTTGATCCGTCGTGAACATGTATCAGGGTATTACGCTCGCCGCCCGGTGTGGTTGGTCGAAAACCTAGGGTTGGACCGCATCCGCGCCGAAGCTGCGGCAATGGAGCAGGATGCAGAACATTTCTATCTTGCCGCGGCTGCGCGCACGTCCGATGCCGACACCAGAAAGCTGTTAGGCGATCTGGCGGCCGCAGAAGCAGGCCATCAGGCAAAAGCGGATGATTTGACGTCAAAGCATCTGGATGAGGACAGCCTAGAGTCTGAGGACAACCGTGCGCATCGCCAATTTATTCTGACGTGGGTACAACCCGGCCTCGCCGGATTGATGGATGGTTCAGTTTCCACACTCGCCCCAATCTTTGCCGTCGCCTTTGCCACGCAAGATACTTGGACAACCTTTCTGGTTGGGTTAGCCGCCTCCGTTGGTGCCGGTATTTCCATGGGCTTTACCGAAGCGGCATCAGATGACGGCGAATTGTCAGGGCGCGGATCACCCGTAAAACGTGGCTTTGCCTCTGGCATTATGACCACAATTGGGGGGCTAGGTCATGCCCTGCCCTATCTGATCACCGATTTCTGGACCGCAACCACGATCGCTTTTGTCGTGGTGTTTATCGAATTGTGGGCCATCGCTTGGATACAGAACAAATACATGGACACACCGTTTTTGCGCGCGGCAATGCAGGTGGTTCTGGGTGGGGCATTGGTCTTTGCTGCCGGTGTACTGATCGGGTCAGGTTAGGTTCATCGCCCTTTCATAAAATAACACGCGCGCGTACGCGAGCCATCTATCGGTATTAGTCGCCTCTCAGCGGTAGGTACCACATGGATCAAACTCACATTTGGGCACGTTCCGATTTCGTAACGAGTTCGACGTAAGACTGCCTTATAACAAATCAAATCTGCTGATCGCGATAGTCTTGGAAGAAACGCCAACGCACCAGATAGTCCGGTAGTGCGTTTAGCAGCGTGTCATTTCTAACTTTATGTCACGCCAGCGGCATTGGATCACAACCACCTGAACCTTGCACCTCACAGGTTGGCTGGGGTACTGCTTTGTTCATGCTTGCAATCTTCCTAAAAACCCTCCCCTTCTTTGCGCTTATTGGGCTGGGCTATTGGGCTGGGCGCACCAAGTTCTTTAGCGCAGAGGCCACCGCATACCTCACAAAATTTGTGTTTTACTTTGCCCTATCCGCGATGTTGTTTCGATTTTCAGCAAACCTATCACTGGTCGAAGTGTGGGATACGCGCCTTGTCGCGGCCTATCTTTGGGGCACCGCGTTTGTGTATGGCATCGCCACCATCGTAGGGTTTGCACGCCGGTTGGATGTTCCCACAACAGCGATTGAAGCGCAGTGCGCGGCCATCGGCAATACCGGCTTCTTAGGGGTGCCGATGTTGGCCATTTTGTTTGGCCCAGACGCCATTGGCCCCGTTTTGCTGGTGTTAGCAGTAGATTTAGTTGTTTTCTCAAGCCTAATAGTCGTCCTGATCACAGGTTCACGTGACGGACAAATTAGCCTGCGCATGTTTCGTACGATCGGCCTTGGGCTGTTGCGAAACCCAATGATCGTCGCAATCGTTTTGGGGTTTGCATGGTCAGGACTTTCCATTCCGATCCCTACGCCAATGAACGAATTTCTCGCCATCCTTGGGGGGGCCGCAACACCCGGCGCGTTGTTCGCAATTGGGGCGTCCCTTGCGACAAAATCGGCAGAGCGTGTACAGATCGCTGGATGGCTTAGCTTTTGCAAACTCATTCTGCATCCGCTCTTTGTGGCATTCGCTGCATTGTTCCTGTTTGGCGTAGATCCGTTCAAGGCCGGTGTGATCATTTCAGCAGCCGCCCTACCGGTTGCAGGCAATGTCTATATGCTTGCCCAACACTATGGTGTCGCACCTCAACGCGTGTCTGCCGCAATTCTGGTTTCAACCGCGCTCAGCATCGTTACAGTCAGTTTAATTGTTGCTTGGGTTACAGGAACCTGATCTTCACCCTTTTTCAAATACCGTCTGTCATCTGCCAAACGGACCAATCGATCGCGCAAAGGACCAGCCAATGAAAACACTCTCTGAAAATGCCTGCTTTGGCGGCACCCAAGGTGTCTATTCGCATGCCTCAACCGCCTGTAATTGCGAGATGACCTTTGCCGTATTCCTGCCCGAAGAGGCCAAAGATGGGCCTGTTCCTGTTCTGTGGTATCTATCTGGCCTGACCTGCACGCATGAAAACGCGATGACCAAGGCTGGCGCACAGGCTTGGGCCGCAGAACATGGGATTGCATTGGTGTTCCCCGATACGTCCCCTCGTGGTGATGATGTTGCGGACGACGAGGCTTATGATCTGGGCAAAGGTGCCGGATTTTACGTGAATGCGACCCAAGACCCTTGGAAAGCAAATTTCCAGATGTGGGATTATATCGCAAAAGAATTACCGACCTTGATTGGTGACAACTTTGCCATCGACATGACCCGTCAAGGAATCACAGGCCATTCTATGGGCGGGCACGGTGCCTTGACGCTGGCGATGAACTTGCCGGGTCAGTTTCTGTCTGTTTCCGCATTCGCCCCGATTGCCAACCCGACGAAAAGCGACTGGGGGCGCAAGCAGTTAGGTGTGTATTTAGGGAACAATGAAGCCGATTGGGTTCAACACGATGCAACATTGTTGATGGCCGAAAAGGGGTTTGATGGCCCAATTCTGATCGACCAAGGTGGCGCGGATCAGTTCCTTGATCTGCTAAAGCCTGAAGCCTTGGCTGCCGCCATTGCCACCCGCAGACAACAGGCGATTTTGCGCATGCAGCCGGGCTATGACCACAGCTATTTCTTTGTCTCAACCTTTATGGAAGATCACATCGCGTTCCACGCTGATGCTCTTTATGCAGGTTAAGCCATGAGTCATTATGATTTGATCATCATCGGGTCCGGCCCTGCCGGTCGCGCTGCTGCCATTCAGGCGGGCAAGTTGAAACGTCGCGTTTTAGTGATCGACCGCAAGGACCGTTTGGGTGGTGTGTCGGTCCACACGGGTACGATCCCCTCCAAGACTCTGCGCGAGACTGTTTTGAACCTAACGGGCTGGCGCGAGCGCAGCTTCTACGGCCGATCTTATCGCGTGAAACAAGAGATCGGTGCCGAAGACCTAAAAGGGCGTTTGCATCAAACGCTGGATCACGAAGTCGATGTGCTTGAGCATCAGTTCAACCGCAACCATGTTGATACATTAAATGGCTTGGCGAAATTCACGGACCCAAACACAATTGAAATCGCAACGGAAGCGGGTGAAACAACGACTTTAACGGCCGACCGTTTCTTGATTTCAACAGGGACCAGAACCTATCGCCCAGATTGGGTGCCGTTTAACGGGACCACGGTGCTCGACAGCGACGAATTTCTCGACATGGCACAAATTCCCCGGTCACTTGTTGTGGTTGGCGCAGGCGTTATCGGTGTCGAATATGCGTCAATGTTCTCAGCTCTTGATGTCCGTGTGACTTTGATTGAACCGCGCGACAGTTTCCTCGACTTCATCGACCACGCCACCATTCAGGATTTCACCCATCAAATCCGCGAGAACGGTGTGGATTTGCGGCTGGGGTCTGGTATCTCGAAAATTGAAGATCAGGGCGCACATGTTGAAACGACCTTGGAGAATGGGCGGCATGTGCGATCTGAAATGTTGCTGTTTGCCGCGGGTCGCATGGGGGCAACTGATAAGTTAAACCCATCCGCCGCTGGGATTGATACCGACCATCGCGGGCGTATTGAGGTTGATCGCAAGACCTACCAAACGTCAGTGCCACACATCTATGCGGCGGGTGATGTTATTGGACATCCTTCGCTTGCATCTACATCGTTGCAACAGGGCCGCATCGCAGCGTGTCATGCGCTAGAAGTACACACATTGCCAGAAAGCCCATGGTTTCCCTACGGCATTTATTCGGTGCCCGAAATTTCAACCTGCGGCATGTCAGAGCAAGAAATGCAGGAACGTGAAATCCCATATGAAGTTGGCGTCGCACGTTTTCGCGAAACATCGCGCGGGCATATTATGGGTTTGGAACACGGGTTATTAAAAATGTTGGTCAGCCTGAAAACCCGGCGTGTTTTGGGTGTGCAAATTGTGGGTGAAGGGGCAACTGAACTGATTCACATCGCGCAGGCGGTTTTGAACCTGAAAGGCACCGTGGATTACTTTGTCCAAAACACCTTCAATTACCCCACTTTGGCAGAAGCCTATAAAATCGCAGGGTTGGATGCATTTAACCGGATGCCGATCCCAGATGAATTTAAGGTTGAAAAACCCGCAGGAAAGAAGAAAAAAAAGTGACAGCACTTTATATCGATGCAGATGCCTGTCCGGTAAAAGCTGAGGCTGAAAAGGTTGCGACACGGCATAAGATCAAGATGTTTGTTGTGTCCAATGGCGGCTTGCGTCCTTCACAAAACCCTTTTGTTGAAATGGTGATCGTCGATGATGGTCCAGATGTGGCCGACATCTGGATCGCAGAACGCTGTGGCGCTGGTGATGTCGTGGTGACGGGTGATATTCCATTGGCTGCACGGTGTGTCGAGGCAGGTGCACGTGTGTTGAAGCATAATGGTGAGGCGTTGACCGCAGCAAATATTGGTAACGTCTTAGCAACCCGCGATTTGATGACGGACTTACGTGCGGCCGACCCGTTTCGCCAAGGTGGCGGCAAAGGCTTTACAAAGGCGGATCGCTCCCGTTTTCTGGAAGCGTTAGAGCGTGAATTACGCGCGGCGGCGCGAGGATAAAGCATGAAACCCGAAGCCGTTGTATTCGACATTGGAAACGTCCTAATCGAATGGCAACCAGAGCGTTTTTACGATGCAGCAATCGGCACGGAAAAACGTAAAGCGATGTTTGCTGATGTTGACCTGCACGCGATGAACGACCGTGTTGATATGGGCGAGGATTTTCGGGAAACCATCTATGCGACAGCCCAAGAGTATCCCGAATGGCGCAATGAAATTCGAATGTGGCATGACAATTGGATAGAGATGGCCACCCCCGTCATCGACCATTCTTTGCGGTTGAAAAGATCGCTACAAGCGGCAGGTGTTCCCGTCTTTTCCTTGACCAATTTTGGTATACGATCTTATGATCTGGCGGCGACTCATTATTCATTCTTGCGAGAATTCGACCGCGACTTCATCTCGGGTCATATGGGGATGATCAAACCGAACCCGATGATCTATGAGGCATTGGAAAACGCTTGTGGCATCGCGTCAGACGCCTTGTTGTTCACAGATGATCGTGCAGACAACATTGCGGCAGCCGCAAAGCGTGGCTGGCAAACCCATCTATTTGATGGGCCGAAGGGCTGGGCCAACGCACTGATCAACGCAGGGCTGTTAACCAAGGAACAGGCGACATGACAAACATTCCATTCATCCCCTTCAACGAAGGCGAAGCGGTGTTGGATTGGATAGGCCTCACCGATGCACTGGCCGCCGGACATGCCCTTCCTCGCGCTGAAATTGCCGATACTTTTTTGTATCGCGGCAAGGATACTTTGCTAAACCGCGCTGCATGGATTGATGGATTGGGTATAGCTGTAAAATCTGCCACTGTTTTTCCAGATAACCCGGCACAAGACACACCAATGATAAATGGTGGGCTTAACCTATACTCTGACAGCCACGGCACCCTAGAGGCGATTGTTGATTTTCATCTTGTGACGAAATGGAAAACTGCTGGGGACAGTCTGCTTGCGGCACGTCGCCTTGCCCGCCCGGACAGCAAGCACATTTTAATTGTGGGCGCAGGCAATCAGGGCCGTGCATTACACTCGGCCTATTCTGCGCTTTTTCCCGATGCTGAATTTACCGTTTGGAACCGAACCCGCGCCAATGCTGATGTAATGGCAATTGAGGTGCCTGACTTAAAAGTTGCGACGGATTTGGAAACGGCTGTGCGTGCCGCTGACATCATCACCAGCGCGACCATGTCCACCAATCCGCTGATCAAAGGTGCGTGGCTGCAACCCGGTCAGCACGTTGATTTAATCGGGGCCTATCGCCCAGACATGCGCGAAGTGGATGACGCAGCATTGCTGCGCGCGCGGGTCTTTGTGGATAGCATTGATACCACCATCGGCCATATTGGAGAATTAAAGATTCCCCTTGCGGCAGGTGTTATCACCAAAGACACCATCCTCGCGGATTACTATGGCTTGGCTAAATTTAAACGCCAATCAAACGATGAAATCACGTTGTTTAAAAATGGTGGTGGTGCGCATCTTGATCTGATGACCAGCCGCTACATCCTTGATCGATGGCGCGCGCACCAGTGATTTGGGTTCTTCTCATTCTCGCCGCGCTTTTTGCGATCCCTCTGGTGAATGAATACAACCGACGTGTGATGGACGATACTGCGCGTGGCTCTGCATCTGGTCAATTCGCGGTGCTTTCAAAAGGCGTGACACATTATGAATGGCACGGCCCTACACGTGGCAAAATCGCGGTTTGCATACATGGCCTGACCACCCCTAGCATTGTGTGGCGCGGTATGACGCGCAGCTTGGCCTTGATGGGGTTTCGGGTGTTGACCTATGACCTGTATGGGCGCGGTTATTCTGATCGTCCAAAGGGCAAACAGGATGCTGACTTTTTCCTTGGGCAGCTGAACGAGCTGCTGGAACATGAAGAAGTCGATGGCGACATTACCTTGATCGGCTATTCGATGGGTGGGGCGATTGGCACATGCTATGCGGCAGCGAACCCAAACAGAATTCGCCAATTGGTCTTGTTGGCCCCGGCAGGTTTGGGTGTTGTGTCAGGCAGGATGGGTAATTTCATTGCCAAGACCAAGTTCATTGGGGATTGGCTGATGCTCGCGCTTTATCCGCAAGCATATCGCAAAGGGCTGCGCAGCGAAGGTAACCTATCCACCAGCGTACCTGACATCGCTTCGCTGCAAGCAGGGGAACTTGATTACAAACGCTTTGTGCCGTCCGTTCTGGCCAGTATGAGAGGTTTTTTGTCGCGTGCATTGTTTGAAGAGCATCGCACGCTTCATAACTATGGCATTCCCGTACTGGCGATTTGGGGCGAGGCCGACAAAGTAATCCCACAGACCGCGATGGGCGCACTGGCGCAATATAGTCGTAATGCCCAGCAAGACGTGATTGAGGGTGCCGGCCATGGGCTGCCCTATACCCATACCGACGAAATCATAGAGATATTTCAAGACGCGCTGATCCGGGGTTAAGCCGTCACCAAGCCCTCCAATCTGCGTTCGCGTATCGGCAAATGGACAATCGCACTGAACGCGCCCACCGCAACGCCAATCCACCACACCGCTGTATAGCTGCCATAGGCGTCATACATTCGACCACCCAGCCACACGCCCATGAAACTGCCCAATTGGTGACTGAAAAAGACGATCCCATAGAGGGTGCCCATATAGCGTATCCCGTAAATATGCGCGACCAACCCAGAGGTCAGCGGAACCGTCGCCAACCACAGTGACCCCATCGCGACAGAGAACAAAATGACCGTCATCGGGGTGATTGGGAACATGATAAATGCGGCGGCAACAATAGTACGACCAACATAGATGCCAGCGAGCAGATATTTCTTGGAATATCGTTTCCCGGCCCACCCCGCCGCCAAGGTGCCTGCAATATTCGCCAACCCGATCAGGGAAATGGCCACAGCACCCAGCGCAGAAGTCGTCGTGATCCCTATGTTATGCAGCACACCACCGGCCAAGATCGGGCCGCACATTTCGGTGACAAAGGCCGGAAAATGTGCGGTGATAAACGCCAATTGATAGCCGCAAGAAAAGAACCCGAGAAAGATCAACGTATAAGACGGATCTTTGAATGCCTTAACCAAAATTTGGCCCATGCTTTCCTCAAGCTCTGTTTTGCTGGCTATGGCAGGGACCCGCATCAAAGGCAGCGTTAGGATCATCGATAAGATCACAACAGCAAAGACCATAAAGGTTGACTGCCATGTCAAAAATCCAAGCATCCATTCTGCCAAGGGCGCGCCAAAAACTTGGCCCGCACTGCCCGCAGCCGTTGCGACGCCCAGTGACATAGAACGATTTTCATCAGACGACGCGCGCCCTACAACGGCTAAAACCACACCAAAGCCCGTCCCCGCGATACCAAAGCCTACCAGCCAGGCATAGGTTTGATGCTCAATAGGCGTCCCAGAATTGGCAGACATCATCAAACCCAATGCATAGATAATAGCACCGATAATGATTGCCCGTCTGTCGCCAATCTTTTCTGCCAGCGCCCCAAATATCGGCTGCCCGATCCCCCACGCCAGATTTTGGATCGCAATTGCCAATGAAAATTCACTGCGCAGCCAGCCGAACTCCTCTGCGATTGGAATTTGGAAAACACCAAAAGACGCGCGCACAGCAAAGCTAACCATTATGATGATACAACCGACCATCAGGACCGGGGTAAAAAGCGGTGTGTGAGATTTTTCCAAGGCACGTCCGATCAACAAGTGTTTGGGTGACATTGCGAAGAATACCGACCTGCGTCAATTCAGCATATGTGCGTGGGTACACAGAGGAATTGATATGTCAGATCACCGGCGACCTTCCCAATCTGCCCATCCCGCGCTAAGCCATGAGAATGAGCAGCCTTCGAGAAACATACGACTCCCTGATTGCTTCAGGTGACTTGCAATCTGACCCCGCACAAGTAGCCGTGTTGTCAGAATTTGACCGAATTCGCGATGCATTGTTGCAGCCAGTCAAAAAAGGACTGTTTCGCAAAGCGCCTGAGCCTCCAAAGGGATTGTATCTGTGGGGAGGTGTCGGTCGTGGAAAATCCATGTTGATGGACATGTTTGTTGAGCACCTGACTGACATCCCATCGCGGCGCGTGCATTTTCATGCATTCATGCAGGAAATTCACAATGCGATGCACGAGGCGCGAAAAACCGGCGTTGATGATGCGATCGCCCCCGTTGCAGCCGATGTCGCAGCTTCTGTGAGGTTGCTGGCTTTTGATGAAATGCAGATCAGCGACATCACCGATGCGATGATTGTAGGGCGCTTGTTTCAAGCCTTATTTGCGGCTGGTGTAGTTGTCGTTACAACCTCAAACCGGTTGCCGGATGAATTGTATAAGCACGGACTAAACCGCGATTTGTTCGTGCCCTTCATTGAGTTAATCAAAGAGAAAATGGTTGTGCATGAGTTGGCGAGTCCAACGGATTACCGTCAGGATCGCCTGTCAGGCACACAAGTATATTTCACCCCGGTCAATGCGGAAAGTCGCGCGGCAATGAATGCGGTTTGGGATGATTTGGCTGGTGGGCCAGGTACGCCGCTGACCTTGCGCGTTAAGGGGCGTGATGTCGTCATACCCGCCTTTCGCAATGGTATGGCGCGGGCGCAGTTCCATGCTTTATGCGGCACAGCCCTAGGTGCAGCTGATTATCTGGCGTTGGCAGAGGCCGTACGCGTTTTGTTGCTGGATGATATTCCGAGCCTTGGACGTTCCAATTTCAATGAGGCAAAACGGTTCGTCACCCTTATTGACGCACTTTATGAGGCACGTGTGCGGTTGATCTGTTCAGCCGCAGCAAAGCCTGAAATGCTGTATATTGAGGGTGAAGGCACGTTCGAATTTGAACGCACCGCGTCGCGCCTGCGTGAAATGCAAGCTGACGGGTGGGGCAGTTAAAAACGTCTGATTATGAATCTACGCTGTTGTGTTGCAGCGTATCAGTCACAGGAATTTCTGGATGATACGGGCCATCCGTATCGTACAACACCCACAAACCGCCCAGCACAATTGCCAAACCAACAGCGATAAAAATCGTCTGAGATTTTTTCGTTTCATCCGTTCTCGTCGACGGCAATCTTGCTGTTTTGGTCTGTTTGTTCATGCTGCTCACCTAATTCTTTTCAGTTATTGCACGGAAATATCGCGCCTGAATTGAGAATGGGTTTAGACCAGATATGGATGTTGGCGCACTATGGCGCGCAAAATACTGTGGATTAGCTGTTTTCGCGCAACACGTTGCCGGCAAGGTACAATGATCCGCAGATCAGCACACGTGCTGTTGGATCATCGGCGACAATAGTGCTTAGCGCGTGCGTCACGTCCTCCGCTTCGAATGCAATCAGACCGACCTCACGCGCGGCGGTCGCAGTCTCAGCAGCAGAAAGCGTTGCCGCCTCACCGGGGATGGAAACCGCGTGCAGTGTGTCAGCATGGGCCGCAAGCGGGCGCATATATCCTGTGATGTCTTTGGTGTTGAGCATACCACAGATCAAATGAGTGGGACGTTTGACACCAGCCGCCAAAACGGCAGCCAGTGCGTCACCCGCTGCCGGGTTGTGCCCACCATCAAGCCAAAGCTCAGCCTTACCAGCGATATCGATCAGTGGGCCCGCCGTAAGACGCTGCATACGTGCAGGCCAATATGCCTTGGTCACTGCGGCCTCGCAGGCTGTATCATCGGCACCCAGATGGCGCAGTGCGGCCAATGCGGCACCTGCGTTCATGATCTGGTGATCACCGGGCAAATTGGGACGCGGCAGATCAAGCAAACCACGTTCATCTTGATAGACCATCCGCCCAGCTTCGGAGGATACATGCCAGTGCTGACCGTATGCCAACAGCGGCGCACCATGACGGGCGGCCACGGCTTCAATAACGTCCAAACCCGCTTCTTCCTGTGGACCAACCACGCAAGGAATAAGGCGTTTGATGATCCCCGCCTTTTCGCCTGCGATCTCGGGCAAAGTTTCACCCAAGAATTGCTGATGGTCGACAGAAACAGGCGTGATGATCGTCAGCGCGGGTGTGTCCACCACATTGGTTGCATCCAAGCGCCCACCTAGGCCGACCTCAAGCAGCGTATAATCCGCAGGGGTCCGCGCGAACGCCAAAATGGCCGCACATGTCGTGATCTCAAAGTACGTGATGCTTTCGCCGCCATTGGCCGCGTAACATTCGTCTAAGACCGCTGTGAGGTCGTCTTCGTCAATCAGGGATCCGGCAACGCGGATGCGTTCATGAAACCGCGCCAAATGCGGTGAGGTATAGGCGTGAACGGACTTTCCCATCGCCTCTAGCCCGGCACGGATCATCGCTTGGGTTGATCCTTTGCCATTTGTTCCTGCAATGTGGATCACAGGCGGCAGATCATTCTGAGGATTGCCAAGCGCCTCTAGCAGACGCCACATCCGGTCCAACGTGAGATCGATGATCTTAGGGTGTAGCGCCAACATCCGTGCAAGGATGGCGTCCGATGTCTGGCCCGTCATTTGGGGGCATCTGCCTTTGCGTCCACAACTTCGGTGTCTGCATCCTTTTGGGGCAGTGCAGTATCGTCACTTGGCGGTGGTAAATCTCCGCGTATCGCAGGCGTAAGACCAAGCAACATCCGTGTGATATTGATCAATTCATCCCGCAATTCTGTACGCGGTGTCACACGATCAAGCATGCCGTGATCCAGTAGATATTCAGCGCGCTGGAACCCTTCGGGTAATTTTTCACGGATTGTCTGTTCGATCACGCGCGGACCGGCAAAGCAGATCAAAGCGTTCGGTTCAGCGATGTGAACATCACCTAACATTGCATAGCTGGCCGTTACCCCACCGGTTGTCGGGTGAGTGAGCACAACGATATAAGGCAACCCGGCCTCTTTCAGCATTTGAACGGCCACAGTGGTACGTGGCATCTGCATCAAGGACAAAATCCCTTCCTGCATGCGCGCACCGCCAGCAGCAGAGAACAAGATCAACGGGCGCTTAAGCTTCACGGCTTCTTCGGCGGCAGCGATGATGGCGTTGCCGACATACATCCCCATGGAACCAGCCATGAATGAAAAATCTTGGCCCGCAGCAACAATTGGCGTGCGTCCCATTTCACCCGTGGCTACCAACATCGCCTCAGATTCGCTGGTTTGCTTTTGGGCAGCTTTCAAACGGTCAGGGTATTTCTTTTGGTCACGGAAATTCAGAGGGTCCGCTGTCGGTGCAGGAACTGATACTTCGGTGAAAATCCCGCCATCAAACAACGTCTTAAACCGCTCACGTGGAGAAATCGCCATGTGGTGGCCACAGCTTGTGCAGACGTTTAGATTTTCAGCAACCTCGCGGTGAAACAGCATGGTGCCGCAGTCATCGCATTTGGTCCACAAGTTATCTGGCGTTTCACGACGCGAAAAAATCGAGTTGATGTGTGGCCGGACGTAATTGGTGATCCAGTTCATGTGCAGTCCCTGTTGACAGTGTCATATCTGAAATAAGCTGCTCGCACACGAATTGCAATCAGCGGCGTATCGCAAGCCGTGCCGCCAACCACGAGACAAACATCAAAGCGAAGTCCACAGGCAACCACGCGCGCATTGCATCACTGTCACCCATGCTGAATGGCGCAAGATACAGCGCCAGCCCCGATAGATTTTCGGGCATCGACACAATCAATATAGCCGATACATTGTTCCAAAAATGCACCGCAATTGCCGGACCAAGCGAGCCTGATCGTGCGGTAAGATCGGCCATCAAAATGCCAAATACACCAGCCCAAGCGGCAATAATCAGTGCATTTTCACCCGCTGTCTCAGGCAGGTAATGCCCCACTGCGAACACCACAGAGGGCAAGATCATCCATACCAGAGGCGAGCGGAACCGCGCGGCCAATTGCTGTTGGACATACCCACGGAACACGACTTCCTCGGCACTGACTTGGATAAACACTGCAACCAACGACAAGGGCAACAACATCAGCCAGCGTGACAAATCCAAGTTTGGCACAAATTCGCCACCCATGTCCCAAGGCGGCAATACAAACAGAATGAATGTCAGCCCCAGCATCATAGCCGATACAGCGCCAAATTGCCGGGCACCCAAACGCAAGTCGCCTAACAAACTCAAAACCGATCTACGGTGTACAATGCGGACAGAAACACCGACGGCCACAGTCATAAACACAAAGCTAAACAGCAACAAAAACATCGCCTGTGGAGTGCTGCCACTTAGCAGTTGATTGTACAGTTCAGTGCTGCGTGCCCCGATGGCCGAATATACCATCTGAAAGAACATCTGATTCAAGGCCACGTATCCGATGGCCGCCAAGCTGAATCCTAGAACAAATTTCCATAGCGCCGCACTCTGGCGTGCAGGGTCGACAAACCCATCATGCGCGTCATAGTTCAATCGCCAGATCACTTGATATCCTCAGGCTCAATCGATGGTGGGATAGAGGGGCCAAATTCGCGGGGTATCTCAATCTTTGCGGCGCGCAACAGCTCAGCAGCACCAGTCAAATGCCCTGCTACAGTGTGCAACAGCCGAAGCAGAACTGTTTTGTCATTTTCAACAACTGCAAGAAATTGGTCTGCACCAATGCGCAGAAATTTAGTTGTTTCCATCGCTGTCAGGTCCAATTGCCGCGGCTCATCTAAGATAACAGCAAGGTCACCGATTAACCGACCCGGTTCGACCTCTGATACGTGATGTGAGACACCGTTTGGATCAAACCACGCCAATTCCGCACGACCCGATAGGCACAGATAGGCCGCATCAGGACGTTCACCCATGGAAAAGATGCGATCGCCTTTTTCAACTTCGTACCATTGTGCCGCGAATGCCAACAACCGCTGGCTGCGGGCATCAAGACTGCCAAACAGCGGATTTTGAGAAATGATACGCAACTTACTCCTTAGATCATCAGAACTGCTATCCTCTTCATCCTTCCCTTCAGCTTCGGCCACGCCATCAAGGCGACCATTTCGAATGACCAAATGCATGTCGAAATCTTCTGGCGCTGTAAATTTATCGTTCAGATAAATTTGCGTGCTTTGAGGCAACAGATCACTCAGTTGATCGCGAATATCAGCCTGCGATTTTGCATCTTGGCCCGCCAGTAATTGGTTAAACACCAATACATCAGGCCGCTTGATCGCAGCCCGGCCAAATGCAACACGGTCTTGGAAAATAGCAGGCAGGTTAGCCCCACCAATCGTTGTGTTCACGTCAAACAGAATTGATGATACCAATTGCTGCAATCCATGTTCTTCCATTACTTCTGTGACCACATCTTGAACCAGATCAGCCTGTAATCCAGCAACACCGGAAATGCGCCCATACAGCATATTTTCAAGAATGGTCAGACGTGGCAAATAAGTTTCTGGAGTAACTGGTATGAACAAATCACGGGCGTCATCTAGCAATTGTTGACCGCACACTTTGCGAATTTGCAAAATTTCTTGCTTGAAGCTTTCTGGGAAGGCAGGGCCGATTTGTTCAGCTGTAAAAGCGAACGGTACGGTCAGGAGCAATGCAAATTCGTCAGGTGACAATGCCTCATCGCCCTTTTCACGACGACGCACGGCAATATCTACCAATTGCTCGTAGAGCGTTTCTTCAATCCCCAAAGCCGTGAACAACGGGTGTCCGGTGCCGTCCATGCCAAAGGTCTGGTGCAAGGCTTCGACAAGCGTTTGAGAGATGGCAATCGCCTGTTCCGCAAGGCCCTGATCAATGATCATCGCCAGGAATGTACGCTCAGCAACCAAGCTTTGCGGACTAATGTTTCGCGCAGGGCTGGCATACATCAGGTTACCACCAAGCGGCACCGAGGGGTTGAATTTATCGGGATGAAAACGGTTCACAACCTTATCCAACCCTTGGTCCTGTAGCCGTTTGCGAACTTCTTCGCGCAAAGAAACCACACGTTTGGCAAGCTCTGGGTGCTTTGACTGATCCATGCGTGAATTCAACATGCGCTCAAACAACAGGTTTGCTGTCCCAAGCGCCTGCGTGATCTTGAACCACCACTTTAGAATGTCGTCATCTGAATCAAGATCGGCGATGCCAGGATCAAGCCAATCCGCACGCAAACTGTCGCGACTGTTACCTGCCCGCATAGCTTCAATTGTTTCACGGTCGCTATGTTCAGGATCCCACAACACGGTCTTTGGACTTGTACGCAGCGACATCAGCATGTTGTCCCCAACCGTTCCCTGAAACAAATAGGGGGCAGCACTGGCATAGCCTATACGGGCCGCGACCACAGATTGATGCAGGCCAGACAGGTCATGATCTGCAATCGCGATCTTGCCGCGTGTCGGCGTAATTTCTCGGGTTAGAATCTCGGCTAGTGCTGTGCGTTCGGATTGCGCAGGCACTTCAATTGCCACACGGCTACCTGCGGGAATATGCAGCGTTATGTCCTCAAGCAGCATGTTGCCATCACTGTTGCGCACCCAGACTTTTTGCAGGTCGATATCCCCACGCAAATGCGGAATGTTGTCTGGTGCGCCAACAAATAATCCTTCGTCAATCATACCTTTGGGTGCGAACCGTTCGGTCACAACTTCCCAGCGCAGAGCCATATCTTGGGTTTGGTTGTAATATGTTAGCAGCTCTTTCCACGGGCTGCTCAAGTCTTTGTAAGCGGCTAAAGCAGCCACAAGCGCGCCAACGGTGATCTGACCTTTGATCGCCAAATAGCCACCAACGGCATAGAAAAAGAACGGCGTTAATTGCGTGATGAAGTTGTTGAGGAACTTCATAAAGAACTTCTTTTGGTAAATCCGGAACCGGATATCAAAAAGCCGACCCAGTGTGCCGGTAAAGCCCGCAAGGCGGAACCGCCAGCCGCCATTGGTCCGCAAATCTGTGATACCTGCGGCTGTTTCGCCAATTTCAGCGGACAAGCGGCGCACCTCTTTGATGCGCTCCTTGTTCAACAAGTTAATCTGTCGTTGCAGCAATGGAATGAGCCACGCCTGAAGCGGGATCAGAGCCACTCCAGCCAGCCCAAACCATGGCGACTGAATGAACAAAAACAGCAGGATGATCAACATTTGCCCTGCTTGAAACGCAGGTTGCGCAACGGCATCGCCCATCAATCCACCCATTGGCTCTGCCTCAGAGGTGACCATACTCACCAATTCACCTTGGCTGGTGGTTTGAAAATAGCTGCGCGGAAAACGCATCATCCGTTCGATCAACCGATACCGAAACCGCCGCAAAAGCCGCTCTGCTACGACACCCTTCATCGTGTTCAAACGCATTTTCATCAGGCCATGCACAAACACCGCAGCAAGATAAGCAAAGCACAGCACCAACAGAAATTGCACTTGTGTCATTTCGACCCCAAGCACTTTTACCACTTCAGAAGATGCACCAATCGCATCGTTGATGATGCGTTTTGGCAATTCCAGAGTCACAAACAGGAAGGGGAAGGTAACAATTGTGAACACCAACAACGAGATTTGATCGCGCCGGGAATACTTCCAGATAAAGGAAAATATGTTGGGCTCCATGGGCCGCTCTTTCTATGCGAGGGGCCGCTCGTAGGCACCGTAAAATACTTTAACAAAGGTAAGCGTTACGGCGGTTCAATACAACATCAAGGGATCGCGATTGTTCTCATGGCCTTGCAGCATGCGGCGCAGCCGACTATTCCAATGGAAATGCTTAACGGAGTGCCTGTCGATGTCCACCAACCAACGCTTTGATAAATCAAAATTGCCCAGCCGCCATGTGACCGAAGGGCCCGCCCGCGCGCCACATCGGTCTTATTATTATGCGATGGGTATGACGGACGAAGAAATTCATCAGCCTTTGGTTGGTGTCGCAACATGCTGGAACGAGGCCGCACCGTGTAACATTGCCCTGTCCCGTCAGGCACAGGCCGTCAAAGAAGGTGTTAAATCCGAGCAGGGCACGCCGCGCGAATTTACCACCATCACCGTGACAGACGGCATCGCGATGGGCCACGAGGGCATGCGGTCTTCACTTGCTTCACGTGAAGCGATTGCAGACACGGTTGAGTTGACGATGCGCGGTCACTGCTATGACGCGCTTGTCGGTCTTGCAGGGTGTGACAAATCCCTGCCCGGTATGATGATGGCCATGTTGCGCCTCAATGTGCCGTCTGTGTTTTTGTATGGTGGTTCGATCCTACCGGGCCGCGCGCCAAAAGGTGCTGATGTGCCGCAAAGCTTTGCCGAACGTGATTTGACCGTTCAGGACATGTTTGAGGCGGTTGGTAACTATCAGTCCGGCACAATGACTGAAGCCGAATTGGAAATCCTTGAACGCGTCGCCTGCCCGTCTGCGGGCGCCTGTGGCGGCCAGTTTACCGCGAATACAATGGCATGTGTATCTGAGGCGATTGGCCTTGCACTGCCAAACTCATCCGGCATGCCAGCACCTTACAAAGACCGCGATGAATACGGCCACGCATCGGGTGCTGCGGTCATGCACTTGATCGAAAAAAATATCCGTGCGCGTGACATCTGTACACGTGAGGCGTTTGAAAATGCCGCGCGCATCGTGGCGTGTACTGGTGGCTCAACAAATGCCGGTCTGCACTTGCCCGCCATGGCGCATGAATGTGGCATCGATTTCTTCCTTGAGGATGTCTGCGAAATCTTCCGCGACACGCCGTACTTTGTCGATATGAAGCCGGGCGGCGCATATGTGGCGAAAGACCTGTACGAGGCGGGTGGCGTTCCCGTCGTGATGAACGAGTTACGCAAAGCTGGGTTGGTCCACCTCGATTGCATGACCGCGACGGGATATTCCATGGGCGAAGTACTGGATCAGGTAACGCGCGAAGCGGACGGCAAAGTCATCCATTCCGTTGCCAACCCGATCAGCACAACAGGTGGTGTTGTGGGCCTCAAGGGCAACCTTGCGCCCGAAGGTGCCATCGTGAAAATCGCTGGCATGTCAGAAGAAGACATCGTGTTCACCGGTCCCGCGTTAATCTTTGAATGTGAACAAGATGCATTTGAAGCCGTGCAAAACCGCACCTATTCTGAAGGCGATGTGTTCGTCATCCGCAACGAAGGTCCAGCTGGCGGTCCCGGCATGCGCGAAATGTTGGCCACGACGGCCGCACTTTCGGGTCAAGGAATGGGCAAGAAAGTTGCACTTATTACCGATGGCCGTTTCTCTGGTGCGACACGCGGGTTCTGTGTGGGCCATGTGGGTCCAGAGGCCGCTCTTGGTGGGCCAATTGGGTTGCTGCAAAACGGCGATATGATCACGCTGAACGCCATTGAGGGATCAATCAGCGTTGCTCTAACCGACGAGGAAATGTCAGAGCGCAAGGCCCATTGGAAAGGCGCACGCCCAACCAATTACGCCAGCGGCGCACTGTGGAAATACGCGCAACTTGTTGGGCCAACCTATTTGGGCGCGGTGACACATCCGGGTGCCAAGGTGGAAACCCATGACTACATGGACCTGTAAAGGCCCCATTGCAGCGCTTGCGTTGCTGATCCTGTCCGCTTGCGAAGGCGGTCAGGGTGCTGCGCTGTTTGAAGGGTTGTCTGTACCAACGATCAAAGGACAACAAGCCAAACCGCTATCGCAGGCAAAATTGGCCGATGGCGCAGTCACGCTTGTCGCTCCGCGCGGGTTTTGCATCGACAGCAATAGCGTCAAAAAACAATTTGCCCTGATGGCCCGTTGCGACGTTTTGGGTGTACCGCAAGCGGCAGGGGATGCGCCTTTGGGCTTCATCACTGTCAGCGTTTTACCGTCAGCACCGGGTGCCGCAATTCCCGCCATGCAAGACTTGGCATCTGCCAACGGATTGAGCAACGCAAGCGACCCAAAAACCTCGGACGGCACCTTAGTATTTCGCGGCGAAGGCCCCGCGCCGATTGATGGGGTCGGCACTAAACATTGGCGCGGAGCTACACATATCGGCGGGCAACTCATTGCCGTAACGCTATACGGCCCTGAGGGCGGGCGCGCCACCTCTGGAGAGGGGCGTAGTATTGTTTCTGCGGTCATGTCACGCAGCCAAGGGGCTTCTTAATCCGCAATTGCTTCAATATTGGCAACATTATCGCATTTCACGCCCAGATTGTTGCCAATTTATTTGAATGAAACCTTTGGGATAGATAGGGTGGGCAAAAATCAGAGGCTCCCCTTTCATGTCCAAACTCGGTTTCCGCTTTCTGGATGGCAAGATTTATTCGCGCAACATTTTACGATGGGCGCGTGCTGCGCGGTTGGCGGCAACGACTGAACTGCCGACATTGCGGCGTCAACGCAGCCGCGCCCGCTTGCTCAAGACTCATCTGGATCGCCTTATTCACACCGCTGATGAACGCCTTGCCCTGCCAATGATTGGCTCGACCAGCTTTCCAAAACCGCATAACGCAGATTGGTCTTGGCGGCCCGAATTATGGCGCGGCCCGTTACCGACGCCTGGCCTGTCATCGGTTCAAACGAAATCTATGTTAGGTGACGAGGTTACGCTATTTCATGATTGCGAATATTCGGAACTGACCCTGCGCCAACTGCGCAACATGCGCGAAGCAGACCTTGCGCCTTATGGCCTGCGGTTGGATGTTTTCAAATTTGATGGATCGTTTCTGTCACTGGTTGTTGACCTGCCTGATGCGGGTGTTTTGGGTTTGAAACGTACACATCTATTGCGCATGGATGCGATTGTTGAAATGGAAAAACCGCTTGAGATTTTTGCCCGCCTTAACATTCGACATGGTCCCAATACCGAACAAATCGTGCGTGAACTGCCCTTAAGCGAAGAGAATATTCGCGTTGAGTTTGATTTGGCCTATTCCAACTTGAATGAAAAACGGGTGGAACGGGCTTGGATTGATCTGATCTTTGAGGGTCCACAAATGAATCAAGTGATCTTGCGCGATCTGACATTCTCGCGCCGCCCGCGCGCGCATCTATAAGGAGCAACGCGCATGACCGCAGTGCAATTGACAAAGACCAAAATCTCCCAGGGGGTCTGGCAGGGCATCGTCACCAACACGGGCGACACAAAGCCTGAAATTGAAGTGACCCACCAAAAAGAAGCGGTTGAGGGCATCAGCATTACGCATAACGCGGATGCGGGCCATTGGGTTTTGGCGTTCCCCATTCCCGCTAATGCGATTGCCGAGGGCGTACAGACGCTGATCATCTGCGACAAGGCAGCAAATGAGAAGATCGGGCATGTTACATTGATGGCCGGTGAGGTTTTGGGTGATGATATTCGTGCTGAAATGGATTTACTGCGTGCCGAGTTGGATATGCTGAAACGTGCCTTCCGTCGTCATTGCCTTGAAACGATGTAACCGCCAGGTTCCCGACCCTGCGGTGCGCCATCATCATTGCCGATTAAGCTCTAGTATCTTAGCCTAAATCAATAGGGCGTTCAAAAACTGGGCGTCTAACCTATTTTGACAGATAACCAGCAGCGTTATTTGAACCTGACTTATTGCCCGGAGACCAAAGAATGAAAATCATGAAGAGAACCTTTTGTCTCTTGGCTGCAACCTTTTTAGTAGCGGCCTGTTTACCCGAAGATGATGCGGCACAAGATGTTGAAGCTCCGGTGCGGGGGCTGAAAACTGTGCTGGTGGCTGAGAGCGAGCACAGTGTATTGCGCCGTTTTCCAAGTGTATTGCAGCCTTCTGAGCTGACCACAGTAGGATTTGAGATTGGCGGACGCCTAAAAGAAATTGATTTGAAAGTAGGTCAAGTCGTCAAAGAAGGCGAAGTATTGGCACAGATTGATGACGCAACGCTGGAAATTCAGGTCGCTTCTGCTGAAGCTGCGGTCGAACAATCGCGTGTGGCTGCTGAAAACAGTGCAGCAAATTTGGCCCGGCAGGAAGAATTGCTGACACGTGGTGTTGTGACAAAGGTCGCTGTAGACAATGCTAAGACAGACGCAACCGCATCGGCGCAAGCCTTCGTGCAAGCAGAGCGCGCGCTGGACACTGCCAAAAAATCAGCACGCGACACAAATCTATTGGCACCCTTTGATGGCATCATCAGTTCGGTTGATGCGCAATCATTTGCAACCGTTGGCGTCGGTTCAGCCATTGCCACACTGTATCAAGCGGGTGGGTTTGAAGTCAGTTTCACTGTCAATTACGATACGGTCAATCGCCTAGCCATTGGCAAACCCGCCACATTACGTTTGGCTGATGCACCTGATCGCACACTGCGTGGTGTCGTCACCGAATTGGGTGCAAGCGCCGATACTGTCTCTTCGTTTCCGGTCGTCATAACACTCCAAGACGCCCCTTCCGATATTAAATCAGGTATGGCGGTTGAAGTTGCTCTTGAATTCGACATTCCAGCTGAACTTGGCTTTACCATCCCGATCAGCGCGGCCGTAGTTGAAGGCAACATTTCCGGCACGCGCAGCCCAACAGAACCCGCACCTCTCAAGTTGTTTGTCTATGACCCAACGACAGAAACTGTCAACAAACGCGAAGTCATGATTGCCGGTATACGCGAAAACTCCGTCTTGGTGATTTCAGGGCTAGAAGCTGGAGAGCGCGTTGCATCCGCAGGCGTTAGTTTTCTAACCGACGGGCAATCCGTCACGCTGTTAGAGGACTAAAGCCATGGATATTCTAACGCGCTTTGGCCTGAACAAAAGCAGGCTGACGGTTTTGATGATGATCGGCCTTCTGATCATGGGAGCCATAACTTATTTCGGGCTGCCTAAACGGGAAAACCCTGCGATCACCATTCGCACGGCAATCGTTGCGGCGAGTTTTGAGGGCATGTCGCCTGAGCGGGTCGAAGATCTTTTGGCGACACCAATTGAACGCAAAGCCCGCGAGATTGGTGAAGTTGAAGATATTTCGACGCTAATCACCACGGGTTCAGCTGTTGTCACGCTGAATTTATATGAATCGGTTGGCTCGTCAGAACTGCCTGCCATCTTTCAAGACATCCGCAACAAAATGGAAGAGGTCCGGTTTCCTGAAGGCACCCAAGGCCCGAACATCAACACCAATTACGGCGATGTTTCGATTGCGACAATTGCGGTCACTGGCGAAGGGTTCGATCTACGCGAAGTCTGGGATTCTGCGGATGCCTTGCGCAAGAATTTATACACGTTAGATGGCATCACCAAGGTTAGTCTATCTGGCGTCCAGGATGAACGGATTTTCCTTGAGATCGACAGTCGAAAATTGGCCGCTGTTGGTGTGCAACTTAAGCAAGTGATTGCCGATTTACAGGCTCAGAACGTCATCCTTCCTGCGGGTAAATTGGATGCTGCTGGCACCACACTTGCCCTCGAGGCAAATGGCGATTTCAACTCAGTCGAAGAGATTGGTGAAATTCTGACACAGGTCAGTAGCACAGGCAATTTGGTGCGACTCAAGGATTTGCTGACTGTCCGACGCGGCTTTGTCGATCCACCTGAATCGCCGGTCTATTTTAATGGCAAGCCTGCCTTGTTGCTGGCCGTCGAAATGAACGACACACGCGACATCCAAAAGATCGGCAAAGTCCTCAAGGATAGGGTTGCCGCGTTTGAAGATACACAACCCATTGGGATTTCATATAACTTTTCAACCTATCAAGAGACCAACGTGACCGTCGCGATCAACAGCGCGCTCAGCAATGTAGCGCAGACATTTGGCGTTGTTTTATTGGTGTTGTTGTTGTTCCTTGGCCTACGCCCTGCTTTGGTGGTTGCGATGATCGTGCCTTTTACTATGGGTTTTGCGCTGCTCGGCATGTCCTATCTTGGCATCGCTTTGCAACAAATTTCGATTGCGGCGGTGATCATCTCGCTAGGACTGCTGGTCGACAATGGGCTGGTTGTGGTTGAGGATATTCAAAACCGTTTGCGCGCGGGTGCCGCCCCTGAAGATGCTGCATTGGACGCGGGCAAACAGTTCTTTATCCCACTCGCTGTAGCTTCCATCACTACAGTTTCTGCGTTTATTCCAATGCTCATCCTTGAGGGCACGACAGGCGAATTTGCCTTCTCGCTAGGGGCTGTTGTTGCGTTGATGTTGTTGGGTTCATGGGTCACAGCATTATATATCCTGCCATTTCTTGCGGCACGCATTTTAAAGGCGGGCAAGGAACCCAAGGAAAACGCACTCGTGCGTTGGTACGGCTGGTTGGTGCGGCGCATTTTGCGCTGGGGTCTGTTGATTGTGCCAGCAGTTTATCTGGTTGTGATCTTAGGCAGCTCCGTTTTAGGCCTAAACAAGTCTGAGATGTTTCCGCTTTCTGCGCGTGCTGATTTTCTGATGTATATGGATATGCCCCGTGGCACATCCATCAAAGCAACCCGCGACGAGGCACTGGCGGTTGAAAAGTGGCTGTCTGATGCGGATGCTAACCCCGAGGTCGTCAATACAACGGTATTTGTTGGCTCTGGTGGGCCGCGATTTTACCTTGCCCTATCCCCGGCGGACACAGACCCGTCAAGCGCATTTTTTGTGGTGAACACTGCCGATGCGGATGGGGCAGTTGTCGCCGCAGATCGCTTGCGCGCACATGTTCTGCGCAATCATCCGGCAGCCCGTTTTCGGGTAACACGCCTATCGATGGGGGCGGGTGAAAGTGGTATTGTTCAGGTCAAGATTATTGGTGAAGATGGCGATAGATTACTCGCCGCGTCCAAACAGTTGGAGGCCGCCTTTAACACAGTTCCTGACCAAATATTCGTCAAAACCAATTGGGGCAACAAGCTGGTCAAAATGATTGTTGAGGTCCAACAGGACAAAGCGCGCGAATTCGGCGTGACGTCGCGCGATATCTCTGATGTGATGGAAACATTCCTAAGCGGTACGGTCGAATCCACCTACCGCGAAGGCAGTGACAGCATACCAATTGTCTTGCGTGCTGATGAAAGCTTTCGTGACAGTCTGGAAGATTTGGCGAATCTATCGATTCCTGCCAACGGCCGCTTGATAGCACTTGATCAAGTAGCAAACTTTGCGCCCCGGTTTGAGTTTTCGCAAATCAGGCGCGAAAATCAGGAACGTCAACTTATTGTCGAAGGCAAAAGCGGTCGCTTCTCAGCAGGTGAGATGCTGGATCATTTGCAGCCCACGATTGATGATGTCATCGCTGATCTGGGGCCGGATTATCGCGTAGAGATCGGCGGCGAATTGACGGACAGCTCTGAGGCAAACAGCAATCTGGCAAGTGGCTTGCCACTGACTGTGGTCGTGATGTTGATTGCTTTGATGTTCCAGTTCAACTCGTCCCGTCGCGTTGCACTGACTTTTATGACCATTCCATTGGTCGCATCCGGTGCCGGAATTGGTTTGTATTTGTTTGGTCAACCGATGTCATTTTTTGGCACGCTTGGGATGATTTCCTTGGCCGGTATCATCATCAACAACGCCATTGTTCTGATCGACCAAATCGACATTGAACGCGCCACACAATCGATTGAAGATGCGATTGTGTCAGCATCAAAGAAACGTGTGACGCCAATTTTACTGACGACTTTCACAACGGTGTTTGGCTTGCTTCCCATGGCGATTGCTGGGGGTGCCTTGTTCGAACCGATGGCCACCTTGATGATTGGCGGGTTAGCAGCCGCGACACCTTTAACACTGCTGCTCGTGCCTTGTGCTTATCGGCTGATGTTTCGCAAGTAACGGCCATCGTTTGCGGGCGATATGCGCACACACATAAAAAGGCCCATGCATCATGCACGGGCCTTTTTTGTTTAGACTGCTATAGAAATTACTCTTTTGGACCCA
Source organism: uncultured Sulfitobacter sp. (assembly GCA_938003685.1). Taxonomy (GTDB): domain Bacteria; phylum Pseudomonadota; class Alphaproteobacteria; order Rhodobacterales; family Rhodobacteraceae; genus Sulfitobacter. The sequence goes on along the minus strand of CALKXT010000047.1, from coordinate 47,575 downwards.
ATGCAGACAGACCCTTGAGAATATCAATGGCATAGGCCAGTTGGTAATCTTCCTCGCGCAATTCAGCGGCTTTTTCGGCTTTATCGCGGTCGGCTTCAATCTGCTTGATCTGATCTTCGGTCAAGCTGTCGTTGTTCAAGCTACCGCGCAAGTCCGCTTCTGAACGTGTGCGACGTGTTGTGGCCGCCTCTTCCTCTTCTTCGGTTTTCGGCTTTACTGCGGGCTGTGCTACGATGATATCTGGGGACACACCCAGCGCCTGAATAGAGCGGCCTGATGGCGTGTAATAACGCGCAGTCGTCAGGCGCATCGCACCATCACCACGCAGTGGCATGACGGTCTGAACAGACCCCTTACCAAAGCTTTTTGTACCAATCACAATCGCGCGGCGGTGATCTTGCAACGCACCCGCAACAATTTCAGACGCCGAAGCAGAGCCACCGTTGATCAACACAACAATCGGTTTGCCTTGCGACAAATCACCCGGTGTCGCGTTCACCCGGTCACCATCGGCCAATTCACGGCCACGCGTGCTGACGATTTCGCCTTCTTCCAAGAACGCATCGGACACGGCAATCGCTTGATTCAACAATCCACCCGGATTGTTGCGCAGGTCGAGGACAATGCCGTTCATGTTATCGATGCCGCCAAGGTTTTCGATCTGCTTTTCCAGCTCTTCTTTCATCTTTGGATAGGTCTGTTCGTTGAATGTCGTCAGACGCAGCACCGCAGTCGATCCTTCGGTGCGCGCACGTACCGCCGTCAATTGGATCGTGTCACGAATGATCGACACATCAAACGGTTCTGCCTCACCTTCACGCACAACGGTGATGACAATCTCGGACCCCACAGGGCCGCGCATCAGTTCGACCGCATCGTCGAGAAGCAAACCCAACAGGCTTTCGCCGTTCACCTGCGTGATAAAATCACCCGCTTCGATACCCGCCTCAGCGGCAGGTGTACCATCAATGGGTGATACAACTTTGACAAAGCCGTCTTCTTGCGTGACTTCAATACCAAGACCACCAAATTCACCGCGCGTCTGTTCGCGCATCTTGGCAGCAGCTTTGGGCGACAGATAGCTGGAATGTGGATCAAGCGATGTCAGCATGCCGTTGATGGCCGCTTCGATCAGTTCATCAGTTTCGACCTCTTCCACGTATTGCGCGCGAATGCGTTCAAAGATGTCGCCAAACAGGTCAAGCTGTTCATAAACATTTTCTGTCTTGGCCGATTCCTGCGCCAACAAGGGGCCGGCAATCTGTGTTGTAACGAGAACACCTGCCAAAGTGCCGCCAATGGCAGCCATCACAAATTTCTTCATCTTTTATCCATCCTTGTCGGTGCGGAACCAGTCGCTTGGGTCCTGTGGAGTGTTGTCTTGCCTGACCTCTATATAGAGCGTTTCTGAGCGATCAGGGCCAGTGCCTTCACGACCTAGTGACAATGTCGTGTCATTTCCGTCTGTTTGCCCGCCCATTAGCCCAATTGGTGTGCCGCCAGCGATCACTTGTCCTGCTGTTCCGTACACCACATCTAAACCCGCCAACACAAACAATGTGTCCGCTTGCGGTTCTAAAATGATCACGTTGCCAAAATCAAGCAACGGCCCAGTGTAACGGATCGTTGCCGCAGTAGGGGTTGTGACGATGGCACGAGGGCGTGTTGCGACGATAATGCCGGGGCGTTTCACACCTGCGGCATCGGCCTCACCTGCGCGCCGTAATAGTAATCCTTGAACTGGCAGGGTGAGGTCCCCGACCTGGCCATCCAAATTAACAGGCGCTGGTGCAACTTCGTCCGTTACAATTTCTGACAACCCGCTAGCAAATCCATCAAGTGTCTCGGTCGATGCAATTAGAATAGCAGTACGCACGGGATCTTCGGTAAAGCGTATGGGCAGGTCCGTGCGGTTCGCCATCGCTTGGTTCAAAGATGTCCGCGCAGCTTGCACTTCAGTAAGCCCTTTTTGCAGCCGTTCTTTAGCATCCACTTGAAGGGTACGCAGCGTTTGTACGTCTTCAAGATCACGGCGTAAGGCATCAGCACGGGTATTCAGCGCAGGCGTCAATTCAGCCAACAACATACCAGCACGCGCAGTTCCCGTTGGGCCATCCGGGTGCAAAAATGATACGGGTGAAGGTGACCCACCGATGCTCTGTAACACCCCAAGCAATTGGGCGACTTCACCGTCACGCGCCTCAAGCTTTTGCGTCAGTTGCGCCTCGTTGATTGCGACTTGACGCAAGCCAGCGCGCATTGCCCCCAGACCCTTTTCAAACGCCTGTATGGTTTCCGTCAACGCTTTGACCCGATCACGCGCGCTATCCGCGTCGTCAAGCAAAGCAGACGCGCTTTCCAATTCTGCCGCTGCTGCGCGCGCCTCGACCGCGGCCTCAGATTGAGCAAAAACTGCAACAGGCCAAATCAGTAAAAGGATGAGCGCACTGCGGATCATGACAACAGGCACTGCCCTGTCATTTCATCTGGCTTGGTCAACCCCATAAGGTGCAGCAAAGTAGGTGCCAAATCGGCCAGCCGCCCTCCAGATAATTTCACGCCATCAGGTCCACCCACCAGTGCGACCGGCACTGGATTCAGCGTATGCGCTGTGTGCGCGCCACCTGTTTCTGGGTCAATCATCGTTTCGCAGTTGCCGTGGTCTGCCGTCAAAATCATCGCACCACCAGCTTTTTCCAAAGCTTCGACAACACGCGCCAACCCTGCATCCACAGCTTCACATGCGGCAATACCTGCCTGCAAATCACCGGTGTGACCAACCATGTCGGGATTGGCATAGTTCACGACGATCAGGTCATAGCCTTCCTCAATCGCCTGCACAAAATGGTCTGTCACTTCGCCGCACGACATTTCCGGCTGCAAATCATAGGTCGCGACATTTGGAGATTTGGGCATATAACGATCTTCACCCGCCTCCGGCAATTCCGCACCGCCGTTCAAAAAGAACGTCACATGGGGGTATTTCTCAGTTTCTGCCAACCGGAATTGGCGCAGGCCTTGCTGTGCAACCCATGCCCCCAATGTGTTCACGATCTCTGGTTTGGGATAAACTGTGGTCATATACCCTGAATGGGCATCAGAATAAGCCGCCATGCCCATCAGTGCAGCGCATTTTGGTCGCCTACCTGTATCAAACGCATCAAAATTGGGGTCACCAAATGCTGCCATAATCTCGCGCGCGCGGTCTGCACGAAAATTCAAACAGAACAGGCCATCGCCATCCTTGATACCGCCATATCCGTCCAGCACCGCTGCTGCGATAAATTCATCATTTTCATCGCGTGCATAGGCACTTTCAACTGCAGTTTTGGCGGTTTTTTCAGCAATTCCATCACCAAAGGCGATCGCGGCATATGCTTTGGCGACGCGGTCCCAACGATTATCACGGTCCATCGCATAATAGCGGCCCGTTACTGTGGCAATCTGAACGCCTGTCGGCAACGCCGCCTCAAGCGTTTCAAAAAATCCAAGCGCAGAACGCGGGGCCACGTCGCGACCATCAGTCAAAGCGTGAATCACCACTGGCACTTTGGCGTCATCTAATGACTTTGCCGCCGCGATCATGTGGTTCAAGTGCCCATGCACACCACCATCCGACACAACACCCATCAAGTGCGCCGTGCCACCTGTTTCCAACATCTGCCCGATAAACGCCCGCAACCGCGCGTTATTAGCAAAGCTACCTTCCTCAATCGCCAGATCAATCTGACCCAAATCCATCGCCACAACCCGGCCAGCGCCGATGTTGGTATGCCCCACCTCGGAATTGCCCATCTGCCCACGTGGTAAACCCACATCAGGACCATAAGTGATCAATGTCGCGTTGGGACAGTTTTGCATGATGTGGTCAAAGGTTGGCGTTTTGGCTAGCAATGGCGCGTTGCCCTCACGTTCGTCGCGCAAACCCCATCCATCAAGGATGCACAAAACCACTGGCTTAGGGGTACTCATGAAAATGCCTGCTCCGCTCAACTGATAGATTACTTGCTTTGTTTTCTTGGCCTTCTAGCGGGTGAAAGGGCTGGCGTGAACCATTTTCATGTCCTTAGGCAAATATGCGCAAAAATCGGATTGAGGGAGCAGCCCCATAACCGCGACAAAGAAGGTCAACAAAAGGAACACTCAAATGCAATTTTCAGCTCTGCCTACCGATATTGTTCGTGCCTATCAGGCTGGCGCACCCGACGCATATGACCATGCCCCAGAGCATGCCGTGTCAGATGGTTCCGGCACCCCCTGTCGTCACTGCATGAAGAACGTCCCAAAGGGTGCGGGTATGTTGATACTGGCCTATCGGCCTTTCGATGGGTTACATCCTTACGCAGAAACCGGGCCAATATTTCTATGCGCTGCCCCTTGTGAACGCGGTGGTGGCGATACCTTGCCGCCTGTACTGACCACTTCACCCGACTATTTGATCAAAGGATATTCATCCGATGATCGCATCGTCTATGGCACCGGCGCGGTTGTTCCTTCAAAGGACATTCTTGGTCATGCGGCGCTGATATTTGTGGACGAAAAAGTGACATATGTGCATGTCCGCTCTGCGCGCAATAATTGCTATTTAGCGCGGATTGACAGGAATTAAGCCTATGTCAAGCAGGGCTTGTCCCATGGGCACGCATTGGGCATAACGGGTGGAATATCAGCTTGTATCCAAGGACCAGCCAATGACCATTGCAGCGCCCGAAACCCGCATTGTGAACACCTACCGCATCGCCTGTGACGGCGGCGACGGGGCGTTGGGCCATCCACGTGTCTGGCTGCAAATCCCCAAGGATACAGGATGGGTGGAATGTGGCTATTGCGACTGCAAATTTGTGCATTCGGATTTTGAGGGCAAAGCCTGAAGCGGTATTTATGGCGCGCAATAGCCCTTATTGTCGCGCTTCCTTTGCTGTATCTGGCTGACGCACTCATGGGTGCGATCATTCCAAGCGGTACACAAGAACCTGAGATCGGCCGACATCAGGTCGCCTTGATCAGCGGCCCTATTCATTACGATATCCTGATTCCTCTTGATACAATTAGCAAAACCGCATTTGCGAACCTGTCTGATCATGGAGTTCCGGTACATCACCAGCATGCAAAATGGTTGGTCTTTGGATGGGGTGCGCGGGATTTCTATACACAAACAGGTGGCTATTCAGACCTTAGCGTGCGGTCCATCTGGCGCGGCCTCACTGGCGATGCATCTGTCATGCGTGTTGATGTACTAGGTCCGTTGTCGTCCAATTTGAATGCGCAGACAATCGCACTCTCCGACACTCAATATGCCAGCTTGATCAATGCGCTGCGCAATAGTTTCGCCCCCGGCCCCCTGCAACCGTTACCGATTTCAGGCTTCACCGACACAGATATGTTTTTCACGGCACACGGCAGTTTTCACATTGGGCGCACCTGCAATGTTTGGGTAGGCGAGATAATGCGTGCCGCTGGCTTGCGTTTTGGCATTTGGACGCCGCTGCCGCTTTCTGTGCGCTTGTCACATAGGCTCTATCAAGCGCGATAGCACACAAACGCATCTGGCAGGTTTTCGCGCTTCGTGGCACAAGGGCCGTGACCACAAAGGAGCGCACGCATGTCCGAGACATTTGGCAAAGGCCACCACCTGCATTTGATCGATGGCTCTGCGTTCATCTTTCGCGCCTATCATGCGTTACCCCCCCTGACGCGCAAATCAGATGGCCTGCCCATCGGGGCCGTTGCGGGGTTTTGCAACATGCTGCACCGCTATGTTGAGGGCAACACCGGACCCGATGCGCCCACCCACGTCGCGGTCATTTTCGACAAAGGCAGCCATACGTTCCGCAATGACATGTATGACCTCTACAAAGCCAATCGCGATGCCATGCCCGAAGATTTGCGCCCACAGATGCCCCTAACCCGCGCGGCCACCATTGCCTTCAATATTGCCTGCGAGGAAAAAGAAGGTTTTGAAGCGGACGACATCATTGCAACCCTTGCCGTACAGGCGCGAAGTGCTGGTGGGCGCTGTACCATCATCAGTTCTGACAAAGATTTAATGCAATTGGTTGGCGGCGGCGTTGAAATGCTGGATGCGATGAAGAACAAAACAATCGACCGCGAAGGCGTGTTTGAGAAGTTTGGTGTTTACCCCGAACGTGTTGTGGATGTGCAGGCGCTGGCTGGTGACAGTGTCGATAATGTTCCCGGCGCGCCGGGGATTGGGGTGAAAACTGCTGCATTGTTGATCAATGAATACGGTGATCTGGATGCATTGCTGGAACGTGCGGGTGAGATCAAGCAACCCAAACGCCGCCAGACATTGATCGACAACGAAGATCAAATCCGGTTGTCCCGCCGCCTTGTTCTGCTTGACGAAAATACCCCATTGGATTTCACGATTGAAGATCTTGAGGTAAAAGACCCGGACCCGGATAAACTGCTGACTTTTTTAGCGGAGATGGAATTCCGCACGCTGTCCAAACGTGTGGCTGATCAAATGGGCCGCGAAGCACCCACAATCGAAGATGCGCCCGCAACCCCAGACGCGCCTGTGGCTGCGGACATCCCTTTTGATCCGGCAAAGTATGAACAGGTTAGCGACGCTGCTGCCCTGCAAAAATGGATCGACCGAATTTACGAATTTGGCTATGTCGCCGTTGATACCGAAACCACTGGCCTAAACGAAATGACTGCTGATCTGGTTGGCATTTCGTTGGCTGTTGAAGCGGGGCAAGCCTGTTACATTCCGCTGATCCACAAAGCGCATCGCGGTGATGATTTGTTCGGCTCTGACGATCTGGCCGAGGGGCAGATGGCCACCGAAGACGTGCTAAGAATGTTAACCCCGATGTTGCGGGATCCAAGCATCCTGAAAATCGGGCAAAACATGAAATATGACGCCAAGATATTTGCGCAAATCGGCATCACAGTTGCGCCTTTTGATGACACGATGCTGATGTCTTACGCGCAGCACGCGGGACTGCACAATCACGGCATGGACACGCTGTCAGAACGCTATCTGGGTCACACGCCGATTCCGATCAAACCGCTGTTAGGGTCCGGTAAATCTGCGATTACATTTGACAAGGTGCCGCTTGAGGATGCTGTGAAATATGCGGCAGAGGACGCAGATATCACGCTGCGTCTATGGCAATTGCTTAAACCGCAATTGCACTTGGCAGGCGTCACCAAAGTCTATGAAACCCTTGAACGCCCATTGGTGCCGGTACTGGCCGCGATGGAACGATCTGGGATCAAAGTTGACCGCGATACGTTGTCGCGCATGTCCAACGCTTTTGCCCAAAAGATGGCCGGGCTAGAGGACGAGATTTACGAACTTGCAGGGCGCAAATTCAACGTCGGATCACCCAAGCAACTGGGTGAAATCCTGTTTGACGAAATGGCGCTAGAGGGCGGGAAAAAGGGCAAAACCGGAGCTTACGCAACGGGCGTTGACGTCCTTGAAGACCTCGCGACCGAACACGATTTACCCAAGCGCGTCTTGGATTGGCGTCAACTGTCCAAGCTCAAATCAACTTACACAGATGCGCTTCAGAACCACATCAATGCCGATACAGGCCGTGTTCACACGTCTTATTCTATCGCGGGTGCCTCAACGGGTCGTTTGGCATCCACCGATCCGAACCTGCAAAACATCCCGATCCGCACCGAGGAAGGCCGCCGTATTCGCGAAGCCTTTATCGCAGAGCCGGGCAAGACGTTGGTGGCGCTCGATTACTCACAGATTGAATTGCGAATTTTGGCGTATATCGCGGACATACCCGAGCTCAAACAAGCGTTTGCGGATGGCATCGACATTCATGCCCTGACAGCATCAGAGATGTTTGGTGTCCCACTGGATGAAATGACACCCGACGTGCGCCGCCAAGCTAAGGCGATCAATTTTGGTGTGATTTACGGGATCAGCGGCTTTGGCCTTGCCCGCAATTTGCGGATTCCACGTGCCGAGGCGCAGGGATTCATCGACCGTTATTTTGAACGCTTCCCCGGCATTCGCACCTATATGGATGACACCAAGGCCTTTGCCAAAGAGCATGGGTATGTTCAAACCCTATTTGGCCGCAAAATCCACACCCCCAACATTGGTGCCAAGGGTCCGCACGCCGGTTTTGCCGCCCGCGCCGCCATCAATGCCCCGATCCAAGGCACCGCCGCTGACGTGATCCGCCGTGCCATGATCCGCATGCCTGATGCGATTGCTGATCTGCCCGCGACAATGCTGTTGCAGGTGCATGACGAACTGCTGTTTGAGGTAGAAGAAGGGGCCGAAGAAACGCTGATCACTGCTGCGCGCGAGGTCATGGAAAACGCGAATGATCCGGTTGTGAAGCTGGACGTGAAGCTGACAGTTGATGCAGGTCAGGGCAAGAACTGGGCAGAGGCGCATTAATGACGAATGCGGATCAGCTTGATCAATTCAGTCGAGTTTGGCTCCGTAATGCCTTTAAGGCTCAAGATCTAGCGGTCTTGGATCAGGCGTGCGACACTAAATTGGGGGCTGGATCACGCCTTGATCTTTCGGAGTCAATTTCAAGCGTGTTGGGCAGCAGAGGGCCTATTGCAAATGCCCTCAAACCCTTGATGAAAGAGGCATTCCCGACACGAATTGTGGCCTTTGACAAAACCCCAGATCACAATTGGAGTGTCCCTTGGCATCAGGATCGCGTGATCGCGGTAGCAGAAAGATCCGATGTGCAGGGCTGTTCGAATTGGTCACACAAAGGAAACACTTGGCATTGCGAGCCATCGATCGACGTTCTTGAGCACATGTTGTTTATCCGCGTCCATCTTGATGATGATATAGATGGAAACGGGGCGATGCAGATCGCGCTGGGTTCTCATAAGCAGGGGCGCGTTGCCGCATCTGATGCGCAACACATAGCTGAGCGGCATGATATCGAAACCTGTGTTGGGAAACGGGGCGACATCCTCGTTTTGAAAATGCTGACGCTGCATCGCTCACCGCCAGCCCAATCTGCATCAACCCGGCGCGTATTGCGGATCGATTATGCCAACAAGCCGCTGCCATCACCGCTTGCATGGCCAGAGGCTTCACAGTGACCCCCATCCTCTACAGTTTCCGCCGCTGCCCTTATGCGATGCGCGCACGCTTAGCGATTGCTGCCTCTGGTGTGCAGGTAGAACTGCGTGAGGTTGTGCTGCGTGACAAACCTGCTGCATTCTTAGCCGTTTCAGACAGTGGTACGGTGCCTTGTCTTGCAACCGACGCAGCAGCAATCGACGAAAGCCTTGATATCATGAAATGGGCCTTAGCCCAGAATGATCCCAACACTTGGCTGGATATGCCAAAGGCTGGCTGGGAGTTAATAACCCGTGCAGACGGCCCATTCAAAGACGCCTTGGATCGCACCAAATATGCCATTCGCCATCCTGAGTCGGACCCAGAGGAACAACGCGCCAATGCCGCGTTCTTTTTGGCAGAGTTGGATCAAACCATCACCACTTGGTTATTTGATCATCCCACAATCGCGGATTATGCAATCTTGCCGTTCGTGCGACAGTTTGCATTTATAGACAAAGCTTGGTTTGACGCACAACCATGGCCCCGCCTACAGGGTTGGCTGGATCGATTCCTCATCTCAGACCCGTTTTCAGAGATTATGTCAAAGTATCCACAGTGGTCAGAAGGCGATAATCCGACATACTTTCCATGACACGCAGGGGCATCAGTCACTCATCATCCGGCAATTCATCCGATGGAATGATCCCAAAGAACGCCCCGCCCGACCACACGCCAAACCATTCTTGGTGGTGTACGCCCAGATCAACCAGACGATAAAAGCTTTTGCGATCAATCAGCGCCTCTAGGTTACGGCGGATCAGAATATAGGGCGATGGTTCACCAGTTTTTTCGTCCCGTACAACTCGGATCGGCAGATCGGGCCCGGCAATAGATGTGTCACCTAGATTGGTTTCAAACGTGAGCGTTTGATCAGCCCCGTCCCCGGTCACATCAAAATCAACCGCGACAAACGGTGCGTCCTCAACCGTGATCCCGACCTTTTCGACAGGCGTCACAAGGAAATACTTGTCCTCCTCACGCCACAGAATCGTTGCAAACAGTTTGACCAGTTCGGGCCGCCCGATGGGGGTGCCTTCGTAAAACCACGTGCCATCACGTTTAATCTGCATGTCCAGATCGCCACAAAACGGCGGATTCCACTTTTCCAATGGCGGCAAACCGCGTGTTTTGGCAGCTTTTGCTGATGCGAGCAGGTTTTCTGCGGTTGGGGTAACGGTTTTTTGTCCGCTCATTGCTTTTGCCATTTCCTGTGATCGAGATACACTTACACTAGTAACGATATAACCCAAGGAACCGAATTGTCATGACCAAAGCCGAAGACATGGTAGCGCAGATTGAAGCGCTTGGCGAAAAGTTGGCTGAGGCCAAGGCATCGATCACCAACCGTTTTATTGGTCAAGACCGGGTTGTGGACCTGACATTGACCGCGCTTTTGTGTGGTGGCCATGGGTTGCTGATTGGCTTGCCGGGTTTGGGCAAGACGCGGTTGGTGGAAACGCTGTCGACTGTGATGGGGCTAGATGGCAGTCGCGTGCAATTTACGCCTGATCTTATGCCAGCGGATATTCTGGGATCAGAAGTGCTGGATACGGCTGCCGATGGCACGCGCGCGTTCCGCTTTGTTGAGGGTCCGATTTTTTGCCAGCTCTTGATGGCGGATGAGATTAACCGCGCCTCGCCACGCACGCAGTCCGCCTTGTTGCAAGCGATGCAGGAAAAGACTGTGACTGTTGCGGGTCAAGATCGTGCGCTGGGTGTGCCGTTTCACGTATTGGCGACGCAAAACCCGATTGAACAAGAAGGCACATATCCGCTGCCCGAAGCGCAGCTTGATCGCTTTTTGGTGCAGATTGATGTTGAATATCCCGACCGCGACACCGAACGCGATATTTTGATCGCCACAACGGGCGAGAATGAAGCCCAAGCGACGCAGACATTTAGCGCCGCAGAGCTGCTGGAGGCACAGCGTTTATTGCGTCGTATGCCTGTTGGGGATTCAGTTGTCGAAATGATCCTTGATCTGGTCCGCGCCTTTCGCCCCGAAGAAGAAGGCGCAAGCCAGCAGGTGCGCGATACCGTTGCTTGGGGGCCGGGACCACGGGCGTCGCAAGCCTTGATGTTGGCGGTTCGGGCGCGTGCCTTGCTGCAAGGCCGTCTGGCACCCTCTGCTGAGGATGTGATCGATATGGCCCGGCCTGTGCTGAGCCACAGAATGGCGTTGAACTTTGCGGCTCGGGCGCGCGGTGACAACTTGTATGATTTGATCGACACCACCGCAGCCAGTTTGACCGGGAAAAAGGCCGCCGCGTGACAAATCCCAAATCCCTTCGCGATTACGTTCCGGCCTCCCTACGTGCCGACGCAGAACACGAGGCGGCCCGCCTGCCTGATCTGCTGGCCCGCGCCGAACATCTGGCGGGTGCCGTTCTGCTGGGCGCACATGGACGTCGCCGTGCCGGGATGGGTGATGATTTCTGGCAATATCGCCCGGCACAAATGGGCGACAGCCGCCGCGCGATTGATCATCGACGTTCAGCCATGGGTGATCAGGAATTTGTGCGTGAACGCGAATGGCAGATTGCGCAGTCCGTAATGCTATGGGTGGATCAAGGGGCGTCTATGCGCTTTGCCTCTGACACAAATCTACCGCAAAAAGCTGATCGCGCGCGGTTGTTGGGCCTTGCCCTTTCGATACTCTTGTTGCGCGGTGGAGAACGTGTTGGCCTGACGGGCACAACATTGCCGCCACGTCGGGGCAATCCTCAAGTCTTGCGGCTAGCCGAGATGTTTTGTCAGGACGACGAGGTGGATTATAGCCCACCAGAACACCGCGCGATGATACCTCATGCGCGGGCTGTCTTTATCTCTGATTTCATGGGTGATCTTGCAAGCGTGCAACTGGCGTTGACCAAGGCTGCGGATCGCGGGGTGCGGGGTGTTCTGTACCACGTCTTGGACCCATCAGAGGAAGCTTTCCCATTCACTGGCCGTACAATTTTTGAAAGCGTCGGCGGCACGCTGAGCCATGAAACCCTCAAGGCCAACGATCTAAAAGGGCGCTATCTCGAACGCTTGGCAGAACGCAAAGCCGAATTGCAGCGCCTGTGTGCGTTGACGGGCTGGCAATATGGATTGCATCACACCGATACCTCTGCGCAATCAGCTCTGCTGTGGCTCTATGGTGCGTTGGATGCACGCGCTGGGGTGGCTGCATGACGGTTCTGGGCGGCATCGGATTTACAGCACCTTGGCTGCTGATCGCACTTTTCGCACTCCCTATCCTTTGGTTGATCTTGCGCGCCGTCCCGCCTGCTCCGATCCGCCGTCGTTTTCCCGGCGTGGCGTTGTTGTTGGGCCTTAATGACGATGAAACGGTGTCTGATCGCACGCCATGGTGGCTGTTGTTGCTACGTATGTTGGCGGTTACAGCGATCATTCTGGGGTTGGCGGGACCGGTTCTAAATCCTGAAGTAGATCAAGCCGAAGGGTCCGGGCCGCTGCTGATCGTTTTGGATGGCACATGGGCGGGGGCGGCACGTTGGTCGCAGCAATCAGAGGCGATAGAGGCACAATTGACACGTGCAGGCCGTGCAGGGCGGACCGTTGGTTTTATCGTGCTTGCCCGACCAGACGTACCCGTATTTCAATCTGCTGATGTCTGGCGCACGCGACTGGCCGGGTTCACCCCGGCACCATGGCAACCTGCATTGGCCGATATAGACAAAGCAGTGGAGATAATTACGGCATTGCCCGCTTTTGATACGCTTTGGTTCAGCGATGGCTTGGCGTTTGAAGGACGTGACGCTGCGCTTGGCGCCCTGCAACGTCGCGGCGCTGTAGAAGTCTATCAGACAGCAGCAAATGTTCTTGCGATTACACCGGCTGTCTACGAAGACAGCGTGATCAAGTTGAGTGTTTCGCGCGCTACGCCAGGATTGGAACGTGAAGTAACCCTTCAAGCTGAGGGCCGTGACCCTGCTGGCAATGCGCGCATCTTGGCAAGTGTTCCAGCGACGTTTGGACAGGGCGAAGTGATCGCAAATGCCGAACTCGCGTTACCTTCGGAAATTCGCGCGCGCATCACAGGTTTTGTAATCTCCGGGCAACGCTCTGCCGGGGCGATTACAGTGGTGGATGATGGTTTGCGCCGCCGCGAAGTTGCATTGATTGGCGGGCGTAACGACCGAGAAAGCCTACAACTGTTGTCCCCGCTGCACTACATTGAACAAGCGCTGGCCCCTACTGCTGATCTGATTGACGGGTCACTTACAGATGTCTTGCCCGCAAACCCCGATGTGATTGTGCTGGCCGATATTGCCACATTATCTGATGCTGAATCTGGCCCGTTGATGGAGTGGATTGAACAGGGCGGTATGTTAGTACGCTTTGCCGGACCACGCATTGCCGCCAGCGATATCAGCCGCATTGAGGAAGACCCGTTGATGCCCGTGCGTTTGCGTGCGGGCGGTCGCAGCGTTGGTGGTGCGATGTCTTGGGGCGAACCTAAATCACTAGCGCCTTTCAAGGATACATCACCGTTCTTTGGCCTGACCATCCCGAATGATGTTGTTGTCTCAGCCCAAGTGGTGGCACAACCCGATCCGACATTGGCAGGCCGCGTCATTGCGGCCCTCAGCGATGGCACGCCTTTGGTCACGCGTAAAACATCGGGACAGGGGCAGATCGTTCTTTTCCATGTCACAGCAACGGCAGAATGGTCGACACTACCCCTGTCTGGATTGTTCGTTGAGATGCTGGAACGGCTGGCCATATCCTCTGCTGCGTCGTCCCCTGATGCTGGTGATTTGGCCGGCACCACATGGACGCCATTACGTGTGATGGATGGTTATGGCGTCTTGTCTGACGCTGGAAATTTGCCGGGTGTTGCTGGCCCCGATCTGATCAACGCCGCAGCCGGACCACAGATGCAGCCCGGTATATACGGGTCTGGTGATCGTCGGTTGGCGCGTAATGTGTTTGGCGTAGACGACACTTTGACGCCCGTTACTTGGCCTTCGGATATACCTGTGCGCGGGCTTGCCGTTGCACCAGAACAACCCATCGCAGGATGGTTGTTGAGCCTATCGATTTTGTTGCTCCTGGCAGATGTCGTTGCGTCATTAGCACTGTCCGGTCGGTTGCTCAGCCGGAGCAATGCAGCAGCGGCAGTGTTGCTTGCCTTGCCGCTGCTCGGTCAACCAAGCCAAGGTCAGGCACAGAATGCTGCGGACATCTTTGCGCTTGAGGCTACGAATGAAGTGTCACTAGCGCATGTTGTTACTGGAAATGCGCAAGTTGATGAGATCGCCCAAGCGGGCCTTGTTGGTCTGTCTGACACGCTGTTTTTCCGCACCTCCATAGAACCTGCTCCACCGACAAGCGTTGATCTGGAAATTGACGAGTTAGCGTTTTTTCCAATTCTATACTGGCCTGTCACCTCCGATCAGCCACGCCCCTCATCAGAGGCATACAGCAAGCTGAATGAATATCTGCGGTCCGGTGGATTGATCGTCTTTGACACACGTGACGCCGATATTGCGCGCTTTGGGGCGTCCAGTCCAAATGGTCGCAAGTTAAAAGAACTTGCCGCACCGCTGGATATTCCACCGCTCGAACCATTGCCCGGTGATCACGTGCTGACGCGGACCTTTTATCTGCTTCAGGATTTCCCCGGTCGCCACAATAGCCGCGATGTATGGGTTGAGGCATCGCCACCTGATGTTGAACGCATCGAAGGCATGCCGTTTAGAAACCTCAATGATGGTGTGACCCCAGTGATCATCGGCGGCAACGATTGGGCCGCAGCATGGGCGGTGCGTCGTGATGGCGCGCCTTTGCTGCCAGTCGGACGGGGTTATTCTGGTGAACGGCAACGCGAATTGGCCAACCGCTTTGGCGTAAATTTGGTTATGCATGTGCTGACTGGAAATTATAAATCAGATCAGGTGCATGTTCCTGCTCTTTTGGATCGACTTGGCCAATGACCGCAACTCTTGTCTATGATCCACTTATTCCGCTGTCATTGCTGATCGTCGTTGCGATCATTGCGTTGGCAGGTGTTATCTTGGCGTTGGTACGTGGCCTTCAGGGCTGGGCATTTCGCGGGGCGGCTGCTTTGGTTGTCCTTGGCGCACTCGCAGGTCCGTCATACCAACAGGAAGATCGCGCACCGCTAAGCGATATTGTTCTGCTGGTTCAAGACAACAGCGCCAGCCAAAAGCTGGGGGATCGGTCGGCACAAAGCACAGATGCCGCCGCCGCCATTGCCAGCCAAGTCACCGCGCGCCCTAATACAGAACTGCGCCGTATCTCTGTGCCTGATGGCGCGGGTGATGCGGGCACAGAGATGATGACGGCAATCACAAATGCGCTGGCAGAAGAACCGCGCGGACGTATCGCAGGGATTGTAGCGATCAGTGACGGGCGCGTACACGATGCGGACCTGCCGATTGATTTGCCTGCGCCCATGCACCTTATGCTATCTGGCAATGAGGCCGATTGGGATCGCCGTCTGACTGTGCGCAATGCCCCCGCCTTTGCCATTATCGGAGAAGAAGTCACCCTAACGCTGCGCATTGATGATTTGGGTGCCGTGCCTGCAGGCCAGACCCTTGCGCCGCTGGACATCTCAATCGACGGTGAACCTGCACAGACGTTTCGCGTGCCAATAGGCGAAGACATCACACTGCCTGTGACACTGCCGCATGGCGGGCGCAATGTGATCCGCTTTTCATTGCCGCTTGCAGACGGTGAGTTGACGGATCGCAACAACGCGGCCCTGATCCAGATGAATGGCGTGCGGGATCGATTGTCTGTGCTATTGGTCAGCGGTGAACCACATCCCGGCGGGCGCACATGGCGCAATCTGCTAAAATCGGACAGTTCCGTCGATCTGGTACATTTCACCATCCTGCGCCCTCCAGAAAAGCAAGATGGCGTGCCCGTGAATGAGCTGTCATTGATCGCCTTTCCGACCCGCGAATTGTTTATGGAAAAGATCGATGATTTTGATCTGATCATCTTTGACCGCTACAAACGTCGCGGTATTTTGCCGGGTCTCTACCTTGAAAATGTCGCCAATTATGTGCGCAAAGGTGGTGCCGTTTTGGTCGCTGCGGGGCCAGATTTTGCCAGTGCCGACAGCATATTCCGTTCACCACTTGGCGCTGTTTTACCAGCCACACCAACCGCACGTGTTTTTGAAGATGCGTATCTGCCAAAGGTCACGGATCTGGGCCAGCGACATCCTGTAACTGCTGGTCTGCCTGACAATGGCGATTGGGGCCGGTGGCTCCGCCAGATTGAGGTCGCACAACCTCAAGGTAACGTCGTGATGGAAGGTGTCGAAGGACACCCCCTCTTGGTGTTGAACAGGGTCCAAGAGGGCCGCGTTGCGCTGTTGGCCTCAGATCACGCATGGCTCTGGAATCGAGGCTATGAAGGCGGAGGGCCCCAGCTTGAGTTGCTGCGCCGTCTGGCCCACTGGATGATGAAAGAACCCGAGTTGGAAGAAGAAGCACTGACCGCCACCGCAGATGGGCAAAACATGCGGATTACCCGGCGCACCTTGGGCGAAACAGTACCGCCTGTGACAGTGACCGCGCCGGATGGTAGCACCAGCACAGTTGATATGAACTCCAATGGTGCGGGGTCGTTTGAAGGCACATTTCAGGGGCCTGATATCGGCCTATATCGTTTGGAAAATGGAGATCAGACCTCCGTGATTGGCCTTGGCCCCGCAGCGCCACGCGAATTTGTTGAACCGATTGCAGATGCCGCAGCGTTGTCGCCTACCATTGTTGCGCTGCGCGGCGGCGTCGCGCGGATTGAGGATGGCATACCGCGTTTGCGCAATGTGCGCGCGGGCCGTCCTGCTGCGGGCCGTGGTTGGCTGGGCCTCACGCCACGTGGCGCATACGAGACACGCGATGTGCGGCAAACCCCGATCTTGCCGGGTTGGTTGGTGTTGTTGCTGAGCGCGGCTTTGATCACTGCCGCATGGTTGCGTGAAGGGCGGCGTTGAGGTCTAAATCGCACGCACGAGCAAACCACCCGCGAGCAGAACAACCACGCATCCAGCAGCGATTTCGACCAGTGCAGCGATCTGGGCACTACGCGCTGAATCCGCCAATCCAGCAAATACGCCGCCCCGCAATCCCGTTGCCGCAAGACCCACACCAATAGTGACCGCAGCTGTTCCAATCGCCATTGCAAAAGTGCCAAGGATGCCAATCATCGCGATCCCCATTTGCCATGTGATGATCAACACAAACAGCGCACCTGTGCAGGGTCGAATGGCGATACCCACAATCAACGCTGCAATTTCACGCAGCGAATTGGCTTGGTCAACTTGCTCCAAGCTTGGCCCATGCGCATGTCCACAACTGGCACATTCATGTTCAGCGCCAACATGTTCATGCAGCGGCTTGGTCCGCAGACGACGCGTACCTCGCCACACCAGCCACAGTCCAACAGCCACAATCGCGGCGTAGCTGGCAGGGGCAAAAAACTGCTCTGTCACGCCGATCATCGCCTGACGGCTGAGGTTCAAAACCAACACACCTGTATAGACCAAAGCAATCGCGGTAATGGCCTGGCCCAAAGACGCGGCCAGCGCGATAAGAGAGAGGCGGAGCATTGGCACCTTACGCGCAAATCCATAACCGCCGATCAGCACCTTACCATGGCCCGGCCCGGCCGCATGGGCCAATCCATAGGCGAAACAAGCAGACACCAGAGCCAGCACCGCGCCCGCCTCACCCGCCCGCGCACCGCGTAAGGCAGTTGCAATTGTATTTTGAAAAGCGCGTTGTTGGTCTGCCGCCCATACCGCCACTTGCGTGAACCCTCCACCAAACCAGATCAGCGCAAGACACGCGATCACGGCCAGTGTTGCCCATGTTAAGATACGCTGCATGTCACAATCACATCACTGGCAAGTTGGGCACCGATATTGGGAAGACCCTCATCTTCTGGATCAGCATCCGCAGCAAGTGTGTTTAGCTGTTCACGCAACGCCTGAAGCCCCGCATTGATATCCGGCATTTTCACACGCGCGCGGCAGTCCTCGGACCCTGTGATGATCAGGGGGCGGGTCACGTCATAGGCAGTATAATAGGTGGGATCATAGGGCTTGATCACAATCGTTTCGCGCGCTGGAAGGGGCGATAGAACACTACGTAAATGTGTCGTTGTGATCCGCCCTTCTGCAAATTCTGCACTGATTTCTGTGGGGCCGGATAGAGATAAAATCTGTGTGCCGCTCATAATTTCAAGATCACCATTGTATCCTTGGACCCATTGCATGTCGAAACCTGTGAGCTTTGTATTTTCAGCCTCGGTTAGGACACCATCAAAATCAGCATCCAATCCCATGTCTTCGGTGACCAACAAGGAATAGAATTCATCATATTGCCACGTCACGCGCACATGTGTCAGCTGCCCTTGCGGATCAAAGAGCATCTCTAACCCTGTATCAATAAAGATGTGAGGATGCGCCGCAACGGGGTTTGCGATCA
The DNA here is from genome assembly GCA_938003685.1 of uncultured Sulfitobacter sp. Lineage (GTDB taxonomy): Bacteria > Pseudomonadota > Alphaproteobacteria > Rhodobacterales > Rhodobacteraceae > Sulfitobacter. The sequence continues at coordinate 29,002 of CALKXT010000047.1, read as the reverse complement.
TAAGTGATAAGAGAAAGGGAGCGATATATTTCATTGGTGCTATGCCTACCCCAACACCTCCTAGGCGGCAATCAATGCCCGCAAGGTTCGGCAAAATTACGCAGCTAGATGTTTGGGCGCAATGACTCGTTGCACCAAGCGATTCCAAACTCACTTCAGTCCAGCCTGATTTGCACCTGAGTACCCCGCCCCTTGGCATCGATTACTGAGATTTTGGAAAAGCCCGGCCCAGTCATTGGCAACATCACACTCCGTTCTCTCACGCCACTCAGTACAAGCGCTCCATCCACAAGTACCGACATCGGTAAAATTCCAGCGCGCACCTTCAGCGGGATCACCGCGCCACTTTGGCGCAAGACCGCCCCATCTGGCGGGAAGCTAACGACAGGCGCGTCATTGGCTTTTTGGAAAACAGCATCACGGCTGCGAAACCGTTGCAAAGGGGTTGGCAGGGCTGCTGTACTTAGGATCAGCGTTTCAGGTGGTGGTGCGCGCATGGGTGCGGTGTTGGGTTTCAAACGGCCAAATGCTTCGAATAATATCGGCGCTGCCAGATCACCACCAAAGGCCCCCGGCACTGGCGTGCCATCAGGGCGTCCCAGCCACACGCCAATCACATGCACGCCATCATATCCAATCGCCCATGCATCGCGGTGGCCATAGGACGTACCTGTTTTATATGCGATTTCACCGACGCGCGAAGCGGTGCCAGAAGGCGGTGCGATACTGGCGAGGATATGCCCAACTTGCCACGCTGCTGCGCGAGACATCATGCGTGGGCCTGTGGTGTTCTGTTCGCCCAACCGCCAGATAAGAGGTTGGGTTTGCCCGGCGTTCGCAAGGCCAGCGTAAAGCTGCACCAACTCATTCAGGGTCAGCCCAACACCACCTAGTGCCACAGCCAAACCGGGTTTGCCACCGGGCACCTGTGGACGTGCACCACCTGCACGCAGGGTCGCCATCAATCGGGCGGGGCCAAGCTCTTGGGTGAGCAACACAGGTGGTATGTTAAGCGACAGTTGCAGGGCTTCGCGTACGGTGAGTTCGCCACGAAACTGTCCGTCAAAATTTTGCGGTGCATATCGCCCAAACGCGACAGGGCTGTCGTCAATCAAGGTGTCTGGATGGGCTAATCCCTGATCAAAGGCCAAGCCATAAATGAAGGGTTTGAGCGTCGATCCTGGAGAACGCACCGCGCGCGTCATATCAACAAATCCCAGCGCACCATTTTGTGCAGAATATGCGGGTGACCCAGTTGAGGCCAGAACCTCACCTGTTTTGTGATCAGCAACCACAATCGCCGCAGAAACGCCCCGAGCCTGATCTTTTACAGCACGACGTGCGAGGTCTTCGATCTGGGCTTGCAGGTCTGCATTTATCGTTACGTCATGGCGACCTGCCAAAGGATCATCCCGTCGCAATTGATCAGCAAGATGAGGTGCTAACCTGACAAAAGGTTTCATTTTATCTGGCACCGCTGCCAATCGTGTTTGCGTTGGTGCATCCACCCGTTCCAACACCCGTGCGCGCGCTGATTGCGCAGCCTTTGGATGCCGATCAGGGCGACGCAGTTCCGGCGACTGTGGCAAGGCGACCAGTAGTGCGGCTTCGGCCATGGTCAGGCGCGCAGGTTCTTTGCCAAACCACGCCAGTGACCCCGCACGCAAGCCTTCGACCGCACCGCCATAGGGTGCATGCGTGAGATAGAGTTCAAGAATTTGATCCTTGCTTAGCTTACGCTCCAGCGCCAGCGCCAGCCGAACCTGACGCAACTTGCCTTGCCATTTTCCCGTCCCAGAATTTTCCAGCAATCGGGCCACTTGCATCGTTAGGGTGGAACCACCCGACACAATCTGCCCATTCCACGCAGCCTGCACTGTGGCACGCAGGGCAGCGACGGGATCAACGCCATTGTGTTGATAGAACCGTTTGTCCTCATAGGTGATAAGCATCGACAGATAATCAGCGTCCACATCTGCCAAAGCCAAGGATAGCCGCACGCGCCCATCTTCAACCGGGAAAACGCGCATTAATCTGCCTTCACGGCTACGGACCTCAACAGATGTTTCCACCAAAACCGGCGGCACTTTGGTTGTGTCTACCCATCTTTCAAATCCGTCACGCAGGCCCGCTGCAATGCCCAGCACCGCAACCAGCGCAAAAAGGCCATAGCGCCGTATCATGGGTTCACAGTGATCCCGCCTGTATCAGTATTGGCGCGGTATTCAGGGCGGTACATATCCGTCACTATCGCTGCCGGATGATGATAACTGCCCGGTGTTACGGCGCGCACGATATAGGCCAATCGGAATGGATCAGCACTACGGTGATTGACTGCCGCAATAAAACGATCACTGCGGAATTCAGCGGTTTCAGCCTCTTTTGTTTTCAGCCAATCGAGTGCACCGACCTCACCACTGCGCAGCAAGTTCGGATTGTCGATCTCAAACCCGGCTGGCAGCGGATCATCCAAGATCAACCGCGCGCCAACGTCCTCAAATGGCTTGACCTCTAGCACCACAACCATCCGATCCCCCGACGTAATAGGCCCCGAGGCAACAACACCATCCATTGTGTAATAGGTCCGCGTGATTGCATAGCCATAGCCACCCGCAACTGGGGGCACCTCTGGTACACCGTAGGCCGTCATGGTCACATCCATTGTGATTTCGCTGACGTTTTGAATGACTGAAGGCTGCGGATTTGCATCGCTAAGGCGTTTGACCACCGGTCCGTTGATCGCCTCACCGTCGACCCTCAATCCCGGTACTGCGTCAGGTGCGGCTAAAGCATGGGCTGCTAAAATGACCTGAGCGGCCTCTTGCGTGGAGAGGTATTTCTTATCCTTGCCCACCCACGACACCAAAGTTGCGGGATCAATCGCAGTGCTACCAGCCTCAGCTGTCAGTTTCAAAACCCCTGCTGTATCGCGCAGGTTCGTGCCAAAGTCAGCGCGCCAACTACGCCGTCGATCCCGATCTCGCAGCAACATCACACCAGCCCGGCGGAACATCGTATCGGCGCGAATTTGATCACCATATGCCGCCAATGCCGCACCCAACTGCGCCGCAGCCAAGGGCGTACCAAAATCATTCATCTTGGTGTCTGCGTAGTACCGCAAATCGCCCATGCTCGCCGCGCCTTCGCGTGCGAGAACCAGCAGCGCATAGGCAATATCTTCACCGCCGCTATCAAAATCAGGGGCATAGCTGATCCGGTTGCGCAGGTTGTCCATGGCTTGGGCAAAGGCGAGGTCAGGCACGGCATGGCCTTCGCGTTTTGCACGGCTCAGGAAATCGGTCACATAGGCATCAAGCCAGAATTCACCCGATTGCGCACGCCACATGCCAAATGCACCGTTGCTGGCTTGCCGAGTCAAAACGCGTTCTATCGATTTGCTGATTTTTTCATTGATCTGTGCGGGTTCACCAATGCCAGCGGCTTGTGCCATCGAACTGAGGTACAGCAACGGCATCGCGCCGGATGTAACTTGTTCGGTGCAGCCATAGGGATAGCGATCCAATTGACGTAACAGACCCGGCACATCGAAACGTGCAAGCGGTCCAGCGGTCAAAGTCGCCGTACCCGTTCCCAAACGCAGACCCGCAAAGACATTGCTGTCAAAGGTAAAGCTTTCGCCCACGCCCAGTGCGAACTGGCGCGTCACGGATGTCTCTGGATCATTGTCACGCACAGGCATGGTCAGCACTTTGCGTAACTCTTTGCCATCTGGAGTCGTCAGTATCACGGTGATCAAATGATCCCCGATTTCACGCGCAATGACCGGGATACTAAGGCGCTCAGAACCTTGATCTGCTAACACTACAATGGCTGGTGCCTCTGCCAGAGCAACACCTGCGTCAGCCAGTACTTGCAGTTTCATGTCACCAGACGCGCCCGTTGCATGAACCAATTCCAATAACAGACGGCTTTGATCACCGGGCGCGAGGAAACGCGGCAAGGACGCGGTAACAACAACCGGATCACGTGCCAGCACATCTTGGGATGCATCCCCAACCGAACTATCAGACCACGCCACGGCCATCAGTTTGATAGTACCATTGAAAGCAGGGCGAATGATCTCAACCTCAGCGCGGCCATCTGCGCCGACCTCAATCGGACCGCTGAAAAACGCCATCAGCTTTTCGGTTGGCGGCGGGGATTGCACCTGCGCGCTTGCGGCGGCGTCCCCGCCGGAACGCACTGTGCCAAGCGCGCCGTTCATGCCGTCGATCAAACGGCCGTAAACATCCCGCATTTCAACGCCCAAACGGCGCTGGCCAAAGTAATGGTCTGTCGTATCAGGTGCGGTAAAACCTGTGAGGTTCAAGATACCCACATCCACGGCGGCAAGCGTAACATAAGCAGTTTCGCCCGGCTTTATGCCATCTACCAAAACACTCGCGCGCAAGGTTCCTGCCTGTCCGTCCACTGCCTCGGGTGCGTCAAAACTGACCGACAGTTCCTTGTCACCCGGTCGCACCGCAGCATGCCCCAAGCCTAGGCTGCGTGCTGGGTTTTGGCCTGCTGCTTCATCCATACCGCTCAACACCGATGCGGTGACATAGGCGCCACTGCCCCACGCATCTGTCACCTCAAGCGGAATCAGGTTTTCGCCTGCGGTAACTGCAATCGCTTTGCGTTCAATCACTTGGTTAGACAGGACGCTGACTAGAGCCACACCATCGCGTTTGGGTACGATGCGCAGTTGGACAGTATCGCCCACGCTAAATTCGGTAGCGTTCAAAGACAGCTCAAGACGATCAGGCGTGTCGCTCGCCCCATCACCACCGTACCAACCGGAATAGAATTGAACAGACGATGCGGCATAAGGCGCGCCAATGCGTTCCACGACCAGTTCATATTCGCCCCATTCCGTAGGCGCAGTCAGGTTCAGTGGTGTAGCACCCAAACTCACCTCGCCAGTGTCTTGGCGGATACGGCGCGTGGTCGGTTCCCATTCCCAGTTCCCATAGAGTTGATACCACTGATAGCGGGTTTCAACTTTGTTCAGGGTCCAACGCACAGGCATTTCAATCGCTTCACCAGTTGGAGAAACGGCGATCAGATCAAAGGACGCTTCACTGCCTTCCGGCAAGACGTCATCAAAATTAGATTTGATCCCAATCATGGATGTTGCTGGTGCAATTGCTTTGGTCAAACGGCGTTCAACCGGGCGGCCAGATCCTTCGGATACACGTAGGATCACTTGTGCTTCCAAAGGTTGGCCGGGGTCTTCTTTCAGATCCGGTAATTGCAGTGGCAGGGTCGCTTGGCCTTGGGCATCAGTCACAGCATCGCCCAACGACCGGGTACGCGTGCCAAAGCGGATATCGTAGCGGCCAAATTGATAGCCATCCCATCCAGCCAGTTCGCGTGTGGCGCGCAGGCGTAAATCCCCTTGGACAGCCAAATCAGCCCCCGGCGCGCCAAAAAGGTAACGCACATCCACTGAGAGTGGGGGTGTGGACGTGATCCGCAGGGGGGCATCTGGGAGCGTGATGTCGAAATCAATCCGTTCAGGTAGAAAATCCTCAACAAGCACGGTTTGGCTCGCCAATGCAGGGCCTTCGACGTCAGACATGATATCCAGACGCCATGCGCCGCGCGGCACGCCATTGCCCAATGGCAATGCAAAGACATGGCCACCAGCGACAGCGTTTTGACTTAGCTGACGACTGTATTCGACGCCATCGGGGCGTTTCAGGATAGCAGTCACTGGCATATCGGTCAGCGCCTTGGCCTGCGCGTCGCGGGTTAAAGCAGTGGCATAGATTGTATCACCAACACGATACGCACCCCGGTCAGTTGTCAGGAATGTATCGATTGGTGGGCTGGGCGGATGCCCTTCGACACCGCGATCGGACAGATCAAATGCCGGATCGGTCAGCGGCAGGAAAGCAACATCCAGCGTGCCATCCTCTGCCATCAATAAAGCAGGGCTGGCCGCCCCTGTGCCTCGGGTTAGGCCTGCGGGGAACGTCGCAAACCCATCCGCGCCAGACATGACAGAACCCAGCACCGCATTGGCCCGTGAAATCAACGTAAGCTTGATACCTTCACGTGCAGTGGCATCCCCTAGACGGCGCACGGAAACCTGCATCCCATCGACTCCCACCCATGTGGATAGGCCCAGATCAGACAATACAAACCATTGCGTCGCCGCAGGATTGTCATACGGGTCTTGACCGGGAACAGAGGCGCTTAATGCATAGATGCCCGCAGTTTGATCAGCCAAAGCATCACCGATAGGAAGACGTGTGGTCATGTCGGTGTTTAGCGTATTCTGTACATCCCCTTTGCCTGTCCAAATCTCTTCTGCCAGATCACTGGAAAACTGGTCGTCTTCGTATTTGCTAAGTGGTTTTCCGAAATAACTCTCGCGGATGGCACGCACCAGATTGCGATCACTCACGCGACGCAGTTTCAGGTTCAGCGTATCCACATTAACGGTTTCAACAGGCAGTGTGGCCTGTGCAGAGCGCGGCAATACATAGGCGCGACCGGGGAACCGGACAAGCGGATTGCGGTCTTTTACATACAGCTTGAGGCGCACGTCCTTGTGCAGGGTCTCGCCGCTTCCTGCTGGCAGACCTTGTCGGAACGTCACATCGTATCGCGCGCCATGTTCGACCCCATCGATACACAACTGACTTTCATCTGCTTGCACCACCAACCCTTTGCCTTCGATCCGTACAAACGGTTCGTAATCAACACCCACCTGTACCATTTTTTCTGAGAACTCTGCACAGATGCGCGGGGCAGCAGCGTTGTTATCAACGCGGTGTTCGACGATGCGAAACCCGTATTTTCCGATGGCTGCGTCTAGTGATGCTTCCAAGTCGTCACGCGGTGAAAGGGATAGCGCCAACCGCAAGGCCGGAATCATGTCGCGGCCACGGCGGTTCGCCTCTAGCGCTTGTGCCATCACATCCAATGCGTCAACGCGTACGCCCACATCACTGCTCCGCAAATAGGCGTTCAACGCAGCAGAAACAGCTTCGCGACGGTTGCGGCTGCGTTCAGAATTACCGTCACGCTTTGCTTCGCGCAGGGACAACCGCGCATAGCGCGCCCACAGATCGGCACGATCAGACAGCGCAACAGCCTTGCCTGCCCAAATCAAAGCGGACCGGGTCGCACCTGACTGACTGGACCCAACCATAGCTGCAATCAAATCATCCAAAGCGGCATCACCCACTGGCAGGCGTCGCGCGTTACTGCCCACCAGCGCGCGCGCATTAGAAAAATCAGTTTTGGATAGAAAGCTAAGGTCATCCGCGCGCGCTATCGAACTGGCAAGCACTTGTTGATCAGTCACCAATTTGCGGGCGGACATCGCGCCGCTGTAGGGCTGTTGATCGGTGATGGCCGATTTTGGAAAACAAGCGTTAGAGCGTTTGTTATAGGTAAAGGCCACACAATTGGGTTGCGCTGAGCATGCCCGTTCACAAGCAGACTGCGTCGTATCAAAAAGGTTGGTCAGGTCGGCCCCATAAAAATCCACATTCTGCGTGAAAACATAGCGGTGATCCGGCAGGATATCTTGCGCCCAAAGGGGGGTGGCAAAACTGATCGGAATCAGTAGCAGCAAACGCATCAGGTGGGCAAAGGGCATGGTATTCTCCTTATCAACAGCTTCATGGTCGCATGCAGCCGGGTATCGGGCAAGTGGCGTGGTATTCATTAAGCAGATGTTCACCCTGTTATCGCAGTTTGCAGCAGACGACTGAATACGCCGGAGCGATTGGATGAGCCTAGCCAACAAACTGACCGAAGAGCGGCGCCGTCGCCTTGCAGCGGAACGCATGCTTGAGCTGAAACAGGCAGAATTGTTCGCGGCGAACCGCAAGTTGGGCAAGCATGCGCAGCAACTTACCGAAGAAATAGTCGAAACACGTGCCGAAGTGGAAACTATTAGAGGTGAAAACCAGCGCGTTAAATCCGATCTGACGGCAGCAAATCAAAAGATTCAGGTTGTCGAACGCAGGCTATGGCATTCAATCGAAAGCATCACGGATGGGTTCGCTTTTTTCACGGGCGACAATGAAATGATCATGGCAAACCGGGCCTATCTAGCCGTATTTGATGGGCTTGAGGTGATTAAGCCGGGCGTAAATTATGTGACAATCCTTCAGACGTTAACGGACGAGGGCATTGTAAATACCGGCGACCTTGGCCCCTCGGCTTGGCGACAGATGATGACGCAAAGGCTGCAAAAACCACAACCAGAACCCGTTATTATCCAACTGTGGAATGGGAATCATATTAAACTGACAGACCAACGTGCGCCGGGCGGCGACATCGTGTCATTGGGCCACGATATTACCGCGACCGTCGCCTATGAACAGCAGTTGAAAGAGGCTCGTACAGTGGCCGAAAGTGCCAATCGTGCAAAATCTGCGTTCCTTGCCAATATGAGCCACGAAATCAGGACACCGATGAACGGCGTTGTGGGGATGGCCGATGTGTTGATTGATACGGAATTAGACGAAGAACAACGGCTCTATGTTGATACGATCAAGAACTCTGGTGAGGCGCTATTGGTGATCATCAACGACGTGCTTGATTATTCAAAAATTGAAGCAAAGAAGTTGGATCTGCATCCACAACCTTTTGACCTTGAACGGGCGATTCAAGAAGTCCTGATGCTGTTGCAAACATCAGCGCGCAACAAGGGGCTTTCCTTGTTGATGGATTACGACATGTTCCTTCCCACTGAACTGATTGGCGACCCTGGGCGCATCAGACAGGTGCTGACAAATTTGGTAGGCAATGCGGTCAAGTTCACAACCACTGGTCACGTGCTGGTCCGCGTGACGGGTGTACCGGATGAAGTGGCTGGGAATGTTACGTTGCACATCACCATCGAAGACACCGGCATCGGTATTCCAGAAAGCATGGTCGATCATATCTTTGGTGAATTCAATCAAGTTGAGAATGAAAGAAACCGTCAGTTTGACGGCACGGGTCTTGGCCTTGCGATCTCGCAGCGTTTGATTGAAATGATGGGTGGCAAAATTTGGGTCAAATCCGAAGAAGGCATCGGATCATGTTTTGGCTTTAAGGTTGTGATGGATCCAGCAGGTGCATTGCACCCTGAACACCGCGCGCTGCCAGAAGGGTTGCGGCGGGTCATGATTGTTGATGGCACTACAATCAATCGGGACATCCTCGAAAGACAACTGGAAAGGTTGGGCATCGGTGTAACATCGTGTTCGAGCGGCGCAGAGGCGTTGAAAAATTTAGATACTGATATCGATTTGATCTTAACAGATCACAACATGCCCGAAATGGACGGTCTCGAGTTGGCTAAAACTGTGCGCGCAAAGGGGTATGGCGTTCCTATCTTTTTGCTCAGCTCGAACCCGAACCAAGCCGAAAAAGATCCTGCAAAATCTCATGTTCAGGCCGTGCTACAAAAACCTGTGCCGCGCCAAGAATTGTTTGAACGCCTTGAGACTTTAATACTTACTCCGGCTCCTTCAACACCACAGCTTTCCGAAACTACACCCGTCACTTTACGAAAACTGCGCGTGCTTGCCGCAGAAGATAATAAGACTAATCAACTAGTGTTTCGCAAGATGGTCAAAGGCTTGGATATTGAATTGGCTTTTGCCGACAATGGAGAAGAAGCCGTGACCTTGTTTCAAAGATTTGTGCCAGACATCATATTCATGGATATCTCGATGCCCAAAATGGATGGGAAACAAGCGACAAAAGCCATTCGCGCGCTTGAAGAAAGAACTGGCGGCCACGTTTCAATTGTTGCTGTTACTGCGCACGCGATGGAAGGCGATGATGAAGGGATTTTGGCAGCGGGTCTTGACCACTACCTCACCAAGCCTTTGCGAAAACCTGAAATCATTGCGCAAATTGAAGCAGCATGCGGAACAGATGTTACCCCGCCAATTCGCCGTGAAACGCTTCAGGCCACCGGATAGGGGCGGACAAAAACCGGACGGTCGGGTGTGGATGTCTCACTTTGCCAGACGTATCCACCCAGATCAAAATCCCGTAGTGCATCTGCCTCTGTCAAACGATGCTGGACAATAAAACGTGCCATGGCACCGCGGGCTTTTTTAGCAAAAAAACTCACGATCTTTGGGCCTTTTCCGTCGCCTTTGTCTTCCATAAATTGTGGTGTGATCACCCGCAATTTCAACGCCTTGAGCGCGACTGCGCCAAAATATTCCTGACTGGCACAATTGACCAACACGTCGCTTCCAACAGCCGATGCCTGTTCATTCAACGCCTTAGACAAATCATCGCGCCAATAGTCATAGAGGTTGCCGCCACGCCGGGTTTTCAAACGGCTACCCATTTCCAGACGATAGGGTTGGATCGCGTCCAAGGGGCGCAACACGCCATATAGACCAGACAAAATACGCAAATGGTCCTGTGCCCAGACCATTTCATCAGCATCTAGGGTCGCGGCCTCCAGACCTTGATAGGTATCCCCAGCAAACGCCAATGCCGCAGGGCGGGTCATATCCGCAGACGGTTCTGCCTCAAACGCGGCAAATCGATCGCGGTTCAATCGGGCAAGGTCATCAGAGAGGTTCATCAAACCTTTAAGGTTTCCCAATGTCAGGTTGCGCGCTGTCTTGACCAACCGCACGGCATCTTCCTGAAAGTCCGGCTGCGTGACGTCAACGTCACGTGCGTCCCAATCCAATCGTTTGGCAGGCGATATAACAACCAGCATTTTAAGTCCCCTTTTTGCGCGTATTACGTGATCTAGCCCGCGTCTCGCAGAACGTCCAGAAATGCCGGGCCAAATCGTTCGGCGTGTCTTTCACCTAGCAGCCTTTTGAGCGCGCCATCATCAGCGTTTCGCAGTTGCGCAACCTTGGCCAAAACTGATGCAGAACACGACATTGGTTTGTCCGCCCCCGCCTCACCACGTGCCAGATCGGCCTGCACCTGCAACAACTGATCATAAACTGTCCCCGCCTCACGGCCTGCAAGTTTACGCCTGGTCGGGTGCATTTGTTCAACTTCACCGTTGATCACCTCAAGGAAGGCTTTTCCATAGGTTTCCAATTTTTTCGCACCCACACCACCAATGCGCGCCATACCGTCCAAATCGCGAGGCCGGGTTTCTGCCATCTCGATCAAGGAACGGTCATTGAAAATAATATAAGCAGGTACTTTGGCGGCCTCGGCCAGCCCCCGCCGCTTGGCCTTGAGCGCGGAAAGCAAGGGCGCATCCTCTTCGCTCACCATTTCCTTAACGGCGGGCCTGCGTGTGGCTGATGCCGCCTTGATCGAATCCCGGCGTAGGCTAATCTTGGCCTCATCTCGCAAGATCGGCAATGCGGCATCTGTCATCCGCAGCGCGCCATGGCGTTCTGGGTCAGGGCGGATCAGATCATGACCCATCATCTGACGAAACACAGCCTGCCATTGGCGGCGGTCATATTCAGTACCGACACCGAATGTCGGCAGGCTTGTGTGGCCGCGCTGCGTTACCTTGTCGGTCTCAATACCTAACAGAATATCAATCAAATGCCCTGCGCCAAACCATTCCTCAGTGCGCAAGATCGCAGATAGTGCCTTGCGCACAGCTGTGGTGCCGTCAAACACGTCGGCAGGAGCATCACATAGGTCACAACGGCCACAGGTAATCCCGGTTTCATCGAAATACCCAAGCAGCGTTTTGCGTCGACACTCCAATGCTTCTGCCAGCCCCAAAAGCGCATTTAAGCGCGCATGATCTGCACTGCGCCGTTCAGGCGGTGCCAACCCCTCGTCGATCTGACTGCGGCGCAGACGAATATCATCAGCCCCAAATAACGTCAGCGTTTCGGCAGGTGCGCCATCACGCCCAGCGCGCCCAATTTCTTGGTAATAGGATTCAATGGATTTGGGCAGATCAGCATGAGCGACCCAGCGGATATCCGGCTTATCAATGCCCATCCCAAAGGCGACAGTAGCCACGACGATCAGCCCGTCTTCTTGCTGGAACCGTCGCTCTGCAATACGGCGATCCTCGGCCTCCATACCGCCATGATAGTGCAAAGCCGACTGCCCCTGATCGCGCAATGCCTTGGCCAGCCCTTCGGTCTTTGCCCGCGTGCCGCAATAGACGATGCCGGATTGCCCTTTGCGGGCTGCAGCAAAATTCAAAATCTGGTCACGCGGTTTGTTTTTGGCGGCAAAAGCGAGGTGAATGTTCGGACGATCAAAGCCGCGTAGAAACGCGCGGGGTGATGCCCCATCAAACAGCTTTTGAACAATCTCTGCCTGCGTTTCGGCATCTGCAGTGGCAGTGAACGCCGCCAGTGGCACGTTCAAACTGCGCCGCAACTCACCAATGCGCAGATAATCAGGGCGGAAATCATGCCCCCATTGGCTGACGCAATGCGCCTCGTCCACAGCGATCATCTGTACGTTCACGCGCCGCAGCATTCCCATTGCTGATCCTGCCGCGAGCCGCTCTGGGGCCATGTAAAGCAACTTGAGTGTGCCAGCCTCTAAAGCCTCCCAAACGGCATCGGTTTCTTCGGGTGTGTTGCCAGAGGTTAATGCACCCGCTGACACGCCCGCCTCTTGCAAAAACCGCACCTGATCGCGCATCAAAGCAATCAAAGGCGAAATGACAACTGTTACACCATCACGCATCAACGCAGGCAATTGGAAGCACAGCGATTTACCGCCACCCGTGGGCATGATTGCCAACACGTTTTCACCCGCAGTCACCGCCTCAACAATTTCTTGTTGACCGGGGCGGAACGCGTCAAAGCCGAATACATCACGTATCAGCGTGGCAGCGCTGGAATTCATGTGGGGACCTGCAAATTATCTGCTCTTTTGTGCAGACTCCCACACTAAGAATAGGTGAACAAGGCCTTGCGCTTCATTGTTCTGAAAATATACAAAAGCAGTATTAGCCTAGTAGAACGCCGCAGCATTATTGATCAAAACGATCCTTAGAATCGCAACTGAGATCAAAACAACCAATGGAGCAAGATCAAGACCACCCACAGCAGGAAGGAAGGCACGTACACGGCTATAGACAGGTTCCAGCAAACGGTTCAGACCATCCCAGATTTGCGCAACCAGAGGCTGACGTAAATTCAGCACCTGGAAATTGATCAACCAAGACATGATTACATGCGCGATGATGATGAACCAAACGATGTTCAACAGCAGCATCAAGATTTCAAAAAGCGATGTCATGGCAGACCCTTTCAAGGTGGTGCATGTCAATTAAGCGCCGTGACGCTAAACCGCAAGAGTGCCGCGAGGTTCATGGTTGACGCCGCCGTGTCCGAATGTACCTGAGGGGGCAAAGGAGACGCCAATATGTTCCCATTTGTTCGCATGATCAAAGACGTTTGGCTGGCGAGCCGTCAGCCCCCACTTAAAACTCTGACCGAGGTTCACATCAGCCAGCACATCTGCTGGCCCCATGATCTGGACGTTTGGCTAGAGCTGAACAACGGTCGCGCCTTGTCGCTCTATGATCTGGGTCGCACCGCAATGGCACAACGCGCAGGAATGCTCGGGATGCTCAAGCGTGAGGGATGGGGGTTGACCATGGCGGGTACATCAACCCGGTTTCGTCGTCGTATTCGCGGATTTGAGCGTTTCGAGATGCGCAGCCGGGCGTTGTGCTGGGATGACAAGTTTATCTATCTGGAACAAAGCATGTGGAAACGAAACGGCGAATGCGCGAGCCATGTTCTGTATCGCTCTGCGGTGACCGACAAGAACGGCATTATCGCACCTGAACGTGTCCTGACTGCATTGGATCAACCCACAACCTCACCGCCCATGCCTGACTGGGTAGTTGAATGGTGCGCTGCCGACGCGCACCGCCCATGGCCACCGATGCAGGACGCGGTAGCCTAAAAGCTTAACTTGCGTACAACCCGCTGCCCTGCTCTACCGTCAGGTAACAAAGAACGGGTTTGATATGGCAAACATCACAGCACGCAAGCGCATCTGGGGTTGGTACTTTTTCGATTGGGCCAGCCAGCCGTATAATACGTTGATGTTGACGTTTATCTTTGGCCCTTACTTTGCCCAAACTGCGACTGCTGCGCTGGTTGAGGGTGGCATGGACCTATCTGCCGCCAAGGCACAGGCGCAGGCCTATTGGGGCTACGGATTGGCAATTGCTGGCATCACCATCGCGATACTTGCGCCCATTCTTGGGGCTGTCGCAGATTCATCTGGCAAGCGTCTGCCATGGATATGGCTATTTTCGACGCTCTATGTCGTCGGGGCAGGTGCGCTTTGGTGGACTGCACCGCAAGATTTCTCTGTAATTTGGGCATTGTTCTTTTTTGGCATTGGCCTGATCGGGATGGAGTTCGCGACAATCTTTACCAATGCCTATTTGCCAGAACTGTCGCCGGACGCCGATGAGCGTGGGCGCATTTCTGGGGATGGTTGGGCCTTTGGCTATGCTGGCGGGGTGTTGGCGTTGATTGTCATCATCGCCCTGTTTCAAAGTGGGGCAAACGGCAAAACAATGGCAGGGTTTTCACCGCTCTTTGGTCTGGACCCTATTACAAAGGCTGACACCCGCGCCGTCGGGCCGCTGACAGCGATTTGGTATGCTGTGTTTATGATTCCGTTTTTCATGTTCATGCGCGATACGCCAAAACCTGCCGCTGCACGCTATAAGCTTGGCAAAGGTATTCGCGATCTTAGCCAAACCTTGCGAGATTTACCGCGCCACCCTTCATTGATGGCGTACCTGGGGTCATCGATGTTTTACAGGGATGCCTTGAATGGCATGTACACCTTTGGCGGTTTGTACGCATCCGGTGTGCTGGAGTGGTCGATCCAGAAGATAGGCATTTTTGGGATTCTTGCAGCAATTTCTGGCGCAGTTTTTTGTGTCATTGGTGGCCGCGTTGATCGTCGATTTGGCCCCATGCCGGTGATTGTCTTTTGCTGTATCATACTGATCTTCACTGCCTGCTTGATCATCTCACTCACCCCTACTTCCGTTTTGTGGGTAAACGTCCCAGAAGGGTCTGCCCTGCCTGATATCATGTTCTATGTCGCAGGTGCGCTAATTGGGGCGGCAGGTGGTGCATTGCAAGCATCATCACGCAACATGATGACGCGCCAAGGCAATCCAGAACGGATGACCGAATCCTTTGGTCTTTATGCGCTGTCAGGCAAAGCGACGGCTTTCATAGCACCTGCGCTCATCGCGGTTACAACCGATATCACAGGCAGCCAACGCCTTGGTATTACGCCTGTCGTGGGCCTGTTCATCTTGGGGCTGGTTCTGCTAGCATGGGTTAAACCGAACGGAGATTTTGAAAAATGATCCTTACACGCCTTATTTGCGGTGTTGCACTTGCGCTGACGTTAACTGCTTGTGGCGGCGGCAAGTCCAGCAAAGATATCAGTGGCAAATCCGTGATCTTGCCCACCATCGGGTCATCCGGTGGCGCGCTAAGCAATGTGCAGGCCAAAAAACTCTTTGGTGCTAAAAGCTCTGCATCGTCCCAATCACCGGCCGCCTATGGCAGTTACGCCAAGGGGTGCCTTGCTGGTGGTATGGAATTGCCTGAAACGGGGCCAACATGGCAGGCGATGCGGCTGTCGCGCAATCGCAACTGGGCGCATCCTGAAACCATCGATATGGTAAAGAAGTTGAGCGTCAAAGCCGCGCAGCAACCCGGTTGGGCAGGCCTATATGTCGGTGACATGAGCCAAGCACGTGGCGGCCCAATGTTAACGGGACACCGTAGTCACCAAATTGGTCTTGATGCAGATATTTGGATGTTGCCAGCCAAGTCTCTGGACCTGTCACGCAAACAGCGTGAGAATATTTCGTCCATTTCAACACGCCGCGCGAATGGTGCCTACGTCAACAGCAGCTGGACACGCGCGCACCATGAAATCCTAAAAGCAGCAGCAGAAGATCCGCGCGTTGAACGTATCTTTGTATTTCCGGGTGCCAAGGTGCAAATGTGTGCTGATGAAAAAGGTAACCGCGCTTACCTGCGCAAAATCCGCCCATGGTACGGTCACCACTATCATTTTCACGTGCGCCTAGGATGTCCCAAAGGCGCGCGCGGCTGCACCAATCAGACGCCACCACCTGCCGGGGATGGTTGCGCTGATGCGCGCGAATGGCAGGCCAACATCCTGAACCCACCCAAAGCTAAACCCAGAGACCCAAACGCGCCAAAGCCAAAACCCAGGCGTGAATTGTTGCTCGCTGACTTGCCCGCACAATGCAAATCCGTTCTGGACAACTAATCCTTGCCAAAGTCCTGTTAACAATTGGGTTGGCCTGCTGCATCCCGTTTGCAGCGCTGGCTGATCCAAAGGCACGGCTGGTGTCCAACGTAAGCTGGTCACTGTCGAACCCATGGTTTGGCGGCTTTTCTGGGGCTGAGGTCAGCGCTGATGGTGCGCGCATTACACTGATCACCGATAAAGGCAGCTTGGTTCATGGGAGCATGATCCGCAAAAATGGCGCCTTTACCAAGATACAAGTGCTTGGCCAAACGTCGTTGAAATATGCCAGCGGCAATCCTCTAAAGGGCAAGCGCACCGACGCCGAAGGGCTTGCCATTGACCAGAATGGGCAAGCTTTTATCTCGTTTGAGCATGATCATCGTGTGACACATTTGGACCTGAACACTGGGCGAACGACAAAGTATGTCGGGGCATCTGATTTTGCCCGGTTTGAGCCGAACGCGGGTCTAGAGGCGTTAGCAATTGATCCCCACGGGATGCTCTACGCCCTGCCTGAAAAGTCTGGTGGTCGCAAATCGCCCTTTCCTGTGTACACACTTAACAACAATGAATGGCGGATCGTGGCTCACATTCCGCGGCGTGGACCCTTTTTGCCTGTGGGTGCCGATTTTGACGATACTGGACTGCTGTATCTGCTGGAACGGGCGGCAACACCTTTGGGGTTTAGATCGCGTATTCGACGTTTTGACCCAAGTGCGGCGAAATGGGGCGAAGTGACGTTGTTGACCTCTGTCCCCGGTCGTTTTGACAACCTTGAGGCGATCAGTGTCTGGCGTGACGGTGCCGGTCAGACAATCCTTACTCTTATATCAGACGACAACTTTCTATCGATCCAGCGCACTCAAGTCCTTGAGTTTGTCGTCACGCAATAGGTTGCGTCCAGCGCATCAAGACCGTAAAGCGCCCTAGTCTGCGATTCCCGCAGGCCAAGTCGCCGCACCCTTGCAAAAAACGGTTTACATATGACACGCACATACCTTCCCGGCATCCTTGCCATGGCCACAATCGTTGTGGCGTCTAATATTCTTGTCCAATTTCTATATGGCCAGTGGCTGACATGGGGGGCGTTCACCTATCCCTTTGCCTTTTTGGTTACTGATATCATGAACCGCGTTTATGGCGCATCTGCCGCGCGCCGTGTTGTGCTGGTTGGTTTTGTTGTTGGGCTGATCTGCTCACTTATCGGCACACAAATCATGGGCGAATTCGGCCCATTGGTCACCTTGCGCATCGCTATCGGTTCTGGCGTGGCTTTCCTTGTTGCACAGCTGTTTGATGTGTCAATTTTTGCCGCACTTCGGGATGGAAAATGGTGGCGTGCCCCACTGATCAGCACTTTGATCGGCAGCAGCATCGATACGGCACTCTTCTTTAGCATCGCGTTCTCTGGCAGCTTGTCTTTCATTCACCCTGCCACAGATGTGTCTTGGGCGGCGGAAATACTGCCGTTGCTGGGGGCTGGCCCCATTGCACCCCTTTGGGTTTCACTGGCCGTGGCAGATTGGGCTGTAAAGCTATGTATCGCGCTGGCGGCACTTGTGCCATTCCGCATGATCACAGCGAAATTAATGCGTGCGGCGTAACGTCAACGCCGCCGTTTAAATCACCGCCTAAAAAAGTGCTTTGCGTTTGGGGAAACCTGTGCAAAGTTTCTGTTGAGTTCAACAAATGTAAAGGAGGTGATCTAGTGTCAAGAAAGGTACTGGAGCGAGGTGTCGGAACAGCTTTGGAGGGTATCTGCTAGGGCAATCCTTGGCAGTCTAAACCACTGAAGTGGATCGTCGGTCTAACCGATCCCACCTCCTTAAACCATTCGATTGGGCCGCTCCGTTACCGGGGCGGCCCATTTCGTTTCGTTGCGCGCCCTTCACCTTGTCCAACTGTCATGCGATGTTGGCGACATGTTACGCATTACCGACACTATCGCCCTGCAAGATTGGGAACTCACTGAAAGCTTCATGCGCGCCTCTGGGCCGGGTGGGCAGAATGTAAACAAGGTATCTTCTGCCGTTGAACTGCGGTTTGAGGCGGCAACATCCCCGTCCCTTGCTGGACCCGTCAAAACCCGCCTGCGCCGTTTGGCTGGGCGGCGATGGACAAACGAAGGGGCGTTGGTCATTCAATGTGACGAAACCAGATCACAAGCACGCAATCGCGATATCGCGCGTGAACGATTGGCGGAATTGATCAAAAATGCCCTGACGCCCCCAAAAAGGCGCATCGCCACACGGCCAACTTTGGGGTCAAAGAAACGACGCCTTAAGGCAAAGAAAGTCAGAGGCGAGGTCAAAGCCATGCGCGGCAAAGTGGATCCAAGCACCTAAGATTGAGGGTGGGCGATGTGTGCGCGTCCCTTCAGGGTAGTTTGCGCAAAATATAGATATCCATGATCCAACCATGATGCGCACGTGCTTCGGCCCGCATCGCTACGATCTTCTCACCAACATCCGCAACAGGCCCTTCGCAGATAATCTGTTCTTTCATGCCTACATATCCGCCCCACCAGATATGCAAATTTTCAGATGGCAAAGATTGAAACGCACAGGCCCCGTCCAGCATGACCACAACAGTATCCACACCTGCGGGCCACCCTTCATCTCGCAACCGCCGTCCGGTGGTCACGAGAAACGGTGCGCCGATATCGTTCACAGGGATCGCATGGGCGGCTGTTAGCGCGTGCAGTGAAGTGATGCCGGGGATGACGTCAAGCGTAGGTGCCGGGTCAAGCCGAGCGGCGATGCGTAGAGTGCTGTCATAAAGCGATGGATCACCCCAAACCAGCAATGCGACTTTTTTAGCGCCGGGGTTGGCTGCCATCGCAGACCGCCATGTCAGTGCAATCGCATCGTGCCAATCATCAACGCGCTTGCGATAGTCAGCCGTGTTTTCATCCCGGACCGGCAGATCAAACTCCACAATCTTTGTGGCAGTGTTGGTCAGTACTTCGTCACAAATCGCCCGGCGCAGTTCAGCGAGGTCAGCCTTTCCTTCGCCTTTGTGTGGGATCAGGATCAAATCCTGCTCATTGATCGCGCGGATCGCTTGCAGGGTCAGGTGCTCTGGGTTGCCAGTGCCGATGCCGATCAAAGTGAGGTGCATATTCATCCCGGTATCCGTGCGATGGCTTTGGTCCGCAAATTGCCCAGCACGCGGGCATCCGCAAAGGTGCCGTCCTGTGATGCCTGATAAAGCTGCGCGAAATTTTGCAAATCGACCATATCATCTGCTGTGATATCACCAAACAAATACGCCACTTTGCCGGGGCTGCGAAACGCCACTGTTTGCGCGCGGGTGCAACCCGACATGCAGTCGACACTGATGACGTTTAGGTTAGGTAGTCCGTCGCGCATCACATCGACAAAACCACCGTCCACTGTGCAGGTCGCGCAAACAAATACCTTCACCCGTCAAGCTCCGCCAAGGGGCCATAAAAGATCAAGGCAGGCGTGGTGCTGGTGGTTGTTTCCAGATGTGTGGCAAGCGTGGCAATGGTGAACCGCTGCACTTTTTCTGCTGGGGTCGACACCGCCTCGGCCAGCATCGCAGGTGTATCGCCGGGCAACCCATGTTCGATCAAACGCGCAGCCAAGCCCGCAAACGTGCGCTTGCCCATATAGACAACAGTGGTTGCCATCGGGTCGGCCAAGGCGGCCATATTCACATCAACGGGCAGGTCACCTGTGACATCCGCACCTGTGATAAACTGCACACGTCGCGCAGTAAGGCGGCGCGTTAAAGGAATACCCGCCGTTGCCGCCGCCGCAGAGGCCGACGTCACACCGGGAATAATCTCAAACGAGATACCTGCTGCTTGCAGGGCTACGATCTCTTCTTCCAACCGCCCGAACATGCCGCTGTCGCCAGATTTCAACCGCACAACGCGCAGGCCTGCTTGGGCGTGTTCAACCAACACTCGGCTGACGTGATCTTGTTTGGGGGACGCGCGCCCTGCCCGTTTACCCACGCCAATCAGGTCAGCATCCGGTTTGGCATGTTCCAATATCGGTCCTGAACTTAGATCATCAAACAGTACAACCTCGGCATTCTGCAATCGATCCACAGCCTTGACCGTCAACAGTTCCGGATCACCTGGACCAGATGAAACAAAGGAGACAAAGCCACTCATGGTGCCTCGGCTATCATGTGAAAAAACGTCCCCGTGGCACGTCCACCGCCGTCGAATATGCGCACCGATCCGGTTTCGGGCACATCCAGATCATTGCTGTCGGTGATATGTGCCAAAGGCGCGTCAGGTTCTGCCAAGATGCTGGCGTAATGAAATTCGTGGCCCCGCAGGCGCGCGCGCGCGTTATGACCGGGGATCGCAGCGTTCAGGTCTGCTTTGCGATACCCAAGGTGCATTTTGCGTTTGGCAAAAGACGTCTCAAGCCCCAATAGCCCTGCCATTTCATGCCGCGTGCCTTCTTTGTCGATGATACCCGCACCCATCGCCATGTAGCCACCACATTCACCATGCACTGGTTTGGTCTGCGCAAAAGCCTGTAACCCAGTGCGGAAGTTAACCGCCGCAGCCAATTTCCCAGCGTGTAATTCAGGATAGCCACCCGGGAGCCAACACACATCCGCACTCATGTCTGGAGCTTCATCGGCTAGCGGTGAGAACGGTATGATTTCCGCGCCCGCTGCGCGCCACCCGGCCAAAAGGTGCGGATAAACAAAAGCGAAAGCATTGTCTTGGGCCAGTGCGATACGTCCGCCGGGTGCCGGTATTTTTGCTGGGGGTGGTGCATCACTTATGATCCCAGTTGCCGCTGCGCGAAGTGCCGCGATGTCTACATGCTCGGACACAAATGCAGCAGCCTCTGCCAAAAGCTGCGGTAGGTTTTCCTGTTCACCCGCCTGCACCAATCCGAGATGGCGTTCAGGCATCTCAATTGTCGTTCTGCGCGGTAGCGACCCTAGGACAGGGATTCCCACATTTGCCATCCCGACACGTACCAGCGCCTCGTGACGCGGTGATGCAACGCGGTTCAATACGACACCAGCTAATTTCACATCTGGGCGCATCGTCTTGAAACCCAGCGCCGTGGCTGCAACCGATTGGGCCGCACCAGACACATCCAGCACCAAAACAACGGGCCAGCCCATCATTGCCGACACATCCGCACTTGCACCATTCCCGCAGGCACCCGGTATTGCGACACCGTCAAACAGGCCCATCGACCCCTCTGCGAGGATCAGATCAGCGCCCATGGCATTTCCCACAAGACCATCAATGCGGGCACGGTCCATCGACCAGCTATCAAGGTTGAATGACGCACGCCCTGATGCAGCGGTATGAAACGCGGGATCAATATAATCTGGGCCGCTTTTGAATGGCTGGACATTCACACCCTGTTCTTTGAGCGCCGCCAGAAGGCCCAGCATCAACGTAGTTTTGCCAGTGCCAGATGCGGGTGCGGAAATGAGAAGGCCGGGGGGGATCATTCTGCGGTCTCCGGAAATCTGGGGTCTGTGCCAACAGGTCTGAATCGACGATCATAATCCCCTGCATACAGGCGGCTTTCGCCAAAATCTTCTGATCCTAGGGCGTGACCAACAAGGATCAGCGCCGTACGCTCCATTTCTGCGCCAATGGCTGTTTGTAAGGTTGCCAACGTCGCTTTGACGATGCGCTGATCTGGCCAACTGGCACGCCACACAACGGCAACGGGGCAGTCAGCACCGTAGTGTGGGGTCAGTTCATTAATCACCTTATCCAACACATGCACGGACAAATGGATCGCCAATGTCGCACCAGTCTTGGCAAAATTTTCAAGCATTTCACCATCGGGCATCGCCGTGGCGCGGCCTGATGTCCGCGTCAGGATCACCGATTGCACAACACCCGGCAGGGTCAGTTCAGCCCCAAGTTCAGCGGCAGCAGCAGCAAATGACGGCACACCCGGCGTCACGTCATAAGCGATGCCCAAACCCCGCAAACGGCGCAGTTGTTCACCCATCGCAGACCAGACCGATAGGTCACCAGAATGCAAACGCGCGATATCATGGCCCGCCGCATCTGCTTTGGCGATAACGTCCATGATTTCATCCAGCGACATGCGTGCTGTATTCACAACTTCTGCGTCTTTGGGGCAATGCGCCAGCAAGGCTTCGGGAACCAGCGATCCTGCATAAAGACATACGGGACAGGCCGCGATCAGGTCACGCCCACGCAATGTAATAAGGTCGGGCGCACCCGGCCCCGCGCCGATAAAATGTACTGTCACGCCGTCGTTCCCCTTAATTCTCTGCAATGGCCGCAGTGGCCATACCATCGCTTGAGATCACCCGTTCTGCAAGCAATCGCGCACCGGGGCCTGCTGCCACCAATGCGGCAGCTTCGGCCAATGATCCAGTGCCAAATTTATCTTGGATGCGCACCGATTGTGTCGGTGTGATCATCTGAGCAATATCTGTTTGCGTGACGCCCATTCCCGGCACACCCATCACCTGCGCCAATTCGCGGAACACTTTTTCACGGGCTTTGGCCGCTTCTGTGACCAGCGCATCCACGCCGCCACCGCCTGCTTGTACAAGTGCCTGTTGCAGGGCGTCTTGCAAGCTGGACAAGTCCGCCGCGCTGCGAAATCCGATGCCTACAAATCTCACAGTGTAACGCTCCACTGCACAACAGGGCGGGCCGATTGCCAGCCCCGCATCCGACCTAATGGTGCCGCTTGGGCCAGTTCGATGCGCAACAGGTCACCGCCTTTGTCGGCGTGAAGGCCAGCAAGCAGGCTTTCGGTTTCCAACGTCACGCCATTCGCCACGATGCGGGTTCCCTTGGGCAGCAATTCAAACAATTGTTCGAACAAAGCCGCGTTGCCACCACCGCCAATGAATACGGCATCTGGCAATTGTTGATCGCGCAGGCCAGTGCCCGCATCGCCGTGGATGACGTTCATCCGATACTCAATACCAAAATCATTGATGTTTTGCGTGATGTTTGCAACGCGCGTTTCATGTTGTTCAAACGCAACCGCACGTCCACCGGCCAGACACCATTCCACCGAGATTGAGCCTGATCCAGCGCCAATATCCCACAAGAGTTCATCCGATTTTGGCGCAAGCGCAGATAGGGTCAGCGCACGCACAGGTCGCTTGGTGATCTGCCCATCGTGGGCAAAGCTATCATCCGGCAAACCAGATGCGCGCGACAGGCCAACACCCATGGGCAGTTGAACGGCCACCGCAACCGGTGCGGCGACATCATCTAAGTCAAACGCGGCGGCGGTGCTTGTTCGTACACGTTGCGAAGTACCGCCCATGCGCTCACATATCCATAAATTGGCTTCGCCCGCCCCTTGATTGGTCAGCCAGTTCGCCAATAAGCGGGGCGCATCGCCATCGCGTACCAGACAAATCAGGCGCTTGCCCGGTGCCAATACACCACGCAGGCGCGCAAATGGCGCTGCGTGCAGGCCGTGGCATGTGATCTCTTCCAACCGCCAACCCAAATGACCTGCGATGATTGAAAATGTAGAGGGGGCTGGAAATACTTGCCAGTCGCTGGGATCAAGATGCGCTGACAAGCTGCCACCCGCGCCAAACCAAAATGGATCACCAGAGGCCAGTACCGCAACCCTTTTGCCACGTTGCACCAATACCGGGTCAATTGAAAATGGGATGGGCCACGGATGTCCGCGCGCGCCTGCACCCGCCAGTTCCAGATGGCGCGGTCCGCCGAATATCACGTCTGCCGCATCTAGTGCGGCACGGCTTGCAGAGGGCAGGTTTGCCGCGCTATCGTCAGCCATTCCGATGATACTAAGCCAAGGATCACCCATCATGCGCGTCCTTTTGTTGGGTGGCACAACCGAAGCGGGCCAGATGGCCAAAGCGCTGGTCGAAGCTGGCATTGATGCCGTCTATTCCTATGCGGGACGTACGAATTCGCCTGTTTCCCAACCGTTGACAACGCGCATTGGTGGGTTTGGTGGCGTAACTGGATTGATCGCATACCTGTGCGACACAAACATCACCCATGTAATCGATGCCACCCACCCTTTTGCCGCCGGGATGAGCGCAAATGCGCATCAAGCATGCCGCAAATTGGCGCTGCCGCTGATCCGGTTGGAGCGCCCGCCGTGGGCTGCGCAAAACGGTGACAACTGGACGCTGGTGCCACGCATAGAAGATATCCCTGCCACTTTGCCCGACGCGCCCGCCCGCGTGTTTCTCGCGATTGGAAAACAGCAGATTGGTTTGTTTGCAGCCAAGCCGCAGCATCATTATGTTTTGCGATTGGTCGATGCGCCTGACGCAACGCTGCCGTTGCCAAGCACCACGGTTCTGTTGGCGCGGGGACCATTTACCACCCAAGACGACAAAACAATGATGCAAGAACATGCCATCACGCATGTCGTTGCCAAGAACGCGGGCGGTATTGGCGCGCAAGCAAAGCTGGACGCCGCGCGCATGTTGGGTCTGCCTGTGATCATGGCAGATCGACCGCCCTTGCCCGGGAACAACATCGCCAAAGACGTGGCCGAAGTGATGGCGTGGCTGAATCACAGTGCGGACCGCGGTGTATAGACGTATCGCCCAACGTATTTCGTCGCTGAATTACCCACCAATACGACCGTTCGCATATCTGCCATTTCCGGTGTCGCGTCACCCAAGGTGACAGTATTGATGGCCTGCTCTGGGGTGCTTACCGCACGAGCGAAAGTGATCAGGCGATCTGAGCCACATTCCTCACGCAGGATGTTCAGGCATTCAGTGAACTGATGGGGACGCGATTTTGAACGTGGATTATAAAACGCCATCGCAAAGTCAGCCTGTGCAGCCAGACGTAAACGTCGTTCAACAATCGCCCACGGTTTGAGGTTGTCACTAAGGTTGATCGCGCAGAAATCATGCCCCAAAGGCGCACCAGCGGCGGCGGCGGCGGCCAGCATGGCGGTAATGCCCGGCAGCACACGAATATCTGTTTGGATGTATTCAGGATTGTTTTCAACAGCTTCAAACACAGCCGACGCCATTGCAAACACACCCGGATCACCAGATGACACCACAACAACCCGTGCGCCAGACGCGGCCAGTTGTAGCGCATGCAGTGCGCGGTCGATCTCAACACGGTTGTCTGTCGGGTGTAGGTTCAACCCAGCACGTGGAGCGACGCGCGCAACGTAGGGGATATAACCGATAACGTCCGTGGCTTGTGCCAACGCTGCGTTAACTTCTGGTGTGACTAGGTCCTCACGTCCCGGCCCTAGGCCTGCTATGGCAATCCAACCTGTCATTCTGCGGCCTCTGGTCTGCGGCCCTGACCATGTACCAGAACAATTGCAAAGTACGGGCAGTCCGCATCATCAACATCAACCAGTTTCGCGACACGTTGGCCCGGCATCGTGCCTTTTTCAACCAACCACGCATCGTCCAAACGGCCAGTGGCGGCCAACGCACGGCGCACAGTTGGAAGGTTACGTCCAGTTTTCATTATGACCAGCGCATCGGCGCGGGACATGTGGCTGACCAGATCGTCTTCTGGCAGCGTAGCCATCAGAACCGTCATCACATCGTCACCCCATGTGAAGGGTGTATCCAGTGCGTTCCAACAGCCAACCATACCCGGAATCGCCGGTAGCACCTCGACCTCGGCGCGCCCTTGCAAGCGAGTGTGCAGATGCATGAACGAACCATAGAAAAATGGGTCGCCTTCGCAAAGAACGACAACATCGTGGTCGCGCGCCAAAGTGTCCAGCTTGTCCGCCCATTCAGCGTAAAAGTCGATCATCAGCTGTTTGTATTCATCCGAGCTAAAGTGCAGTTCAGTGGTGACCGGGTATTCCATTGGGTATTCGATCACATCATCGCGCAACATGTCCTTGACGATGGTGCGGGCCTGCCCGGCACGGCCTTTCTTGCGGAAATACGCAAGGTGCTTGGCACCGCGGATCATCCGATCAGACTTTACCGACATCAGTTCGGGATCACCTGGCCCTAGGCCTGCACAAATAACTTTACCCATCGTTTATTCCACTCTGCTGGCAAGCGCGTTGATGGCTGCGACCGTGATCGCAGATCCGCCCAGACGTCCTTGTACGATCATGGACGGCACTGGCAAGTCTTGCATCAATGCGTCTTTGGATTCCGCCGCACCGATGAACCCAACGGGGCATCCGATGATCGCGGCAGGGCGCGGGCACTCAGGGTCTTTGAGCATGTTCAACAGGTGAAACAATGCAGTGGGCGCATTGCCAATCGCGACCACCGCCCCGGCAAAGTGCGGACGCCATAGCTCAAGCGCTGCCGCAGATCGGGTGTTTGCCATGTCCTTTGCCATCTCAGGCACCTTTGGGTCACGCAGCGTGCAAATCACTTCGTTCTGCTTTGGCAGGCGTTTGCGGGTGATGCCCTCGCTGACCATATAGGCGTCGCACAGGATCGGCGCACCATCCTCAAGTGCGGCGCGCGCTGCAATGGCCATGCCATCAGAAAACCGCACATGTTCTTCAAGACCCACCATGCCAGCAGCATGGATCATGCGTACCGCCACGATTTCTTCTTCAGGCGTGAAACGGCCTAGCGCGGCCTCGGAGCGGATGGTGGCAAAGGATTGGCGATAAATCTCAGCGCCGTCGGTGATATAGGTGTGTGGCATCAGGTCGCCTTGATTAGAGTGTCAGGGGTTAGGTTTATTTGGTCAGGGGCGTCGCCCGTTGAACCATTTCGGATCAGGTCATATCCTGATTTGGTCGCAACAATTGTTAACGGGGCAGAACCGGGATGTGCGCAACCTTTGGTGCAACCAGAGACATGCAGCATTTGATCGAGTGCCACATGAGGGGCAAGCAGGGCTGCAATATCGCGGGTACTTCCCCGCGCTTGGGTACATCCGGGCGCGCCTGTGCAAGCAACGACGCGCAACAGTGGGTCGTCGGGGTCTGTGATGATCCCATCAACCTGTGGGATGTGCCGCGTGTCTTCTACTATCATCATCCGCCAAGGCGTCATACGTAGACTGCCGTATTTTACCAATGACGCAAGCGTTTCAGATGTCGTTTGCCCAAATGCCAATGCAACCAAATTACCAGACTGTGTCTGTCCGGGTTTCGGAACATAAGATTGACGTTGACGCGGCACTGCAAAATCAGATGGCAGTTTGGCGTGATTTTGAAACGCCTGCGCCATACGTGTTTCTGCGTTGCGCGCCTTCATAAACCAGCTTGCCAACGCGATGGCTTCGTTGATTGCTGTTTCCGGCGTCACGTGTTTGCCAAATTCAAACCCATCAGCCACAAGGATCATTCTGCCCTGTGCATCTCGTTCCACTCGAACATCCGCTGACGCCTGTTGCAGGACAGGCTGGGTGCCTGTGTCGATGGCAAACCCAAATTTGCCGGGCAAAGCAGGCGCATCTGATGCCGCAAGTGCTTCTGTAAGCTGTGCAGCCAATACTTCGGCCTCATCCCCAACACGCCAGAACGGTGTGACCAAGATATTGCGACGACCCTCGATGTTTGCATCCGCATCGACCAATGACAAGGCGCGTAACCCTGCGATAAGCGTCGCATGAGTTGCCTCTTTGACACCGCGTATCTGAAGATTGCCACGAGAAGACAAATCAAGCATGCCATTGCCGTGTGCCGCAGCAAGCGTGGCTAAACCCTCGGCCTGTGCGGCTGTCAATCTGCCACCATAGGGACGCACCCGCACAACCCAGCCATCACCCGACAACATGGGGCGCAAAGCACCGGGGCACCAACCTTTGATTTGAGGTTTGGCACTCATTCCGCTGCATCCATGAGTGCGCTGATAGAGTTTCGCCGCGTGATCCAAAGGCCCGCATCGCGCAAAGACGCGAAACGGTCGCGCATTTCTTGGAGGGCCTGCGGGTTTTCGGCTTCCATAAAGGCGACCAAATCATCACGACCTAATGTGGCGTCAAAATACAGATCAAACAGATGTGCCGGCACGTCGCGTGTCAGATGCGCAAAGGCGGCGAGGTTATCAAGTGTTGCGGCAATTTCTGCACCACCCCGGAAACCATGCCGCATCATACCGCTGGCCCAATCAGGGTTAGCAGCACGGGCGCGCACAACGCGCGCGATTTCTTCGGGCATGGTACGGGCGCGCGGTGTGCCGACGACAGTGCTGTCCACGTGATAGATCGCAGGTTTAGCGGCACCTAAATGCGCCATGGCAGCGGCAAAACCACCCTCGTGGCTGGCGTAGTCAGAGGCCAAAAGAACGTCAGTTTCGGTAAGGTCTTGGATATGGGCAAACCCATCAGCACCATGAAGCCGCGCCTCAAGCCCCGCACGATCTTGTTGCGCGTCACCTTGGGCGTTGATCGCCCATTCGGACCCCTTTAGCCACGCCTCACCTGCTGCTGCACGGCCTTCGTCGGAATAATCCGTAAGCGCACTTTCCATATTCAAACCATAAAGCCCCGGTTTAGGGCCGAACACGCGGGGGGCTTGGGTAAGATACGGGTTCATGTCAGGCGCTTCTTCGCGCGTCGCAAGGGCGGCGGCCCCTGCTTCAAACAATTGGCTGAGACCAGGGAACACATCGCGGAACAGGCCGGATACCCGCAAAGTCACGTCAATTCGTGGGCGGTTGAGCAACGTGAGTGGTAGGATTTCAAAGCCGGAAACGCGCTCTGATCCTTCGTCCCATTTTGGGGCCAGCCCAGCAAGGTGCAGCGCCATGGCAACTTCTTCGCCTGCTGTGCGCATCGTGGCGGAACCCCAGAGATCAACAACCAATCCTTTTGGCCAATCACCCTGATCTTGGAGGTGTCTGCGCA